>NZ_CP165727.1:1254444-1568055 GCF_041200175.1 Streptomyces sp. R33 | reverse complement strand
TGGTACCAGCAGGCCGAGCGGTGGTACGGGGAGGCTCTCTCCTTCAGCGACGATCACGGGCAGGAGGTATGGCGCCAGTGGCTGCGTGCCTTCCGGTCACGGGCGCTGCTCGACCAGGGCCGATGGGACGAAGCCGAGGCGCTCGCCTCCGAGGTGCTGCGCACAGCGGGCGTGGACGACGGACGCAGGATGCTCGCCATGGTGGTGCTGGGCCGGCTGCGCTCCCGCCGAGGTGACTCCGATCCCCGCCCGCTGCTGCACCGGGTCCGCTCGGTCATGGTCACCGCCGAGCCGACCGTCGGCTGGATCATCGGTTCCACTCCGGCGCTGGCCGAAGCCGCGGCGTACACCGGCGACCTCGACCAGGTACGCACGGTGGTCACCCCGGCCCTGGCCGCCGCCGCGGCGCAGGGTGAGCCGTGGCTTCTCGGCGAGCTGGTCTACTGGCTCTCGCGCGCCGACGGACCGGCCGCAGTCCCGGAGCGGGCCGCAGAACCGTACCGGCTCCAACTGTCGGGCCGCCCGCGCGAGTCGGCGGAGCGTTGGCAGGAGATCGGCTGCCCCTACGAGGCCGCGCTAGCCCTCGCCGACACCACTGACGAAGGGATGCTGCGAGAGGCACTCGCGGCCTTCGACCGCCTCGGAGCACGACCAATGCGCGACATCACAGCCCGGCGCCTGCGCCGGCTCGGGGTGCGCGACATCCCCAGACGCCCTTCCCACAGCACCGGCCCCGATGGACTCAGCGCCCGTGAGCAGGAGGTGCTCGCCCTGCTTGCCAATGGCCTCCGCAATGCCGAGATCGCCGACGAGCTGTTCCTGTCGCGACGCACCGTAGAGCACCACGTCGCCGCCGTGCTGCACAAGCTCGGCAGCAAGAACCGGTCGGAAGCGGCTCGATACGCCCGGCGCAACGGCGTGTAGGTGGCGGCGCCGTCCTGCTGAGGGGGCCGTTCGATTGTCGAAGTCCCCCATTCGCCTCCCTGGCCGCCAGTCTGGTGAGCGGGGTGCCGGGATGTAGGGGAGCGGCGCGGTCTCGTTGTCCGGCGCGGCCGCGGCCGGATGCGGCACGTCGGGTCGCCGTCCTCCATAGCACGCCGTACCTGACGTGGCCTCGGCATGACGGCGGGCGGTTCGCCCGATGTCGCTTCGAGGTACGCAGTGTGATCGGCAGTGGGGGTCCAGAACTCGAACGCCGTCTGCTTCACCTTGACGATTTACCGTCCGGGACGGCGATGTCGGCGAGCCGCGAGACCTGGGGGACTTCGGGGATGGTGGCGTAGGGCTGCTTCCATCGAACCTTCAAGAGGTACTGGGCGACGGCGCTGACCATGTCCGCATGCGCATGTTCAGCATGCTGGTCCCCAAGGACCCCGCCGAGCGCCTGGCCCGCAACTTCCTCCTGCGCGAGCAGACCATCCGCTACAAGCACCCGCTCGAGACCTGGGAGACCCCGGTCCGCATCGAAGCCTGGGTGACCGACGTCAAGCGGGTCTCCCTCACCTTCCACTTTGAGGTGAAAGACGACGAGCGCGTCTACGCCACCGCGACCTCCGTCGTGGCTGGCTACGACTCCATCCGGAGTGGCATCCGCCGTTTCGAGCAGGACGAGCTCGACGTGTTCAACAGCTACGCCGACAGCACGCAGGACGCGGGCAACTGATCCACTTCGGGCCGGCCCATGGCTCATTCCCTGCCTTGCCAGGGGCTGGCAGACTGGCTTGCCGATCGGAGGTCAGCGCGCTCGGGCGAGGGCTGCGATCTCTGACATCCTCGGCCGAAGGGGGCAACTCTGACCCCAAACGGTCCGGAACGGTGGTGGCGCCGGCTTGGAGGCGGTGGCTACCGAAACTGGTCGATTCCACCGACCGGCGTACAGGCCATGAGCGGGTGCGCGGCGGCGCCGACGATCATCTTGAGGGCCAGGTCGATGTCGGAGCCGGTGGTTGTGCGGCCGAGGCCGAGGCGGAGGGTCCGGCGGGCTGCGGCCCGGGACAGGCCGATCGCGGTGAGGACGTGGGAAGGTTCGGCGGAGCCGGTGTTGCAGGCGGAGCCCGTGGAGGCGGCGAGGGTCGGCATGTGGTCTAGGAGGTCGGCGGCTTCCACGGCCGGGAGGGTGATGCTCAGGTTGCCCGGCAGCCGGCGCCGAGGGTGGCCGTTGACGGTGGAGCCCGGGATCGCGTCACAGAGCCGCTGTGCGAGGCGGTCACGCAGCGCCCGGATCTCTCCATTGGGGGTGACGGTGTCGGTCGTGATCAGCGCTGCGGCGGCGCCGAAGCCGACGATGGCGGGAACGTTGAGGGTGCCCGCGCGTAGCCCCCGCTCCTGCCCTCCGCCGGTCTGGAGGGCGGTAAGGCGGGTGCGGCCGCGGACGAACAGTGCTCCGATGCCCTTCGGCCCGTAGAGCTTGTGGGCGGATAGCGAGACGAAGTCGGCGTCGAGCCCGGAAGTGTCGATGAGGCCGTAGCCAGCGCTTTGTGCGGCGTCGGTGTGCATCAGGATTCGGCGGTGGTGGACGACCTCGGCGATGGCTTCGATCCGCTGGATGGTGCCGATCTCGTTGTTGGCGTGCATGACCGACACCATGACGGTGTCCGGCTTGAGTGCGGCGATGACGTCGTCGGGCCGGACGCTGCCGTGGCTGTCCACGTCGACGCGGGTGCAGGTGTAGCCGTGGTGGTCGACGAGGTACTGGCAGGCGGCGAGGACTGCCTTGTGCTCGATGGCGGTGGTAACGACGTGCCCGCCGTGGGGCCGGGCGGCCAGGGAACCGCCGACGATCGCGAGGTGGTTGGCCTCGGTGGCACCGGAGGTGAACACGATCTCGACGGGGTTCTTCGCACCGATGAGGTGGGCGACGTGCCGGCGGGCGGCGCTGACCGCCCGGGATGCGGCCTGGCCGTAGGCGTGGGCGCTACCGGGGTTTCCGAACTGGTCGGTGAGGAAGGGCATCATCGAGTCGAGCACGCGAGGGTCGAGCGGGGTGGTGGCCTGGTGGTCGAGGTAGATCGGCCGGTCGGTCATGCGGCCGCTCCCTTCGCTCGGCGGGTGGGGGCCGCAGCCGCAGCGTACTTGCGCTCGCCGTCGACGAGGTCCCAGTAGACGGTGCGCGCGTCGGCGAAGACGCTGAAGGCGGTGCCCAGGCAGCGCCAGTTGCGGTTGGGCTGGGCGCGAGTCAGGACGAAGGAGTCCTCAAACAGCCTGCCCGCGCGGCGCATCATGGCCGGCTGGGGGCTCTGGGGGCCGAAGAGGTGGAGGAAGCCGCGTCCGCGGAGCCAGGCTTCGGCGTTCTCGGCGCTAGGCGTTCCGGAGAGCTGGCCGCCGTCGCTGAGGGTCTGGGAGGCGAGGCGCTCCAGGCGGCGCCGTCGGCGGGCGTCTTCGCCGCCGGGGCACCGGTCGCCGGTGATGGTCCACTCGTGCCAGCGGGGGGTGCCGTAGGTGTCCCAGTCGACGTCGTTGAGCTGGGCGGTGACCTGCGGGGGGAGCTCACCGCGTGTGAGGTCGGCGACGTCGTAGCCGGGGCCGAGTCCTTCGAGGGTGAAGGTGCCCGGCTGGCCCGGGCCCGGGCGGTCCATACGGACCATCACGGTGAGCTTGTTGGTGAAGCGGTTGGTGGGGCCGGCGAGGATGACCGCGCGCCCGGCGTCCAGGAGCGGTGCAGCGCGCTGGGCGATGTCGGCGACGGGGAAGGTGTTGCCGCCGCGGTAGTACTGCTTGCGTTCGACGCCGCCGTCGGAGCGGATCATCAGGCGGTCGGTGTCGAGGGCGGCCGCGAGGACGCGGGCAGCGGTACAGATCTCGGTGGGGGTCTGGCCGGGGCGTAAGAGAGTTGCGTTGAGTGTGGGCAGGCCGACGCTGTGCAGGACGGCCATGGTGGCCCACTTCGGCCACCGGCGGTCGCGCGCGGCGCGGTCGAGTTCCTGGTGGCCGAGGCTGTGGAGCGGGCGGGGCAGGGTAGTGGTCACAGGGTGTCCCCCTCTGCGTCGTCAGGCGCCGGTGGCAAGGGCCGCGGTCAGGGTGTCGAACGTGAGCTGCCGGTGGTCGCTGAAGGGGTGGTCGCGCCAGTCGTACTGCTCGGGAATGCCGAGCTGGTCGGCGACCACGCGGCGGACGAACTGGCGCTGGAAGCGGCCGTCGGCCGGCCAGTAGTGGTGTTCGCCCGGGCGGGGCGAGAGATAGAGGTAGGAGCTCTCCGCGGCGGCCGGGAGGTCGGTGAGGGAGTCCAGCCGCCGGCCCGGGCCGCCGACCTCCTCGTACGCGGTGAGGATGGCGTCGGCGTCCTTGACGGGGATGATGTGGAGGTGGACGTGGCTGCAGCACGACGCGCCGCGCTCGCAGTCCCGCGGGCCGTGCTCGGCGACGATGGCCGGCCCGAAGTGGCTCTGGACCAGGGCGCGCATCGTCTCCAGGCCGACCTCGACCTTGTGGAGGTCGGTGGCGGGGAAGTCGGCGGCCGCGTCGAGGTGCTCCAGCGGCATGAAGAGGGTGTAGCCCGGGGTGAGGCAGCCGATGGTGGGCAGCAGCACCCAGCCGTCGGCCTCGGTGATGATGCGGGTCTTGGGCGCTCGCTCGTTGAACTCGGTGCAGAACTGGCAGTCGTCCATGGGTCTCACCTCTCGGACGGGCCGGCGAAGAACTCGTCGGCGTAGCGGCTTTTCAGGTGGGTGGGGTCGCCATAGAAGGGGTGCGCGGAGGGGACGGGGCCGCCGCCACGGGGGAGGAGGAGGCGGGCGACCGGCATGTCCGCGTGCAGGCGGAGGGTGGCCGGGCCGTGGTTGACGAGCTCCAGGGCCAGGTGGCCGGACCAGCCGGGCAGGACGTACGGGCTGGTGATGTGGACGGCCAGCCCGACGCGGGCCAGGTGGCTGAGGCCTCCGATCACCCCGTACACGTCGGGGCCGAGGGTGAGCGGCTGCGCGACGGGGACGATGACCATTTGCTGGGGGCGGAGGTTGTAGGTGATCCAGTTGTCGATCTGCACGCCGTAGAGGGCGTCGATGCTGGCCTGGTCGGCCAGGTCGACGATGCCGTAGCGGGGTTCGTGCAGGGGCTGGATCACGTTGCCCAGCGTCAGCAGCAGGCCGTCGCCTCGGAGTTCCCCGGGCCAGGTCACCCCTCCCGTTTCGGCGAGGTGCTTGATCGACTCGGCTGAGAGCATGGGGCACCCCTGGGCGTGAGGCAGTGGAGTGGAAGGGCGCCATCGGATCGAAGGCGTCTGAGAAAATGTTCCCTTGGTTAGCTCGCCATGTCTCCATGTCCGACCGAACATTTAGAGGTTTTCTGGGCGTGAAATGCGGTGAAGTCCACTACTCATGTCCGCTCGGACAGTGCAAGCTATGGGTGCTTGGCGGCGCCGCCGTCACGCAGGGGAGGGAAGCATGAGCTCGTTACCGTCCGGACCGCTGACCGTGCCCGGACCTGAGGGGTTCAGAGGCGATCTGCTGGGCTGCTCACCGCACTTGTTGGATCTGACCTGGGACCAGATGCGCACGCTGGTCGTCGTCCACGAGGAGGGCACCGCGCTGGCCGCAGCCCGGATCCTCGGGCGGGAGCAGTCCAGCGTCCAGAAGCAGCTGGACATCCTCAACCGCAACTTCCAGGCACTCACGGGAGAGTTGCTCGTGATCAAGCAGGGCCGGGGCCGCGAGCTGCTGTTCACCCCGACCGGGCTCGAGGTCGTCGACCGCATCCGGGCCACATTCTCCGACTGGCTCCAGGGCATCGCGGCGTCCCGCCGGCGGCTCGGCAGCCAGCTGACCGTGGGCACGACGGAGTTCACCCTGGGGTTCCTCGGGCGGGTGTGGGAGCGTATCGAGCCGGAGTTCATGGAGCGCGAGGTGGAGCTCAAGGTGGTCCACGTGCGCACCCGCGACTTCCGGCAGCGGCTGGACTCCAACCAGGTGGACCTGCTCTGCGGAGGGATGGCGGCGCCGGCCGACGGCGGGCTCGTCGCCCCGGAGTACGACTTCTTGGAGTGGCACCGTGAGGGCCTGGCCCTGCTGACCAACCTGCCCGTGCGCGAACTGCCGGCCCGGAAGGTCGGCGTGGAACGGCTGCGCAACCTCCCGCTGGTCATCCCCTCCCGCGGGGTGATCGCGGACTTCGTCGAGCACTGGTACGGCCCGGACTTTCGCGCGCACCTGCAGATCGTCGCCGAGATCGACGACATTTACTACGGACTGGCACTGTTGCGGTCCGGCATGACCTACGGCTGCATGCTCTGCGCCCGGTCTATAGGCGAAGCCGCCGTCCAAGGCCGGCTGCCCGGCGGCGAGGGCTTCCGCCTGGTCGAATTCGCCGACGACTTCGACCCCGTGCTGGAGCTGGTAAGCGGGGTGTTCGCGCGCAAGGGTGAGCGGGACTCCTACGACGCCTCCCACCCGCTGAACATCCTGTGGGAGGCCTTCCGCGAAGAGGCCGCCTCCGGCCGGCCGCTGCCCCTGTGACCCGAAGGAGCCCTTCATGCTGCTCGCCTCGATCAACCTGAACAAGCGCCTGGGCGCGGACGGGGCCCGGGCCCGCCTCGCGGCCTGGCTGCGGTCCCGCGATGTTGCGGTCGTCGTTGCTCAGGAGCCGTACAAGCCGGCCGACCGGCGGCCGCCGGTTCTGCCGGGCTACGTCTTCGCCGGCGGCGACGGCCACCTCGCCGCCTGGGTGCGCGAGGACGTCCGCGTGCCGGTCGTGTCGGCGCCGACGCATTGGGCCCAGCGCCTGGAGCTGGGCTGGCTTACCGTCGTGCAGGTCCATCTCGACGCGTACACGAGCGCTGCGCGCGCGTCTCAGCTCATCGACCTCGCGTCGATGGCCGCTGGCGAGAAAGGGCGGCCGTTGCTGATCTGCGGGGACTTCAACCTGGCGCCCCGGCCGGAGGATGGCGTCTACGGCGACGAAGTCAGCGGTTTCACGGCCGACGCCGAGCGCAAGGCCCTGGAGCAACTGCTCGACTCCGCTGGCCTGGTGGACACCACAAAGGGCGAGGGCGACCCGACGTTCACCTTCGAGCGCACGTTCTCCGGCCGGCTCAGCCGATTCCGGTGCGATCTGGCCCTACTCAGCGACCACCTGGCGCCCGAGACCCCAGTCACCACGGACGGCACGGTGCGGACCGGAGAGCGGGCGTTCACGGACCACTCCGCACTGCTACTCGATCTCCCGGTCACGCCCGACGCGGCGGATCCGCCGGAAGACGTCCTGTTCTCGATCGGGGAGCTGACCGGTGCCGATCCGGCTCCCGGTGTGCACCGGGCTTACCAGCCGCACAAGACAGCCATGAGCCGCCAGGGCCCGTCTCCTGCTGCCCGGGCCGTGACGGCCACCCTGACCGGCCCGCTCGGAGTGTCGACGCTGCTGGACCACGGGTGCGGACGGGGAGCGGACGTGGCGCACTACCGGTCCGCCGGGCTGGAAGCGGACGGCTACGACCCTCATGCGGACTTCGGGTGGCCGCGGCCCGAGCGCGGCGGGTACGACCTGGTGACCCAGGCGTTTGTCCTGAACGTGTTGCCTAACCCCTGGGAACGCGTTCGTGCCCTCCAGGACGCCGCATCGTTCGTACGGCCTGGAGGGCACGTGTTGGTGGTGACTCGCTCACCCGAGGAGATCACGAAGGCGGCGGCCGCCGGGGGCTGGGCCCGACACCATGACGGCTTCTGGTCCAGCGAGGGCAAGGGGACCTTCCAGCGCGGGATCAGCGCCGAGGAGGGGGTGCTGCTTGGCCGGCACGCAGGGCTTGCGCCCGCGGGGAATTCGGCGCCGAGGCTCTCGCTGTCCGGGGTGAGCTATGTGCTGCTAGGCAGGGTGGCGGGCTAGATGCCGGTCTGGGCCGGCGGCTGCTCGATCAGCGGTTGCCGGTCCAGACGATGCGGTCGGCGAAGCCTCCGCGCTGGTCGGCCTTGTCCTGGCGGATCTTCTCCAGCTGCTGCTGGTCGATGCCGTAGTCGGCGGCCAGGGCGTAGACGACCTCCATTACGTCGGCGAGCTCCTCCGGGGCTGTGGTCGCGTCCGCCTCCTGGACTTCGCGGACCTCCTCGGTCAGCTTCGCGTGGAGGCGGGCCCGGTATTCCGTCGGCTCCGCCACGTAGACCTTGGGCTCAAATCCGTCTTCGCGGATGATCTCCGGAATTCGGTCCCGGACCAGCTTGCCTTCGAGCAGCACGTTCTCTCCCGCACCAGTTCGCCTGTGGCAGGCAGCTTGCCCACCGTCGTGTTGTTGGAGCCTAGAGACGGCGCCTCGTGCGCCGCCGTGAAAACCACAAATCCCACCCGATGCATTCACCCGGGCGCTCACTCGCCGGCGGCAGAGCTCACCTGCCGCAGCGTGCCTTCGGCCCACAGCTCCGTTCCCGTGGCGACCATCAGGTCGAAGTGGTCGATGTGGTCCGGTGCGCGCTGAAGACAGGTGAGCACTCCGCTCGGATCCTGGCGCCGTCGTACGGCCGCCCAGCCACACGTCCTTTCGAGGTACCACGCGACATTCATGTCGCGGACCGAGCACCTGATCCACGCGGGTGGCTGGTCCTGGCGGGCGGCGTAGTCGCCGGCCCACAGCGTGATCAGCCGCCCAAGGCGCCGGTGTTCCGGGTGCGTATGGACCAGGCGGAGCGCCCAGCTGGGCTCGGCGCGCTCGTCATCGGTCCAGGCACCGCCAGGGTCGCCGTGCTGCAGAGCGAGGGCGGCAACGAGCTGCTCGTCCTCCCACATACCGACGAGCTGGGTAGCCGGGTCGGGGGCGGACAGGAGGCGGAGAAGGACGCTGCCGTCGTCCCAGGTGGGCCTGCCTTCTCTCTCGTCGTGGTCCTGGCGGTCACGGATGAGACGGGAGACGGGCTCCCGGTCCTCGTTGGTCAACTGCTGCATCAGGTACATGGTGGTCGTCTTCTTCTAGGCGGAGGGCTTGATGGCGACTCCGGCGTAGCCGGCGGAGTGGAAGTCGGGGGCTTTCGATTCGTGGTGGCCGGGCTGGTGCCGCGCAGTGGGGATGACACGCACGGGACCGCCGTATAGGTCCTCCCAGTCCCCGAACAGGTCTGTGGCGAAGCCGTGGCCGCGGGGGCGGAAGGAGAGGCCTGCCTCGGCGTACACGCCCGTGAGCCGCTGGATCCAGGTCGGGGTCATGTCAGCGGTTGCATGCGTGATGGACAGGGCGCTGCCGGGTGGCAGCCACTCACGTAGGGAGGCGACGCAGCGGCGTATGGCGTCGTCGTCCGGGATCCACGGGAAGACGTCGTGGGCAAGGACGGCGACCGGGCGGTCTCGGGTCACCGCGGCTTCCCGCGTGAGCTGCTCGAGGAGGTCGACCGTGTCCGTGATGTCTGCGAGGAGCGTTCGAGTGCGGGTCTGACTGGCGGTGGCCGCGATCTCGGTGCGCCGGGCGTTGACGACGTCGGGGTCGTTGTCGACGTAGGTGACGGACGCGGCATGCCAGCGCCGTTGCACGACCTCGTGGGTGTTCTGGGACAGGAGCGGATCGGCGGCTCCGTGCTGGCCATTCGCCGGATACCCACACCCGAGGTCCAGGATCTGAGTGATCCCTCGCTGGGCGAAGGTGTCGGTGATGAGCAGGTGGTGCTCACGGTTGATCCTGGCTGCCGCGGGTTGGCGAGGGAAGACGTTCCTGACGGCGCGTGCGACGTCCTGATCGCCTTGGTGGGGGCTTCGTGTCCCGAGCCAGATAGCGGACAGTCTGGAGGAGCTGGTCTGCAGGGGAACCGGTTTCGCCATGGGTAGACGTTCATCGGCGAGGCTCACGCCGTCGTCCTCTCGCAGGTGCGGTCGGGTCTGGGGCCGGCTCGTCCCCCGCAATAGCCGCCGGGACGTAGTAGCCCGGACCGTAAGGTCCATGTGCGTCGAAGCGGAGGGTCCCCTCGGCCGTGAGGAACCTCAGCGCGCGCTGTACGTGGTGCGGAAGAAGTCCGAACTCTGCGCCGAGCAGACCAGTAGGCAGAGCCTGCTCCGGCACGTAGTGGCCGGCGCGTATCCGGTCGCGGACGGCACCGTGTAGAGCCCGGTCGCGGGGGTGCGGTTCCCGTGGGCGCAGTCGTACCGGCAGAGTCCCGGTGTGCAGGGCGATCTCGCCCCGGGCGTCCAGGCGCAGGAGACCTTGGAGCACATGCTTCTCCGGCAGCCCCAGGGCCCTGGCCAATTGCTTGGTGCTCGGGAGAGATGCGCCTGGCGGGTACGTGGTGGTGACGTGCCGGTGCACGATGACGCAGGCGCGGTCCAGGACCCGCATGCTCTCAGGCCTCGGCGCAGCGGATGGAGCGGTGTTCATACCGAGGCCGCTGGAGGTGTGACAACGGCGGGCCCTCTGGACCGTTGCCTGGCCCACCTGGTTGGAGCGAAGCCGACTGACGTCTCGTCGGTGGTCGGCGCCGGGGTCGTGTCCGAGGGAGCCGGGTCCAGGACCTCGTCAACGACCTCTCCCGTCATCCAGGCCAGTCGGCGCAGGAGGCCAAGGTCCTGGGTGTCGAGGCGCAGCCGGTCGTGGACCTCGCGAAGGAGGAAGCGTGCTCGCGACCGAGTCTGTTCGGTGAGCCCCGTCCGGATCTGGCGGGAGGCGCGGTCCGTGAGCGAGCCGAGGGCCACCGCCATGCTGGCGGTCAGCGGCCGGACGTCGCGCGGGTCGAGGGCGTCGTCGAGGACACGATTGAGGGTGTCCCACAGCCGACTGTCCTCGCCGGTGATGTCCTCGTATCGCGAGACTGCGAGGGCGCGCAGCAGACGCCAGGCCATCGCTTCCGCCTCAGGGGCGGTGTGAAGGGTCCCGGCGTGCGCCCCAGTGCCCGGCCATGGAGGCGGAGAGGGTAAGCAGGCTTGCGGTGAGGGGATCGGTAGCGACAGACCCACGGAAACTCCTTGGGCAGAAATGGATGTCGGGTGCCAGCAATGGGTAGGGGAGCCGGCCGTCACCAGGCGCGGGGTGCGGTGTGAGGCCCCGCCGTGCCGCACGGTCTCGTGCCGGGTCTCGACCGCCCCCCCACGGGGCATGGCCGTGGAGTGTCCGGGACGTCACCCGGCGGCGCATTGCGTACCGTGTGACTGAACAAGGAGCCGCGTACCAGTTCCGCCTCAGAGTCTTCGAGTCCGGTCCAGTGGACCTGATCGTCAAAGTCGGGCAGCGTCACGAGCGATCGGTCCTGGCGCGTGCGATCGGGCAAGTGCTTCCGGTGCGAGCTGCGCAGGCAGGCTGTTCGGCGATCAGTAGGTAGGCGCTGATGACCTTCCCCTTCCCGTCGGGTCTGGGGGAGGCACTCCAGTGGGCGGTCAACTGCGTGACGATGGACAGCCCGCGGCCGTGCTCCGCCAGGGTGCCCGGGAAGGTGGCCTTTGGAATCGGGGGCGCGGGATGAGGGTCCGCTACCTGGGTGATCAGAGCTTCTCCGGGGACCAGGGTGAGCGCGACCATGCATTCGCTCGTTGAAGGGTCCGGATTGGCGTGCGTGACGGCATTGGTGACCAGCTCACTGCAGACCAGCGTGGCAGCGTCTTCCAAGTCCGGATGGCCCCACCAGGCCAACTGGTCCGCGACGAAGTCCCGTGCGGTTTTCACGGATTCAGGGCGGCTGGGCAGATTCATACAGGCCGAGACGGCGGTGGGTGAGGCCAGTGCCTTGAGCATGTTGTCGCGCGTGATCTGGTGGGGGTTCATCGTTTCACCTCGTTCCTCTTCCGCGGTCGTGGACGGTCTTGCAGATTGCTCGGGTGGACGCCGGGGATGCCCGAACTGCAGCCAACGAAGTGGCTCTTGCGGCTACCGTTACGCTCAGCGAACCGTGATTCACTCGGCGTGGGTATCCCGTGGAGGGTGCGGTACCGCGTAAGGCACGTAAAGATCGTTTCGTGGACGGGGGCTTCCGGTGCCGCGTGAGCGCAACATCCTGCTGGAGGGCGTGCTGAGGCACCTGAGCTGGTCGCAGGCAACGACCGCCCGGCATCTGCAGCGTGTGGCGGCCGAGGTCGGTGCCGACGACTTGAAAGCGGTGTCGGCCTCGCATGTAAACCAGTGGGTTCGCGGATCGCACCCTGAGGCGTCGGCGACCCGTATCTTGTGCGAAGCGTTGTCGCGAGGGCTGAGCAGCCGAGGGACCCATCGGGTCGTCACGGCAGCCGACATCGGGCTCAAAGACCCTGATGAGAAGGCAGGTTCCGCAACCCGGGACAGCGACTCGATCGCACAGCTCGTCGATCTCGGGGGGACCGACTTGGACCTGGAGCGCCGCCGCACCCTGAAGGGTGCAGCCTTCTCTCTCGCGGGGATGTTCCTGCCGTCCGACCGATGGTGGCAGGACACCGTCACTGCAGCTCAGTCGCGGAAGCCGTCGGACGCATGGCAGGTCGGCCCGGACGACGTGGCCGCCGTACGGGAAATGACGCAGCTGCTTTCCCAGCGTGAACAGCGCCGCGGCGGCCAGGACGGCCGCTCCGCCCTCGTGGCCTATCTCCGGACCGACGTCGCCAATTACCTCGGCGGCCGATTCCCGGACCACCGCACACGGCAGGAGATGTTCACTGCTGCTGGCGAACTGGCATACCTGGCTGGCTGGACCGCTTTCGACTCCTCCGAACACGCACTCGCCCAGAAGTGGCTCGGTGTTGCCCTTCGTCTGGCCGCCGAAGCCGACGACGCTCCCCTGGCCGGACACATCCTCCGAGCTCAGGCGCACCAGACCCTAGACCTCGGTCATCCCACCCAAGCCCTCCGACTGGCCGAGGCCTCCGTTGCCCACCGCCGCTACACGGATGCGAGCCCGCGCGAACGCTCCCTCCTGGGGGTCGTTCATGCAAGAAGCCTGGCGGCAGCCGGTCACAAGCAGCAGGCCATCGCCGCTCTGCTGCGTGCAGAAGACGACCTGCGCCATGCTGAAAGCGGAGACGGCGAGCCTGCCCGAGTCTTCTTCTTCTCCGAGGCGAGCCTCGCGCACGAAACGGCCCGCACCCTGCAGGGCCTCGGAGATCTCCGCGGAGCTGAACGTGAGTTCCAGCGCAGCGTCCGCACCCGCCGAGCCCAGTCTTTTGCCCGCACCCACGCGGTCACCCTCGGCCTCCTGGGCGCGGTGCAGATACAGCGCGGAGCTGTCGATGCGGCCTGTGCCACCTGGTCCCAAGCCCTGGACACCATGCAGGGAGTCCAGTCAGGCCGGGCCCTGGACACCGTGGTCCAGATGCGCCGATCCCTGTCTCCTTACCGAGGCCGCGGAGGAACGTCGCTGGCCCAACTGGACGATCGTGCCCGCCTGGTGATCAGCCGGGTACGCTGACCGCGCCATCACAGCACCGGCCCGGACCGGGGAACACCCAGCCCGTGCTGGTAGTCGTAGGGGAGGATTTCGTGGACGACCCGATCACGTTGGAGGCCGTTGCCCATGTCGTCGGCGGCCACGAGAAGCCGGCCGATGACTACCAGGGGGGAGCCGAATCGATCATCCGCCTTCGCCCGGACTTCCCGCTGGACACCTTGCAGGGCCTTGAGGAGTTCTCCCACCTGATCGTCACCTGGCGCTTCCACCTGGGATCCGATGCCGACCTCCACCTCGGAGCCCGCAGCCCCCGGAACAACCCGGAGTGGGAGCCCACCGGCACCTTCGTGCACCGAAACCACCGGCGCCCCAACCGTATGGCTACCAGCTTTCCCCGGCTGCTCAAGGTCGAAGGACGGGATCTGCACGTCACCGACCTTGACGCTGTCAACGGCACCCCGATCTACGATCTCGGCCCCTACTTCGAGCAGATGGGACCCCGCGGCCCCATCACCGCCCCGGCCTGGCCGGCGGTGATGCTGGAGCACTACTGGGACCCTGCTGCCGAGCGACCCTGACCTTGGGAAGGGGCGGAGGACGGTGCCTGCTGGGCCTCCATGCCCCTGCGTGGCGGGTGGTTGGTCGTGCTGGACAACGTTGACGACCCGGGTGTGGTGGGACCTGGTCGTGAGCCGGTGGCGGGTTACCTGGGGTGAACGCCCCGGGCCTTACCCACCCACGCCAGATCGGCGCGGGCTGAGCAGGACCCTAGCTCGATCAGCATCCCCGCGGGGCAAAACCTCCGGCGGGCGCATGGGCTGATCGATACGCTTCGCAGATCACCAACGTCGCTCCTGAAGCGACGTGCACACCGTGCGGGGGGCAACATGGCGATCACCTTCGCTGTCACCGAGATCATGCTCAATACGGGCCTCACAGTGGAGCCGCCGCAGGACGGCATGACGCTCTTCATCGGCTCCAACAACAGCGGCAAGTCGCTCCTGCTTCGTGAACTCGACGCTCAGATCGAGCTCCCCGGTACGACAGCCGGCAGGACCACCCGGTGGATCCGACAAGCCCTCCCACGGCACAACGGGAGCAGCGAGGAGTTCACGGCCTGGCTGGAGGAGCGCGGATACCGGAGCTGGACACCCAGTACGGCTGAGCACTACGTCTCTCCGAACGGGGACAGGATCCTCAAGGACTCCATCCCGCACCGCTGGCCGTCTTTCACGCTCGCGGAGCTCGCGCCCTTCCTCAAGCAGACGCTGTGGACCGACAATCGCCTGCAGGTCGAAGCTGAGGTGGACCACTGGGACTCTTTGCTGCCACCAGAGTCCAAGCTCCAGTACCTGTACGAAGACCGGGCAGCAGAGTCGCGTTTCTCCGAATCGGTGCATCGAGCGTTTGGCCACCACGTCTGTGTAGACCGCTACGACGAGCGGATCAGACTCCGCGTTGGCCAGCCCCACCCCGACCTGCGGGACGCCCTCCCGGGGGCGGCGCGAGAAGTCGCCGCAGCGTACCGGGCCCTGCCCTTGGTGTCGGAACAGGGCGACGGGTTCCGCAGCTTCGTGCAGATCCTGCTTCAGGTGATGGTGCGGCCCGCGCCCCTTGTCATCATCGACGAGCCCGAGGCATTTCTGCACCCGCCGCAAGCGCGCCTCCTCGGCCGTCTTCTGGCTGGCCTCCAGGGGCAGACTCAGCTGTTCGTCGCAACGCACAGCGCCGACTTCCTCGCCGGAGTCCTTGAAGCGGAACAGGCCCGCCCGGTGTCGATCGTCCGTCTCGACCGGTCATCAGGCACCCCTGCCGCCCGGCTGCTCAACCCGGACGCCGTGCAGGGCCTGCTGCGCACTCCCCTGCTGCGGTACTCGAACCTGTCCTCCGGTCTGTTCTACGACCGGGTCGTGCTCTGCGAAGCCGCCGGTGACTGCCAGTTCTACGCCGCAGCCTTTGACGCCACCAAGGATGCATCGGCCGCACACGACAACACCCTCTTCCTCCACACCAGTGGCAAAGCGCCTCTGGCCGACACCGCGCGGCGGCTACGTCAGTGCGGTATCCCCACCGCGGTCATCGCCGACTTCGACTACCTCCGGTCTGGTCTCGCCCAGGCCGTCACAAGCCTCGCCGGCGTCACCGAGCACCTGGACGCGGACCTCAAATGTCTCCGGGAGCATGCGGCCGGATCCCGGAGCGAGACCTCCGCAGGCGGCTTCAAGACCGAGATGAACGCGCTCCTGAAGGGCGTCAGGGCCAGCGACCCGCTCCCGGATCGGGTCCTCGGTGAGCTCACCAAGCTGGCCAAGGGCGGTGACCGGTGGGGGGACCTCAAAAAGTCCGGCCTGGCCGGCCTTCAGGGCGATCCGTACAACGCTGCGGAGCGCCTGCTGCAGGCGGCTGCCGACTTCGGCCTGTTCGTGGTGCCCTGCGGCGAGCTGGAGTCCTGGGTGCGTCAGGTGCCCCGAGGCGACAAGGGGCTCTGGTCTCAGAAGGTCTTCAATGAGGGATGGCACGCAAAGCCGACCGGCGAGCTGAAGGCCTTCTGCAGCAGCATCCGCGCGTACCTCAGGGACGGAGCGGCGGACTACACCCGAGCCGCAGCACAGGCCCTCCAGGTCAGCTCCCGCCTCGACCGCGAGCACGCTGTCGTGACCAACCGCAGCGACGCCCCCCTGACGGAAGTGCGGGTGATTCGCGCCACCCATACCCACGACGGCCGCCATCACATCCAACCGCTCTGGGGCACACCCAAGAGCAAGTCCTCCGGTGTCCTGTCGGCGGGAGACGAGTTCTCCGTGCCGCTGTTCCTGATGAGCGACGGCGAGGGATACGAAGGGTTCCTCCCGCAGGGCTCCACGGACCAGGAGCTCATGGTTCACTTCCGAGACCGTGCCGGCCTGTGGTGGGAACGCATCGGCGACAAACCCCCCGTCCCGCTGCCCTCCGGCCCTTCCGAACCCGACCTCGCGCCGCAATAACCGGCCACGGCCCCACCTCGGCCCTCGGGAAGTGGAAGTCACCGGCTTCGGCTTCCACCGCAGAACGAGTACAGCGGATGCGAACGACGTCACCAGCGCTCTCCTGTGGCCGGAGCGCCAGTCTGCAGGTCTGTTTCCGTAGGCCAGCCCGGTTGTGAGTTCAAGCTGCCAGGCCAAGGTCGAGGAGCTTGGCGGCTTGTCCGAGGGTGCCGGGCATGAGGTGTCGGTAGGTCTTGAAGGTGATCTCGATGCTTTTGTGCCCCATCCACTCGGCTACATCCGTGATTGCAATGCCGTGACTTAGGCAGTTCGACGCGAAGAAGTGGCGCATGCTGTAGATGACCATGCCGTCGGGTATGTCGAGATCGCCCCGTCGTTTCATTCGCTGCCATTGGTTCTGCAGCAGGTAGGGCTGGAAAGGCCGTGTGGGGTCACGGGGGTGGCGAAGCAGGTAGCCGTCGACGTTGCCGTACGTATCGGCGTACCACTCGATGGTGTTTCTCGTCCTTGCTGGCAGCGGGACGTCGCGGTACTCGCCAGTCTTCCGGTGCTTCAGGCGGTCGTAGGTCTTCGTGGTCTGGTTGACCTGCTCCGTCACGCGGTAGACGTCGTCGGCCACGAGGTTCCGGAGATTGACTGCGGCCGCTTCGCCGTTGCGGAGGCCGCAGCCGCTCATCAGGTCCACCAGGAGCATCAGGGTGTCGTCGCCTGCGACGCGAACGGCCTGGAGTTGCTCCGGGGAGGGGATCACGGCGCGCTTGGGGTCGTACTGGGGAGGCTTGACTCCCGAGAGCGGGTTGTCGTCAAAGAGTCCCAGGCGATGTGCGTCGAGGAGGATCGCCTTCAACTTGTCGTAGGCATTGGACTGGGCTGCCAGGCCGACACCGTTCCGCTCCATGGTGCGGATGAACCCGTCGACGACCTTGTGGTCGAAGCTGCTCATCCTGCGGCTGCCGAGGGCCGGGAAGATGTGGTGCTGCAGGAGCGAGTCCAGGTGACTGAGGGACGCCGGCGCCAGGTGTCGCTGGCCGTCCTTCCACTCCGCCGTGTACTCCCGCAGCTGCATGGGACCGTACTCCGCGATGCGCTCGGCCTTGGCGTTTTGCCTCGGAGCGGCCTTCCTGGCCTTGTAGAGAGTGGTCAAACGGTTGATCGCCTCGTCCTCGGTGGCGAACCCCGACTCCTCGGCCTGTCTGCCGCCGGCGTTCCTGTAGCGGACCTTGTAGGGGTGGGGGCACTTGGCCCACCGGGAGGGGGAGTGCTCGCACTCCTTGAAGAAGCTGCCCATGCCTCGTGGGAGCGTCTTGGCGGCCATCGCTGAGGCCTCCTCGGATTCCGATGCTGACAGTTTGCTGACCGTCAGCGATCCGGAACCCATTTGACCTGCGAAAACGTTGTGCTGCACCGAGATGTTCTGGAACTGGATCGGGCGCAGCAACGAGGAGATCGTACAAGCCCGCAAGGACTGGATGGAGGGCACCCGCTACGGGCGAAGTGAAGGGCTACGACGGCCCCCCGATCCCCGCTCCGCCGCTCCCGCCGGGGCCGCTGAAGGCGCGCGGACGGGTGCGCTGACCTGCATGTTTTAAGATCGGTCCGATCGGCCCGAGGCCAGCCGGAGCGAAGCTGACGCCTCGCGGAGATCCTTCCGGAGGGGCCCGCGGCAGGGGCTCCCGGAACCCGATTTCGCGGCTCCGTGCTTTCCCATGAGTTCGAAGCCGGACGCTGCTCGGTACAACGCGTTGTACCGAGCAGCGGGTCGCGGGTTTCCCCCGAGCGCGGCCATCGGGTGGGCACCGGTCCGGGCGTGCGGCGGGAACCTGTACACCCTCGGCGGGCGCGTCTAGCCTTGAAGGAGATGAACTCCCGGGGGCTGGACATCTGCCGTGGAGTCGGTCGGCCATGGAGACTTGCGTCGCACGGCAGGGCAGCGGGGCGCCTCATGCCGCCGTTGCCCGGAGCAGATGCGCGTCTCTGTGTTCCGGTGTGTTTGCTCCGCCGGCCGCGCGCTCCCCACCCGTCGCATTCGATGCCGGCGTCGCCCGCGATGTCGGACGACGGCAATTGTCAAGCGATCGGGAGTAGTCATGACGTGGAGTATCTCCGGCAATTACCTGGCCGGTTGCTCGTGTGCGGTGGTGTGCGGCTGCGCCGTCGATGCGATGCCGCACGACCCGCAGGGGCTTGAGGAATGCCTCGGGTGCGCCGCCTTCCATGTGGAAGAAGGGCGCTTGGACGATGTGAACCTGTCCGGGGTGGATTTCGTCCTCTACAACCACTTCCCCTCCAACCTGACCTCCGGCAACTGGAAGGTCGGCCTGGTCATCGACGAGGGGGCCACCGACGAACAGACGGATGCGGTGACGCGCATCGTGTCCGGGAGCGAGGGTGGTGCGTTCGGTGAACTCTCGCAGTTCTACGGCGAGAATCTGGGCGTGGAGCGGGCGAGCGTCTCCCTGACCGACGGAGAGAAGCCCCGGCTGAGCGTCGGAGGGAAGACCGAGCTGGAATTCGAACCCCTGAGGGGGCCCGATGGCGGGCCCACGACGATGAAGAACGCGATGTTCGGGTTCGCTCCGGAATTCACTCTGGGCCGCACCGCCGGCAGTTCAAATGCATTCGGGCTGTCGTTCGAGGGTGCGTATGGCGAGGTATCCGATTACGTCTTCTCAAGCGAACAGCCCGAGGGCGCGCCCACCGGACGGGGTTGAGTCAGGCGCGCAACAGTTGCTTTCGTTTGAATGCGGGAGGGCACGGCGACCTCTCATCCTGTCCACCCGGTCATCTGCTCCATGGGCGGACCCGATGGGTCCAGGCCGGGCAAGAGCCAGTCCTGGAAGGGGGCGAGTACGGCCAGGATGAGGAACGCGAGGCCGACGGCCCAGGTCAGCCAGGGTCCCTGCCGCCACAGCTTCTCCAGGAAGATGACGGCCGCCAGTGCGGCCATCGCGGCCACGTTCATGACGCCGAGGGGAATCAGGACCAACATCAGACCCCAGCAGCATCCGACGCAGTAGAGCCCGTGGTGCGCGCCCACCCGCAGGTCCTTCGCCCAGGGCCGGAAGCGCGAGTACTGGAGCAGCTGGAACATCGGGTTGCGGCAGTGCCGCAGGCAGATTCGCTTCAGTGGCCCGAACTGCTGGGCCGCCGCGAGGAGGAACACGGCGGCGCCGATCCAGCGGCCCGTCGTGGGGTCGCGGTCCACGAGGTGTCCGGTCACGGCCAGGGCGCCGTACGCGACCAGCCCGAAGGCGGTCCAGGCGAGGAGATAGCCGCTGACGAATTCGGCGATCCGCAGGGCACGGGCGGGTCCGGCCGAACGGCGGTTGATCCCGCGTACCCAGGTGATGGCCACGGGTGCGACGGACGGCAGCATCATCGCCGCCATCATGACCACCCACAGCAGCAGGAAGAGGGGCAGCGCCAGGCCCATGGTGCCGGGCTCCATCCCCATGTGGCGGGACTGCCCGATGGTGAGCACCCACGCCAGGGCGGCCAGCAGGACCATCAGGATCCATGCGACCGCCAGGTCACGCGCGGGCAGGAGGACACCGGGCTGCGTGGGGGCCGGCGGGGCCAGCCGGAGGTGCGGCATGGAACGCCTCCCAGGGATGCGAGCTGCCCTCTCCAGCAGATCACAGAACTCGAAGGCCCAAAACCTGGGAGCCGGCCGACAACGGGTCAGCCGATCCCTGTCGACCCGGGCCCCCCGGATCAGCGGTGCAGCGGCCGGAAACGACGCAGTCGCGGGCTGTTGGAGACGACGAATGCCGAGGAGGAGGCCATCGCGGCCCCGGCGATCGCGGCGTCGGTACCGGTGCCCATGGCCAGGCCGAGGTCGGCCTGGGCCAGAGCGGCCGCCCGGATCACTCCTGAGCTGCGGGCCCCCACCCGGAGACGGGAGGTCCGGTCAGGCCTTCGACTTGGCGTCGATCTCGGCGATCAGGCCCTCGATGAGGCCCTTGATCTCGTCGCGGATGGGGCGGACGGCCTCGACGCCCTGGCCGGCCGGGTCCTCGAGCTGCCAGTCGAGGTAGGTCTTGCCGGGGAAGTACGGGCAGGCGTCGCCGCAGCCCATCGTGATGATGTAGTCGGAGGCCTGCGCGGCCTCGGGGGTGAGGACCTTCGGCTTCTGGTCGGAGATGTCGATCCCGAGCTCGGCCATGGCGGCCACGGCGGACGGGTTGATCTGATCGCCGGGCACGGAACCGGCGGAGCGGACCTCGACACGGTCCCCGGCGAGGTGCCGCAGGAATCCGGCCGCCATCTGGGAACGGCCCGCGTTGTGGATGCAGACGAAGAGGACGGACGCGGCAGGGGTGGAGGACATCTGTTCTTCCTTGGGGATCGGGCAACTGCGGGGATTGGGGTGTCCGTCGGGTTCGGGGACGGGCCAGTCGAGGTAGCGACGGCCGGGCACGACGGGGCAGGCGTCGCCGCAGCCCATGGTGATCACGACGTCGGCGGCCTGGACGACTTCCTCCGTCAGCGGCTTCGGGTAGGCATCCGTGACGTCGCCCCCGGTCCGAAGTGCCCGGCGTACCGGGAGGCGAGACGGGCGGCCCCCGCAGCCAGACGTTCGTCCGGCAGAAGGGGCGAGGAAGACGTGGACATGGCGTTCCCGTTCAAAGGAGCCAATAGGGTCAGCTCGGGCTGGTGTCAGCCTCAGCTGATGTGACAGTATCAGCACATGATGACGTCAGTCGACACTGAACTGATCCGGGTGCTGGCCGACCCGCTCAGGTTCCGGATCGTGACCCTGCTCGCCCGCGAGACGCTCTGCACCACCCACCTCGTGGAGGAGACGGGTGCCAAGCAGACGAACCTCTCCAACCACCTGAAGGTGCTGCGCGAGGCCGGGGTCGTGGAGACGGAGCCATGCGGCCGGTACACCTACTACCGCCTGCGCCCGGAAGTCATCGAAGCACTCGCCGGTCAGTTCGCCGACCTCGCCCAGACCGCGCGTGCCACCGCCGAAGCGAACCTCAAGCGGTCCTGCCCATAGCCTTCCGCGCTTTGCCTCACCTGCCCGAGGAGAACCAGCCTTGACCGCCACCGAGCCCGTCGGCGCCGCCCCCACGGAGTCCGTCATAGCCGCCGACGCGCCCCAGCCCGCACCTGGCGCCACCCCGCCCCGCACCCCGCTGATTGCTCGTGCTGCCGCCGAGCTCGTCGGCACCGCCGCCCTGGTGGCGATCGTCGTGGGATCCGGTATCCAGGCCACCGAACTCACCCAAGACGTCGCCCTCCAACTGCTGGCCAACTCCACGGCCACCGTCTTCGGTCTCGGCGTGCTGATCGCGCTCCTCGGTCCGGTGTCCGGTGCGCACTTCAACCCGGCCGTCACCCTCGCCGAGTGGTGGACTGCCCGCCGTGGCGGCGCGGGCGTGAACGCCCGTGAGCTGGCCGTGTACGTGCCCTCCCAGATCGTCGGCGCCATCGCGGGTGCGATCCTGGCCGACGCGATGTTCGGCCGGCCGCTGGTGAAGTGGTCCACCCACGACCGCTCCGCCGGGAACCTCCTCCTCGGCGAGGTCGTCGCCACCGCGGGCCTGATCCTGCTGATCTTCGGCCTGGCCCGCACCGACCGCCTCCGCTTCGCACCCGTCGCGGTCGCCTCGTACATCGGCGCGGCGTACTGGTTCACCTCGTCGACCTCGTTCGCGAACCCGGCCGTCACCATCGGCCGTGCCTTCACCGACACCTTCGCCGGTATCGCCCCGGCTTCGGTGCCCGGCTTCGTCGGCATGCAGCTGGCCGGAACCGTGGTGGGCCTGTCGCTGGTGGCAGTCATCTTCATGCGCGGCAAAACCGAGCAGGGTCACGCCACGGCATGACGCAGCGCACGGATGTGGTGGTGATCGGCGGCGGACAAGCAGGGCTCGCCGTCGGCTACCACCTGCGCCGCCTGGGCATCGAGTTCGTCATCCTCGACGCCCGGGCCGCACCCGGCGGAGCCTGGCAGCACACCTGGGACTCCCTGCGCCTCTTCTCCCCGGCCGCGTACTCCTCCCTGCCCGGTCGGCTCATGCCCGTCCAGGCCGGCGAGACGTACCCGGACGCGGCGCACGTCGTCTCGTACCTCGCCGACTACGAAAAGCGGTACGGACTGCCCGTCCAGCGCGGGGTGCGGGTGGAGGCGGTCCACCGCGACGGCGCCCTCCTGCGCGTCGAAACCGACTGCGGCGACTGGCGGGCCCGCGCGGTCGTCAGCGCCACCGGCACCTGGACCCGGCCCTTCCTGCCCGCCGTCCCCGGCCGTCGGGACTTCACCGGCCGTCAGCTCCACACCGTGCAGTACCGGAATCCGCAGGAGTTCGCCGGACAGCGGGTGATCGTGGTGGGCGGCGGAAATTCCGGCGCTCAGATCGCCGCCGACCTTGCCGGCACGGCAGCACTGACGTGGGTGACGCAGCGCCCGCCGCGCTACCTCGCCGACGACATCGACGGCCGCGCCCTCTTCGACCACGCCACCGCCCGGCGCCGCGCCCTCGACGAAGGCCGCACCGACAACGGCGGCGTCGCCTCCCTCGGCGACATCGTCGCCGTCCCGCCCGTACGAACCGCCCGCGACGCCGGACTCCTGACGGCCACCCCCCTGTTCACCCACCTCACCGAGGACGGCGTGGCGTGGGCCGATGGTACGACCGCACAGGCTGAGGCCATCATCTGGTGCACCGGCTTCCGCCCGGCCCTGGCCCACTTCGCCTCGCTCAAGCTGCGAGGTACCCACGGGCACATCGCAACGGCAGGCACGCGCGCCGCCGACGAGCCCCGCCTGCATCTGCTCGGCTACGGAGACTGGACCGGCCCGGCCTCCGCCACCCTCATCGGCGTCGGCAGGCCCGCCAGGGACGCCGCCCGCGAGATCGCGGAGCTGCTGCGGGCTTGAGCTTCGAGTCGGGTCGAAGATTTACGTTAGAGGCATGAGCCCACTGCGTATCTCACAACTGGCCGGCCTTTCGGGCGTTCCGGCCGCGACGCTGCGGCTCTACGAGACGGCCGGGCCATGATGAACGCGACCGCGATGGACCGGCAGGCCGTGTACGAGGATTACGAGCGAGCCCGCCGCACCTTCCACCAACCGCTGGACTCCGCCTCCAAGGCGGACCTTGCGCGGTCCACCCGCGGTACCGAGTGGACCAACGGGCAGCTGCTGTGGCACATGCTCTTCGGCTACATGGTCGTGCGGGCCCTGCTGGGCCTGGTCCGTGTCCTCGGGCGGCTTCCACGCGGCGCCGGCAAGGCGTTCGCCCGGCTTCTGAACGCGGGAACCGTGCCGTTCGACTGGGTCAATTACGCGGGTCCACGAGGGGCCGTGAAGGTCTACGGGCCGCGCCGGATGGGCGCTGCCTTCGACCGAGTCCTCGACTCCCTCCAGCGCCGGCTGGCCACCGAGTCCGATGCCGACCTGGCCCGCGGTATGCACTACCCCGTCCGCTGGGACCCCTTCTTCAAGGACTTCATGACGCTTGCGGACATCTACCGCTACCCGACGCAGCACTTCGACTTCCACCACCGCCAGCTCACCCTGAACAGCGGCGACGTGCGTCGAGGGGAAGGCTGAGGTCAGCTGATCCGTGGGCTGCGGCGTTCCAGCAGGACCACGTCGCGCCACACGCCGTGGTGGCGGCCGATGCGCTCGCGGGTGCCGATGACCCGGAAGCCGGCCCGCTGGTGGAGGGCGAGGCTCGCACGGTTCTCGGGGAAGATCCCGGACTGGATCGTCCAGATCCCCGCCGCCTCCGTCGAGCCGATCAGTGCGGTGAGGAGCTGCATGGCGACACCTTGCCCACGGGCGGCAGGGTGGACATACACGGAGTGCTCGACGACGCCCGCGTACGCGCACCGGTCCGAAACCGCGCTCGCCGCGACCCAGCCCAGTACCTTGCCGTCCTCGCCGACGGCGGCGAATCGGTGATCCGGCAGCTTGCCCGCCTCGAACACCTGCCAGGTGGGGGTGGTGGTCTCGAAGGTGGCGTTGCCCTCGTCGATCCCCGCCTGGTAGATCGCCAGGACCTCATCCGCGTGCCCTTCGGTCAGCGGCCTGATGGTGATGCTCATGCGGCGGCCGCGCGGGTCAGGAGCTGTCCCATGGCGGCGAGCACCGCGGGCTCGACCCGGTAGTACACCCAGGTGCCGCGCCGCTCGGAGGACAGCAGCCCCGCCTCCCGCAGCTTCTTCAGGTGATGGGAGACCGTCGGCTGGGAGACGCCCACGTCGGAGATGTCGCACACGCATGCCTCGCCGCCCTCGTGCGAGGCGACCAGCGAGAACAGCCGCAGGCGGACCGGGTCGCCCAGTGCCTTGAACATGACGGCTGTCCGCTCGGCCTCCTCGGCCGTCAGCGGGCGCTCGGACAGTGGCGGGCAGCACGCCGCCATGGCCTCCGGCTCCAGCAGCGGCAACACCTTCGTAGTCATGGCCCCATCATCCGCCAAATTTCGACAGCTGTCTATGTTGACGAACGTCGATCCAAGGTCCACTCTGGAGGCGTCAGGACATCGACAGACGTCGAATCAACTGGGGAGCCCGCCGTGAACGCATCCACCGAAGCCCTGCCCGTCGTCGTGATCGGCGCCGGCCCGATCGGACTCGCCGCGGCCGCCCGCCTCATCGAGCGGGACATCGAGCCCCTGGTCCTGGAGGCCGGCCCGGCCGCCGCGTCCGCGGTGCGCGACTGGTCGCACGTACGCCTCTTCTCCACCTGGTCCGAGGTCGTCGACCCCGAGGCCGAGAAGCTCCTCGCCCCCACCGGCTGGGTGAAGCCGGACGGTGCCACCTACCCCTCCGGCGGCGACTGGGCCGAGCTCTACCTCCAGCCCCTGGCCGACGTCCTCGGCGACCGGGTCCGCTACAACGCGACCGTCACCGGTGTCTCGCGCGCCGGCCGCGACCGCATCGTCGACGCCGACCGTGAGAGCCAGCCCTTCGTCGTTCACCTCACCAGCCTCGAGGGCCGCGAGGAGAGGATCTTCGCCCGCGCCGTCATCGACGCCTCCGGAACCTGGTCCACCCCCAGCCCGGCCGGCGGCAGCGGCCTGCACGCACTCGGCGAGAAGAGCGCGGTCGACCGCATCACGTACCGCGTCCCCGACCTCAAGGACCCCGCCGTCCGCACCCGCTACGCCGGCAAGCGCACCGCCGTCATCGGCTCCGGTGCCTCCGCCTTCACCGCTCTGGCCTACCTCGCCGACCTCGCCAAGAACGAAGCCGACGGGGCCGGGACACACGCGACCTGGATCCTCCGGCGCGGGATCAGCGGCTCCACCTTCGGCGGCGGCACCGCCGACCAGCTCCCCGCCCGCGGCGCCCTCGGCCTCGCCGCCAAGGCCGCTGTCGACGGCGGCCACGCCGACGCGGTCACCGGCTTCCGCACCGACGCCATCGAGAAGGCCGAGGACGGCCGCCTGGTCCTCGTCGGCGAAGACGGCCGCCGACCGGACCCGGTCGACGAGGTCGTCGTCCTCACCGGCTTCCGCCCTGACCTGTCCTTCCTGGACGAGCTCCGCCTCGGCCTCGACGAGCGCCTCCAGGCCCCGACCGCGCTCGCCCCGCTGATCGACCCCAACCAGCACTCCTGCGGCACCGTCTACCCCCACGGCGCGGGCGAGCTCTCGCACCCGGAGAAGGACATCTACCTCGTCGGCATGAAGTCCTACGGCCGCGCCCCGACCTTCCTCGCCATGACCGGCTACGAGCAGGTCCGCTCCATCGCCGCCCACCTCGCCGGTGACCGCGAGGCCGCCGAGCGCGTCGAACTCACCCTTCCCGAGACCGGAGTGTGCGGCGGGGCCGGCCTGTTCGACCAGCCCGAGGCCGCCGAAGAGACCGGCGGGGGCTGCTGCGCAGCCCCGGCGACCCTCACCATCGGAGCCCCCGCCTCCTCTGGCGGCTGCTGACCATCGTGCCCAGCATCCAGGCCGGCGCGGCCGTGACCGGAACGGGGGTTCGGTCACGGCCACGCGCCGTGCTCCCCGCCCTGTGCGCCACGCAGATCACCAGCTGGGGCATCGTCTACTACGCCTTCCCCGTACTCCTCCCACGCCTGACGGCCGACACCGGTTGGTCCGCCAACGCGGCCACGGGCGCGTTCTCCCTCGCCCTGCTCGTCTCCGCCCTGGTAGGAATCCCTGTGGGCCGGATACTCGACCGCCGAGGTCCCCGGGCGGTGATGACCGCCGGATCCGTCATCGGCGTACTCGCCGTCCTGACCATCGCGGCTGCTCCCGACCTGCCCGTGTTCTTCCTCGGCTGGATCCTGGCCGGGATCGCGATGGCGGCCACCTTCTATCCGCCCGCCTTCGCGGCGATCACCCGCTGGTGGGGACCGGACAGGGTCCGGGCGCTGACCATCGTCACCCTGGCCGGCGGCCTGGCCTCCACGGTCTTCGCCCCGCTCACCGCCACCCTCGCGGAGCACCTCAGCTGGCGGCAGACGTACGCCGTCCTCGCCCTCATCCTGGCCGCGATCACCGTCCCGGGCCACGCCCTGGCCCTGCGAGTCCCCTGGTCCCCAGCGCCTGCGGCCCCGCACGCCGCCGACCGTACCCCGGTAGCCAGGACCCGCCCCTTCGTAGTCCTGGCGGCGGCCTTCACCCTCTCCGGCTTCGCCATGTACGCCGTCGTCATCGGCCTCATCCCGCTCCTCACCGAACGCGGCGCCGACGCCACGACCGCCGCATGGGCCCTGGGACTCGGCGGCGCCGGACAGACCCTCGGCCGCACCCTCTACTCGGGCCTGGCAGCCCACACCACGGTCACCGCCCGCACGTTCGCCCTCATCGTCCTCGGCGGTGTGACCACGGCAGCGCTCGCCCTCATCCCGGGTCCGCTGCCCCTGCTCGTCGTCCTCGCTGTCCTGGCAGGAGTCGTCCGAGGCAATCTCACCCTCCTCCAGGCCACCGCCGTCACCGACCGGTGGGGCGCCACCCACTACGGCCGCCTCTCCGGACTCCTCGGCGCCCCCGCCCACATCGCCGCTGCCCTCGCCCCCTGGGCCGGCGCCGCCCTGGCCGGCCCACTCGGTGGCTACCCCCGGCTCTTCGGGCTGCTCGCGGTGCTCTCCGCCGTGGCTGCGTGCCTCGCCGTGTGGGGGCGGAGTGACGCGGCATCTGCTCCGTGAGTCAGGAGGGGCATGATGCGAGCATCGCGACGCCCTGTATTTTGCCCGGGAAGGCTTCACCGTCCAGGCCGCCGACGTCTCGGCCACCGGCCTTCAGCAGCTACGGGAAGCCGCCCGAGCCTTCCGTTGACGCGGTCTTCGCGCACATGCTCCTGTGCGTGGCGCTGTCCGCCTTCAGGGGCCGGTGTTCCCCTCGCGTACGGCGGTGACCAGCCATGAGCTGCTGCGCAGCCACACGGCTCCGGCCTCCTCGTAGGGGCGTAGCGCGTCGGTCAGTGCCCGTCGGGCCTGCTCCTGGGTGGCGGGTGCGACCTGGCCGAGCAGGTGGCGGCCGGGGCCGGAGTCGAGGAGGAAGGCCGCGGCGTCCTCGGCGTCCTTCCCCCAGTTCCCGGCGGCCTCCACGCGCTCGACGCGGGCGTTCTCGAAGCCCGCGGAAGCCAGGAGGGCGAGCGTGTGGTCGGGGTCGGTGAGCGAGAACATGCCCGGCCCGCCGGGCACGCCGAAGCCTCCGAGCGGCAGGATCTCCTTCAGTGAGGCCAGCGCCTGGAGCCATTCGTTGGCCTCGGCCTCCGCCGCGCAGATGAACGCCAGTCGTCCACGCGGGCGCAGTGCGCGCCCGATGTTGGCGAAGGCGGCGACCGGATCTGCGAAGAACGTCATGCCGTAACGGCTGATGGCCGCGTCGAAAACCTCGGGCTCGAACGGATGCGCCTGTGCGTCGCCTTGGACGAAGGACGCGTTGCGCACCCCCTCGCGTTCCGCGCTCGCCCCGGCCCGCTCGAGCATCGGACCCGACAGGTCCAGCCCCAGGGCCCGGCCCTCACCCGCCCGTTGGGCGGCCAGTCGTGTCGTGCGGCCGGCTCCGCAGCCGATGTCCAGTACGTGATCGGTTGCCGAGATGGCCGCGGCGTCCAGGAGGGGCTGGTTGAAGCCGTCGTTGACGGCGTCCCAGCGTTCCTGGCTGCGGGCCCACTGCTCGCCCTCGTAGCCGTTCCACGCCTCTGCCTGTGCGGTGTTGATGAATTGACCCATGGGTGAACTCCCTCCCGCCGGAGCGCGGCACAGCCCTCCGGCCCTAGTATGGGCAAGTGCCCAAACAATATGGGCGATCGCCCATACTTTCAATGGGCTTGAAGAAAGGGGCCGTTGTGTCACCTCGTGGAGTGGCGATTCCCGACTTGCGCGAGCGGCTGTTCGCGGCCGCGGAGCGCGTGGTGGCCCGCGACGGCGCCGCAGCCCTGACCAGCCGCGCGATCACCACGGAGGCGGAGTGCGGCAAAGGCGTCCTGCACACGCACTTCGCCGGCCTGGACGAGTTCGTCGCCGAGCTGGTCCTGGACCGGTTCGCGCGCAGCGCCCGCCGGGCCGAGGCGCTGGAGGCCAAGGTGGGGCGGGCCACGGTGGCGGCCAATCTTCAGGACATCGCTCTCACCCTGCTGGAGGCCCTGCCTCCGGCGGTGGTGGGGCTGGCGATGACCCGCCCGGCGGCCGCGCTGCACACCCGGGAGGGTTTTCAGGCCGGCGCGCCCGCCTTCGACGCGATTCAGCACGCCTTCACCGCTTACCTGCAGGCGGAGCAGCGCGGCGGCCGGCTGCCCGCCGGTGCCGACGCTGCCACCATCGCGCTCGCGCTCGTCGGCACGATTCACCACCTGCTGATGACACGCGTTCCCGGACGCGGAGACGATCCGAAGGCGATCACAGGGCGGCTGCTGGCCGTTCTGCTCGGTGGTGCCGGGCAGCCGCCGGTGGTGTGATCCGCGGGGTCAGTGCCCTGTGCTCGTGTGGCCCGGCCGGTGCACGACGGTCCATGTGCGGCCGCCGTCCTGGGACTCGTAGACGGAGTCGTTCGTGTCGGCGGCCGGCAGGTGCGCGGGGCTTGCCGCAGTCAGTACGGCGGGCTGCGCGCCCTGGGGGAGGTGGCCGCGTTCGGTCCAGGACGTGCCGTCCCCGCCGGCCAGGACCTTCCCGTTGGCCGCGAGGGCGATCAGCTGGTCGGGGGCGGCCGCTCCACGGCTGCCAGGGCGGGGGCTCCGGTTACGGGCCGGAAGCTTGTGCCCCCGTCGGTGCTGTGCAGCAGCCCGTCGGGGGTGGTCGCCCACACTTCCTGCGGTGCCTCCGGGTGGGCGGCGAGATCGCCGCCCGGGATCTTCGCGCGCCGCTCCCAGGTGGCGCCGGCGTCCTTGCTGGCCCGGATCTGCGAGGTCTGGCTGTCGAGGCCGTAGACGATTTCACCGGCCTGCTGGAGCGAGTGGAAGTCGGCGTCGCCTCCGGCGGAGACGGTGGTCCAGGTCTGTCCCGCATCGGTGCTGCGGATCAGGCCCAGATGCGGTGAGGTCGCCGTCGGGTCGGTGGGTGAGGGGTGGCCACTGCCGAGGAAGGTGCGTGGGCCGGCGGGGGTGCGGGCAGTCGTTGCCGGCTGCCCGCACCGGCGTGCTGATGCGGGTCAGCTCTTGCCGAGGAGGGTGTTCATCCGGGCGATCTCCGCGCTCTGGGAGGTGATGATCGCTCCGGCCATGTCCTTGGCGGGCTGGTACGTCCCGTCGGACTGCTCGGTCTTGGCCATGGCGACGGCGCCCTCGTGGTGCTTGACCATCATCGTCAGGAAGGCGGTGTCGAACGCCTTGCCGGAGGAGGATTCCAGCTGCCGCATCTCCTCGGCCGACATCATCCCGGACATGTCGTGCCCGCCGTGGCCCTGGCCCTGGCCCTCGGCCGGGAGCTGCTCGCCCCACGAGGTGAGCCAGCCGGAGAGGGTCTTGATCTCCGGGTCCTGGGCCTTCTTGATCTCGCTGGCGAGCTTCTTCACTTCGGCGGACTCGGCGCGGGTCGCGGCGAGATCGGCCATCTCGATGGCCTGGCGGTGGTGGGGGATCATCCCCTGGGCGAACGCGACGTCGGCCGCGTTGTGGTCGCCCTGCTGCGCCGGCGCGGAGGCGGACGGCGAGGCGGCGTTGTGGCCGTTGTGCGTCGAGCTGTTGTCGTCGCCGTTGCCGCCGCAGGCGGCAAGGACGAGGGCGGCGGTGGCGGCCGCGGCCACTGCGGTGGCGCGGCGGATCAGGGAACGCTTGGTGGTCATGGTGGTGCAACTCCTGCTGTGAGGCACGCGCGCATGCGGACGTACTGAGGAAAGGCGGGGCTGAGGGGCGATGTCACCGGCCGCGTGAGGCCGGGTATGCCGGGGCCGCCCTATATGCGCAGGAGTTGCAGTTCGCTCAGTGACGGCGGGGCCCGCCCGCAAGCCGTGGCGTCGGGGACGATCCCGTGAGCGAGGACCGCCTCGGTGTCGGTGATGCCGGGCAGGACCGCAGGCGCGGGCAGGACCGGTGCGCCGGCCGTGCCGGTGGCCGCGCACGTCGCATCGGCGTGCTCGGCATGCCCGCCGCGTCCGTCGTCGATCGGATCGCCGGCGTGAACGCAGCCGTCGTGGCACGGAGCATCGGAGGCGATCTTTCCGTGGCCGGCGGCCGACGCGTGGTGGGAACCGGCCGCCGCGTGGGCGCCCGCCGGGACGGAAGCGCCAGGCCCCAGGCCATGCATGGCCACCAGCCCCGCGAGTACGGCGAGGACGAGGAGCAGGTACGAGCGCAGCCCGAGGGGCTTCTTCGCTCGCTTCACCTGGACGTGCATGTCCGCATCGTAAGCGGCCTCATCCGCGGGTGGCGAGGCGACGTCGACTGGCCCTACTGATGAATACCCATAGGGGGTGTAGCTGATGGACAAGAACTGGCCGGGCGCGGACGGTGCGGTCGGCGATGCTCCGCCGACCTCACCGCAACCTGTACGCCTGTGCGGCGCGGCCTGCGTCAGCATGCGAGCCGCGGCAGGGGGCGGCTGTGGCCGTCGGCACCCTGTCCGTACGTCCCGGCTCCGGTCAGGCGGCTACGGGTTGACGTCCTCCTTCGGCTTGGGCAGGTGACAGCCGACCCGTACGGTGCAGCGCGTAGAGCGCCGCCGCGCAGGCCAGGCCGAGCAGCCCCAACGCCGCCCAGGGGAGTGCCGGCACCCCGGCGCTGCGTGCGGCGTCCAGTGCCACTCCGGTGAGCAGGTTGCACACCGTTATGCCGATTCCGCAGATGTGTACAGCTCACTCTGGCGGGCCTGCGCGATCCCCGCTGAGCACGGCCGATTGCATCCCGTCCCATGGCCGGGCACAGTGCGCATCATTCGGCCCGGCAGTGGGCCGGGCTGCTCGTGCTGCTCGCGCTCGCCGGCGCGGCCGCGCCCGCCACCGGCGGGCGCCCACGGCGAGCCTTATGCCGAGTCTCGGCAACGTCACTTGTGACGGGCGAGCTTTGCCGCGGAAACAAGCAGGATCAGGGCCAGCGCGGGGATGAGTACCAGGTCCGGGAACACCTCGAGGAGCAGGCCGCCCATCACCGCACCGGCCACCGATCCAGAGGCCATGATCACGGTGAAGCGGAGGTTCGCGCCGAGCACCGCGAAACTGCCGTCACGGCTGTAGCGGGCGAAGGCCACGAGCATCGTCGGCAGGGACACCAACAGGGAGAGGCTTCCGGCGGTCTTGATGTCGACCCCGAACAGCAGCACGATCGTCGGGATCAGCAGCTCGCCCCCGGCCACGCCCATGATCGCCGCGACGACCCCGATGCCGAACCCGGCCACGACCCCGCAGGGCACCTGCGCCCACAGCGGCAGCGCGAGCGTGTCCAGGGTGGTCGTGTGCGTGACCAGCAGCGCGGCCGCCATGAGCACCATCAGGGCGGCCAGCACCTTGTAGAGGGTGGAGCTGCGCATCCGTACCGCCCAAGACGCTCCGGCCCAGGCCCCCAGCAGGCTGCCGGCCAGCAGGTTGACCGCGACCGGCCAGCGCGCGGCCACCTCGGCGGCCGGCACCGCCGCCAGCCGGGCCGGCAGGGCGACCAGGACCACCACCAGGCTCATCGCCTTGTTCAGGATGACCGCCGAGAGCGCGGCGAACCCGAAGACGCCGATCAGCAGCGGCAGCCGGAACTCCGCGCCACCCAACCCGATCATCCCGCCCAGAACCCCGATGGCCGCCCCCGCACCGAACACCACAGGCGCTGCGTGCGTCGAGCGGAGGGGAACGAGGTTCTGGTCCGTGGTCATGACGGGCATCCTCGCCGGGGGCCGCGCCCGCCTGCTACGGCACGACCCCACCTTCGGGGAAAGGCACCGGGTGGCCGCTCAGGATTCGTCCGGATCTCTGAGCGCAGGCATGGATCCCCGGGGCTCGCGCGCCCCAAAACCGCAGCCAGGGCCTGATGCTTACGGGATTCGACGGCAACCGGCGTCGCTCGGTGACCGTTCTCGCTGGTCGCAGCGTTGCGGTGCGCCGTAAGAGGGCCGGTGTGATCCTGGCCCTAGGACGCCGTACGGCTTCGTCGAAGGCGCACCTCACCTCCGGTCGGCGGCGGGAAAGTGAGGGCCGTCGTCATGAACGCGCCCGTCAAAGACATGCTGCACAGCTACCCGGCCGACCTCGGCAACGTCGACCAGGACAAGCTCGCCCGCTGCATCGAGGAATGCCTCGCCTGCGCCCAGGCGTGCACGGCCTGCGCAGACGCCTGTCTCTCCGAGGGGATGGTGGGCGACCTCACCAAGTGCATCCGCACCGACATGGACTGCGCCGACATCTGCACCGCGACCGCCGCCGTCCTCTCCCGGCACACCGGGTACGACGCCAACATCACCCGAGCCCTCCTCACCGCCTGCGCCGTCGCCTGCAAGGCGTGTGCGGACGAATGCGCCTCCCACGCGGACATGCACGAACACTGCCGCATCTGCGCCGAGGCGTGCCGCTCGTGCGAACAGGCGTGCAACGACCTCATGGCTTCCCTCGGCTGACGGCGTCGCCGGCAGAAATGAGCGAGGTAGCCCAGGGGGTCACCCGCATCCGGGCTGGGGGGAGCCCGGTTTGGGAACCGGCGCCGGACGCACGCATGCTCGGCGTGGGAGTGCGAACAGGCCGAACGTCCGGCGGGGTCGTTCAGCAGACTGCGGTGATGCCGTGGGCGGCCAGCTGTTCCGGCAGATCGGCCAGCTGCCACCACGACTCGGAAGGCCGGGAGTGGGTGGTCATCCTCCGGGTTTCGGGGTGGAGGCGCCGCCGGCCGTCGAAACATCCGGTGGGGCCTGGTCGAACGCGGCAGCGCAGTGGCCGGAGCAGAAGTAGTAGATGCCCGTACTGGTGGCCCTGTGTTCCGCAGCATGGGCCGGATCCAGGTGCATGCCGCACACGGGGTCCACGACCTCGTGGGCCGACCGGCCCGAGTCTGGATGCTGGTGCTGCCCGCCGCCAGGTGCCTGATGGGGCGGGGATTCCGAAGGGCCGCCGGCCACCTGGTGGTCGGCCGGGGTTTCGACGCGGGGCTGGGTGCGGGCCGGAGCGGAGTGCGGGAGCGGGGTGATGTGCCAACGGCGCAGGCGGGAGGAGTTGGTGACGACGGACAGGGAGGACAGCGCCATGGCCGCGGCGGCGATGATCGGGCTGAGGCGGATGCCCCACAGGGGGTAGAGGAGTCCGGCGGCGAGGGGGATGCCGACGGCGTTGTAGATCAGCGCGAAGAACAGGTTCTGCCGGATGTTGCGCATGGTGGCGCGGGACAGGCGGATCGCCGTGACGACTCCGGTGAGGGAGCCGGAGATGAGGGTGATGTCGGCGGCTTCGATGGCGACATCGGTGCCGGTTCCGATCGCGAGGCCGACGTCGGCGGCGGCCAGTGCCGGGGCGTCGTTGATGCCGTCGCCGACCATGCCGACGGTCCGGCCTTCGTCCTGCAGGCGGCGGATCTCGTCGGACTTGTGCTCGGGCAGCACCTCGGCGAGCACGCGGGTGATGCCGACCTCGGAGGCGATCGCGTCGGCGGTGCGGGCGTTGTCGCCGGTGAGCATGACGACCTCGATGCCGAGGCGTTGCAAGGCCGCGATGGCGGCCGCGGAGTCGTCTTTCACGGTGTCGGCGACGGCGAGGACTCCGGCGGGGCGGCCGTCGATTCCGGCGAGCACCGGTGTCTTGCCCTCGGCGGAGAGCCGAGTGAGGTGCGGGGCCAGCGGGGTGGTGTCGATGCCGGCGTCCGCCAGGAGCAGCCGGGTTCCGACGAGGACGGTGCGGCCGTCGAGTTCGGCCCGTACGCCTTTGCCGGTGACGGAGTCGAAGCCGGTCGAGGCCGGCCAGGTCAGCCCGCGCTCGCGGGCTCCGGTGACGACGGCTTGGGCCAGGGGGTGTTCGCTCACCTCCTCGGCGGCGGCCACCAGGCGCAGCAGCTCGCTCTCGCTGAAGCCGTCTGCGGTGTGGATGTCGGTGAGGACCGGTCGGCCTTCGGTGACGGTGCCGGTCTTGTCGAGTACGACCGTGTCGAGCGTGTGGGCGGTCTCCAGGGCTTCGGCGGAGCGGATGAGGATGCCGGCCTGGGCGCCCTTGCCGGTGCCGACCATCACCGACAGCGGTGTGGCGAGCCCTAGAGCGCAGGGGCAGGCGATGATCAGTACGGCAACCGCGGAGACCAGGGCCAGGGTGAGGGCCGGGGCCGGGCCGAGGGTGAACCAGATGGCGAACGTGGCGATCGCGATGGCGATGACGGCGGGCACGAAGTAGGCGGAAACCGCATCGGCGAGGCGCTGGATGGGGGCCTTGGACGCCTGCGCGGCCTGGACGAGGCGGACGATCTGGGCGAGCATCGTGTCCGCGCCGACCTTGGCCGCCCGTACGCGCAGGGACCCCGTGCCGTTGACGGTGGCCCCGATGACGGTGTCCCCGGCCCGTTTGGTCACCGGCATGGGCTCACCGGTGACCATCGACTCGTCCACGGCGGAGGAGCCGGACAGGACCTCGGCGTCGACGGGGATCTTCTCGCCGGGCCGGATGACGACCTCGTCGCCGACCGCCACCTCTTCGACCGGGATCTCGGTCTCTTCGCCGTCCCGGACGACGCGGGCGGTGCGGGCCTGCAGGCCCAGCAGGGCGCGGATGGCCTCACCGGTGCCGGCCTTCGCACGGGCCTCAAGGAGCCGGCCGAGCAGGATCAGCGTCAGGATCACGCCGACCGCTTCGAAGTAGACCTCGCGCACGTCCTCGGGCAGGACGGCGGGCGCGGCGGTGACCAGGAGGCTGTAGCCGTAGGCGGCGCTCGTACCGAGGGTGATCAGGGAGTTCATGTCGGCGGCCCGGTGGCGCAGGGTCAGCCAGCCGGTCACGTGGATCGGCCGGCCGGTGTAGAACATCACCGGGGTGATCAGTGCCAGCTGCACCCAGTGGTCCAGCATCCAGCCCGGCACCCAGTCGGCCCCGAACAGCTCGTGGGCCATCACGGCGAACAGCACCGGGGCGGTCAGCACCGCCCCGACGGCGACCCGGCGGGTCAGATCCTTGATCTCCGCCCGGCGCTCGGCGATGTCCGCCGCCTCCGCCTCGGCCGCCGACCGCTCCGGTCCCGACGGCGGCGTCTCGCGCGCTGGTCGGCTCAGGTGCGGAGCAGCGGTGCCGGGGCCGCCAGGGTGCGGCGCATCGGCCGTGGCCAACCCTTGGGCAGGCTCGACGAGCAGCGTTCCGTGGATCATGTTCATGCCGCAGGCGAAGCCGAATGTCCCGGGCCGGTCCGGAGTCAGGCGCAGGGTGGTGCGTGTGTGGGCGGGCAGCCCGGCGCTGACCTTCAGATCCGGGAAGACCACCCGGGATGTGCACTCACCGGATTCCTGCCGGTCGAAGACCAGCTCCAGCGGCGTACCCTGGCGGACCTTGATCAGATTCGGGCTGTAGCCGCCCCGGACGGTCACGTCCACCCGCTGCAGACCGCCCTCCAGCCGGGCCGTCCCGGCGCGGCGCGGGCCGAAGAAGTACCAGCCCAGACCGCCGATCAACACCACGGCGGCCACGACCACGGTGACATCGACGGCGCCCATGGGCCCTCGCCTCCCTGCTCGGCATCGTCCCTTCCAGCATGCGCCCACCCCGTGCGGCGGTCAGCAGGGACCACCTGGCCGCAGCGAGGGTCCACTCGCTACCGGCGCCGCCTGGCCGCCCTCCGCACCAGCCCGCCGAACGCCCCGTAACCGGCCCGCCCAGACCGGGGGTCACCATGCGTAGTGATGGGTGATGCACTGTTATGGCTTCGCGATCGGCGTGGGCGTCGGCGCGCCGCTGCCGGCCGCCATGCCTCTGCGGCTGCCCGCAAGACCATCCTGGCCAGACTGATCACCGTGTTCGGCCCCGGCCTCGGCCAGGCCGCGGGTGCGCCCCCCGCTCGCTGGTATCGCGGCGTCGAGGCTCCTGCTGGTCGGGCTCGCGCCGCGCCGCGCGCGTACGGTGGACGTAGGGCGACGGGTAACGCCTGTGCAGGCACTGACGGCAGCCGCCGCGGGCGACCGTCCGCCGCGATGCGGTGTTCTGCTCCCGCACAGGAGGGAAAGGCAATGCCCGAGCACAAGGTCGGTACACAGGAGGAATTCGAGGCAGCCCGAGCGGAGCTGCTCGTGGAGGAGAAGAAGCTCACCCGACGTGGCGACGAGCTGGCGCGGAAGCGGCGGGAGCTTCCCTGGGTACCGGTCGAAAAGGACTACCGCTTCGAAACCCGGGACGGGACCGAGTCGCTCGCGGACCTCTTCGACGGGCGCTCGCAACTGCTCGTCTACCACTTCATGTTCGGGCCGCCGTACGAGGCCGGATGCCCGGTCTGCTCCTCGATCGCGGACACCCTCGACCCCAATGCGGTCCACCTCAAGGCCCGCGACGTGACGCTGATCTGCTCCTCGCGGGCGCCGGTCGACAAGCTCCTCGCCTACCGGGAGCGGATGGGCTGGAGCTTCGGCTGGGTCTCCGCCGGCGGCAGCGACTTCCACCGCGACCTCGGCTTCACGTACACGGAGGAGGAGTTGGGGCCCTTCCTGGAGGGCGGTGTCCCGCCGACCGTGCGTCAGATGGCGGAGGCGTGCGGCACGGACGTGCTCGGGTACGTCACCGAGGGACCCGGGCTGAGCTGCTACGCGCTGTCGGACGGTACCGTCTACCGGACGTACGCCACCACCGCGCGCGGCCTCGAGCCCGCCATGGCCTACTACGGCCTCCTCGACCGGACACCGCTGGGCCGCCACGAAGAAGGCGAGGAGGCGCATTGGCTGCGCCGCCACGACGAATACGAGAAGACCTGAGGGAATGCGGCACGGACCGCACATGCGTCCTGATCGACCCCGTCGGAGTCCACGTCGGCGTCTGGCAGAAGCCGGGCACCTGGCGCCCTCAGCTCGTGGTGGTCAACCTCGGCACCAACGACTTCTCGACCGCCGTCAATCCCGGGGAGCCGTGGACGCCCGACAGCCTGGCAGCCGGCTACCGCAGCGCCTACGGCGACTTCCTCCAGAAGCTGCGCACGCGCTACGGGGCCGGGACGACCATCGTGGCAGTAGGCGCCGGCCCGTACGCCGGCCATGTCCAGCAGGTGGTCAAGGCACGCAACGACGCCGACGACAGCGGAGTCCGCTACTGGTTCCTCGACGACTTGGGCCTGGACTTCCTCGGCTGTGACGGGCACTACTCGGCCCATGACGACCGACTCATCGCCGACCGGCTCACCTCGTTCATCGCCGGTCTGCCGACGGGCTGGTGAGCCGCAGCGAGATCATCTCGCGGTGAGCCGGTGGTGACTGACGGAACAACAACCCTTAGTTGATGATTTCGGCGCGGTCATCCGTACGGATCGCGGCCAGCCGGTCCCGCCACATCTGGAGAGCTTCGGGTGTCAGTCGCGTCCAGTCGGTGACCTCCCCAACGATGCGGAGCGGTCCCCGGCTGCGATAGGAGCGGGTGGGATTGCCGGGGAACTTCCTGTCGGTGACGTTCGGGTCGTTCTCGAACTCTCCGGTCGGTTCGACGACGTACACTCGCGGGGCCCCGTCGCCGGCGGCGAGTTCGGCGGCGAGTCCCGCACCGTCGCGCAACGCGGTGAAGTAGATGTGGTTCATCACGGTCTCGGGCCGGTAGTTGGAACGGAAGCCGGCGGTGAGGTGATCTCCGACCCGCAGGTCGGCCTTTGTGCCGTGGAAGAACGGCCCCTCGTCCAATGCCTCGCCCACCGCCACAGGCTATCAAACCGACCTGTCGTGACGGCGAGCCATCCAGACGGGACACCGGCCGGTCCGCGCCGTCCGGTGCGCGCCCCGGTCACGATTCGTATCGGGTTCCGAGCAGTAGATGACCGGGGCCCGGTCACAGCCCCTGTGCCAGCCGGTGGTACGCCTGGTTCCAGCGGAGATCGCGCCGGAACTGCTTCGGGGTGGTGGTCTGGTCGATGAGGGCGAGTTCCAGGCGGAGCATCTCCGCCAGGTCGTCGAGGTGGTCGGAGGTCAGGGCGGTGCTGAGGACGGTGTGGTGCGGTCCTCCGGCCGTCAGCCAGGATTCGGTGGAGGTCCGCAGGTCGGGGTGGGGCCGCCAGACCGCGCGGGCAACGGGCAGTGCGGGCAGCGGGTGAGGGGGCGCCACCACGTCGATGTCGTTGGCGATCAGGCGGAAGCGGTCGCCGAGGTCGGCGAGGCCGACCACCACGGCCGGGCCGGGGGCGGCGTCGAACACCAGGCGCACCGGGTCCTCCCGCCCGCCGATACCGAGGGGGTGGATCTCGCAGCTGGGCCTGGCGGCCGCGATGGTGGGGCAGACTTCCAGCATGTGTGCGCCGAGGATGAGCTGGTTGCCCGCTGTCAGGTCGTAGGTGTAGTCCTCCATGAAGGAGGTGCCGCCCGGGAGGCCGGTTGCGGCTACCTTGAGGGCGCGCAGCAGGACGGCGGTCTTCCAGTCGCCCTCTCCTCCGAAGCCGTGCCCCTGGGCCATGAGCCGCTGGACCGCGAGGCCGGGCAGCTGGCGCAGTCCGCCCAGGTCCTCGAAGTTGGTGGTGAAGGCCCCGAAGCCGCCCGTTTCGAGGAAGGTGCGCAGGCCGGCTTCGATGCGGGCCGCGTAACGCAGCGCGTCGTGCCGTTCGCCGCCGGGCCGCAGTTCCGGCGTCAGGTGGTACAGGTCCTCGTACTCCTTGACGAGGGAAGCCACCTCGGTCTCGTCCGCGCCGTCGACGACCTCCACCAGGTCGTTGACGCCGTAGGTGTTGACGGAGACGCCGAAGCGCAGCTGGGCCTCGACCTTGTCGCCCTCGGTGACGGCCACGTCGCGCATGTTGTCGCCGAAGCGGGCGACCTTGAGGGTGGCCAGTTCGGATCGTGCGGCGGCCGCCCGCGCCCAGACCGCGATGCGTTCGGTCGTCACCGGGTCGGTGACGTGGCCGGCCACGGTCTTGCGGGGTACGCCGACACGGGCCTGGATGTGCCCGAACTCGCGGTCTCCGTGGGCGGCTTGATTGAGGTTCATGAAGTCCATGTCGATGGTGTCCCAGGGGAGGGCGACGTTCGACTGGGTGTGGAGGTGCAGCAACGGCTTGCGCAGCGCGTCCAGTCCGGCGATCCACATCTTGGCCGGCGAGAAGGTGTGCATCCAGGCGATGAGCCCGATGCACCGGTCGTCGGCGTTGGCGTCGAGGCACACCCGGCGGATGGCGTCGGCGTCGGTCAGTACCGGCTTCCACACCACGCGCGCGGGAATGCCGGAGGAGGCCTCGGCCAGGGCGGCGGCGATCTGCCGCGACTGGTCGGCGACCTGCTTCAGCGTCTCCTCTCCGTACAGGCCTTGGCTGCCGGTGAGGAACCAGAGCTCCTGGGCGGGGGATGTTCGGCTGGGCACATGGACTCCTGAAGGTGACGTCCCGCAACGGTGGTGCGGGCGGCGGGCGGGTGGGGAAGCGGGAACGGACAGCGGGGCGGGGTCAGCCCGCGGTGTGGGACGTGTCGCGCATGTTCCTCAGGCGGTGCAGCAGGCCACCGGTGCCGAAGTGGTCGTGCAGGAGCCGGTACTCGGCGAAGAGGGCGTCGTAGGCGTCGGCCCGGGAGGCGTCGGGCGTGTAGACGGCAGGCCGTCGGCGGCCCATGGCGGCGGTGGCCGCTCGTACGTCGGTGTGTGCGCCGGCGGCCACGGCGGCGTGGATGGCCGACCCGAGGGCGGGGCCCTGGTCGGACGCGGCGAGGGAGACGGGGCGGCGCAGCACGTCGGAGTAGATCTGCATCAGCAGTTCGTTCCTGGCCAGTCCGCCGGCGACGATGAACTCGTGCACCGGTACACCCCCCGCCTCCAGCGCCTCCACGATGACGCGGGTGCCGAACGCGGTGGCTTCGAGCAGCGCGCGGTAGACGTCCTCGGGGCGGGTCGCGAGGGTGAGACCCACGATGACCCCGGAGAGGTGGTGGTCGACGAGGACCGAACGGTTGCCGTTCAGCCAGTCGAGGGCGACCAGACCGTGGCCGCCGACCGGTTGACGGGCGGCTTTCCGGGTCAGCAGGGTGTGCAGGTCCTCGCCGCGGTCGGCGGCCTCGGAGAGGTAGTCCGACGGGACGCCTTGGTCCAGTACCCAGGCGAAGATGTCCCCGACCGCGCTCTGGCCGGCCTCGTAGCCGTAGGTTCCCTCGACGATCCCGCCGCTCACGACACCGCAGATGCCGGGGACGTCGGCGAGGACGGGAGCGTTCACGACGTGGCAGGTGGAGGTGCCCATGATGGCGAGCAGTTGACCGTCCTCGACGGCCTGGGCCGCCGCTGCGGTGACGTGGGCGTCGACGTTGCCCGCGGCGACGGCGATGCCGGGGCGCAGCCCTGTCCAAGCTGCTGCCCCGGTACTGAGCGAGCCCACGCGTGAGCCCAGCGCAGAGAGGGGGAACTCGAGGCGCGTACGTGCGAAGTCGGCGAACCGGGGGTTCAGCGCGGCCAGGTACTCCTCGCTCGGGTAGGCGCCGTCCTGGTGGATGCCCTTGTATCCGGCCGTGCAGGCGTTGCGGGACTCGGTTCCGGTGAGCTGCCACACGATCCAGTCGGCGGCCTCGATCCACCGCGCGCAGGTGTCGTAGACGAGCGGATCCTCCTCCAAGACCTGGAGGGCCTTTGCGAACTGCCACTCGGAGGAGATCCGGCCGCCGTAGCGGGCGATCCACTTCTCCCCGCGGGCGTGGGCGAGTTCGTTGATGCGGTCGGCATGCGACTGGGCCGCGTGGTGCTTCCAGAGCTTGGGCCACGCGTGCGGCCGCCCGGCGAGCTCCGTCTCGGCGAGGGGAGTCCCGTCGGCCAGGGTGGGCAGGACGGTGCACGCGGTGAAGTCGGTGGCGATGCCGATCACCGCGGCAGGATCGACCCCGGCCGCCGCCACGGCCTCGGGGACGGCGCGACGCAGTACGTCCCGCCAGTCCTGGGGGTGTTGCAGGGCCCAGTCCGGAGGCAGTTGCGCACCGCCGTGCGGCAGGTGCCGGTCGATGACGCCGTGCCGGTAGACGTGGACCGCCGCGGCCAGCTCCTTACCGTCGCGAACCCGCACCACCACGGCGCGGCCCGACAGTGTGCCGAAGTCGACGCCGACCGTGTACTGCTCCGATTCCTCGGAATCCGGGGCGGGCGCGAGGGGATGGGGTGACGTCAACAGAGTGCCTTTCGAAGGAGCCGTGGGGCAGCAAGCGGCCCGGCATGCGGAGTTGCCGCCCGCGATCCTGACGGTCGGGCGGTGATCCCACCGTAGTGTGAGCGCTAACAATGTCCCGAGGCAAGAGGCCGACCTCGTTGCCCGCACCTGCCACGGTAACGGACAGGAAACGTGCGCACGGGGGTTGAGAACGGTGCTTGTTAACGCTCACAATGCGTCAGCGTCCGCTTGGGCAAAGCCCGGCCCCGGCCCCGCGGCGCCTCTTCCGTACGTCCCGAAAGGACATCGACATGGCCCGCAGAGCAGCTCTCGTCCTCACCGCCGCCCTTCTCGTCTCCTCGGCGCTGACCGCCTGCTCGACCAAGAGCCCCGCCCCCGGCCCCTCCTCGGCGGCCAAGGGAGGAGGCTCCGGCGGCACGATCACCCTCGGCTTCGCCCAGGTCGGCGCCGAGAGCGGCTGGCGTACCGCGAACACCAAGTCCGTCCAGGAGGCGGCGAAGAAGGCCGGGATCACCCTCAAGTTCTCCGACGGACAGCAGAAGCAGGAGAACCAGATCAAGGCGATCCGCACCTTCATTCAGCAGAAGGTCGACGTCATCGCCTTCTCGCCGGTCGTGGAGTCCGGTTGGGACACGGTGCTGAAGGAGGCCAAGGACGCGGGCATCCCGGTGATCCTCACCGACCGCGCCGTGGACACCAAGGACACCTCCCTCTACAAGACCTTCCTGGGCTCCGACTTCGTCAAGGAGGGCAAGTCCGCGGGCGAGTGGCTGACCGGTGCGTACGCGAACGAGCAGGGCCCGGTCAACATCGTCGAGCTCCAGGGCACCACGGGCTCCGCACCCGCCAACGACCGCAAGGCGGGCTTCGCCGACGCCATCCGCGCCGACGGCAAGTTCAAGATCGTTGCCTCGCAGTCGGGCGACTTCACCCGCGCCAAGGGCAAGGAGGTCATGCAGGCGTTCCTGAAGTCCCAGAACCACATCGACGTCCTCTACGCCCACAACGACGACATGGCCCTCGGCGCCATCCAGGCCATCGAGGAGTCCGGCAAGAAGCCCGGGACGGACATCAAGGTGATCTCGGTGGACGGGATCAAGGACGCCTTCGTCGCGATGACCGAAGGCAAGATCAACGTCGTGGTGGAGTGCAACCCGATGCTCGGCGACCAGCTGATGGAGCTGACCAGGAAGGTTGCGGCGGGGGAGAGCGTGCCGGCTCGTGTCGAGACCGTGGAGGGTGTCTTCCCGCAGGACAAGGCCGCGGCCGCGCTGCCGTCCCGGAACTACTGAAACCGCACGTGCCGGTTCCGGAGGAGGCTGAGCGGCCTCGGGGCAGTGGGGCACGTCCGGAGCCCGTTCCACCACCCCACCCATGAAAGGAGGCCGGATGGCATCCCCGTCCACCCCGCGGCCCACGGACGACGGCGGCCCGCGGCCGGTCCTGGAAGCCCGGGACATCCGCAAGCAGTTCCCGGGCGTGCTCGCCCTCGACGGAGTCGCCCTGCGGCTCTTCCCCGGTGAGGTGCACGCCCTGATGGGCGAGAACGGCGCCGGGAAGTCCACCTTGATCAAGGTGCTCACCGGGGTCCACCCCGTCGACGGCGGCACCCTCCTCGTCGACGGCCGGCCCCACACCTTCGCAGACCCCCTCCAGGCGCAGCAGGCCGGAATCAGCACCGTCTACCAGGAGGTCAACCTCTGCCCGAACCTCTCGGTCGCCGAGAACATCCTCATCGGGCGGGAGCCGCGCCGGTTCGGTCTCATCCACTGGTCCGCGATGCGGCAGCGGGCGGCAGAGCTGCTGACGGAACTGGACCTCGACCTCGACGTCACCGGTCTGCTCGGCTCGCACTCCCTGGCGGTGCAGCAACTGGTCGCCATCGTCCGGGCGGTGGACGTCTCGGCGAAGGTGCTCGTGCTGGACGAACCCACCTCCAGCCTGGATCGCGAGGAGGTCGCCCAGCTCTTCACCCTGGTGCGGCGCCTGCGGGACCGCGGTGCGGCCATCCTGTTCGTCACGCACTTCCTCGACCAGGTATTCGATCTCTGCGACCGCGTCACCATCCTGCGCAACGGCCACCTGGAAGGCGAGTACCCCATCGGCGAACTCACTCCGGTGACGCTGGTCCAGCGCATGATCGGCGGAGAACTGGCCACCCTCGACCAGCTGTCCGAACGTGCCCACGAGGAAGCGGCCGATCGGGAGACCAGCGAGCCGTTCCTCCAGGCACGACAACTGACCCGCACGGGCTCGATCGAACCGTACGACCTCGACGTCCATGCCGGTGAGGTCATCGGACTGGCCGGCCTCCTGGGCTCGGGCCGTACCGAGGTGGCACGCCTCCTGTTCGGCGCGGACAGCGCGGACGGCGGAGAGGTGAGCATCGAGGGCAAGAAGGTGCTCCTGCGCACCCCCCGGCACGCCATCGCCCGAGGCATCGCGTTCTGCTCCGAGAACCGCAAGTCCGAGGGACTGGTGGGCGAGCTCACGGTCCGCGAGAACATCATCCTCGCTCTGCAGGCCGCCCGCGGCTGGACCAGGCCGCTGGCCCGTGCGAAACAGGACGAACTGGCACGGCACTGGATCGAAGCCCTGGACATCCGCCCCGCCGACCCCGAAGCGCAGGTACGCCACCTCAGCGGAGGCAACCAGCAGAAAGTGCTCCTCGCGCGCTGGCTGCTGACCGAACCCCGGCTCCTGATCCTCGACGAACCCACCCGGGGCATCGACATCGGGGCCAAGGCGGAGATCCAGAAACTCGTGGCCCGCCTGGCGGACGAAGGAACCGCGGTGCTGTTCATCTCGGCGGAACTCGAAGAGGTCCTGCGCCTGAGCCACCACATCGCCGTGCTCCGCGACCACCGCATGGTGGCCACCCTCACGAACGACGACAGTGTCACGCCCGAACGCATCCTCACCACCATCGCCACCGGAACGGACTCATGACCCCCCAACCCGCCCAGTCCAAGGCGGCCGGCGGAATCGGGAGACGACTGGCCGGGCACCGCCTGCTGTGGCCGACGCTCGCCCTGCTCGCCCTGCTCCTCGGCAACCTCGCGTTCCACCACGACTTCTTCTCCGTCCGCGTACGCGACGGCCACCTCTACGGCAGCCTCATCGACATCCTCCAGTTCGGCGCGCCCCTCACCCTGGTGGCGCTCGGCATGACCCTCGTCATCGCCACCCGCGGCATCGACCTCTCGGTGGGTTCCACCGTCGCCATCGCCGGCGCCCTCGCCTGTGGGTACATCTCGACCGCCGCACATCCCGGCAGCATCGCCACCATGCTCACGGCCGCCGCCCTCGCGCTCGGCGTCGCCCTCGTGCTGGGCCTCGCCAACGGCTTCCTCGTGTCCGGGCTGGGGGTGCAGCCCATCGTGGCCACCTTGATCCTCATGGTCGCGGGCCGCGGCGTCGCCCAGCTGATCACCGACGGCCAGATCATCACGGTGACCAGCGCCCCCTACAAGATGATCGGAGGCGGCTACTGGCTGACCATGCCGTTCGCCGTCCTCTTGGCAGCCGCCCTCGTCGCGCTCACCGCCTTCATCACCCGTCGCAGCGCACTCGGCATGCTGATCGAGTCCGTGGGCGGCAACCCGGCCGCCAGCCGCCTGGTCGGCATCCGCGCCGGCGGGCTGCTCGCCCTCGTCTACGTCTTCAGCGCGCTGTGCGCCGCCATCGCGGGGCTGATGATCAGTTCCAACGTCTCCAGTGCCGACGGCAACAACGCCGGCCTGTGGATCGAACTCGACACGATCCTCGCCGTCGTCATCGGCGGCACCGCCCTGACCGGAGGACGCTTCTCCCTCGGCGGCACCGTCCTGGGCGCCCTGATCATCCAGACCCTCTCCACCACCGTCTACACCCTCGGCGTCCCACCCGAGACCACCCTCGTCTTCAAGGCCTTCGTCGTCATCGTCGTCTGCCTCGTGCAGTCCCCGGCATTCCGGGCCAAGGTCCTGCGCCGCCGCAGGACGACCGGTCCCCGATCCCACCCATCGGCGGGCGCCGCCCCGCAGCAGCAGGAGGTACGCGCATGAGTACCGGCATCGCCAGCGCCGCCGCTGGGCTCACCCGCCCCTTCGCGACCGTGTCCCCGCGCACCCGCACCCGTATCCCACTGATCGTCACGGCCGTCCTGCTGGTCGTCATGTTCAGCGTCGGATCGGTGCGCTACGAGGGCTTCCTCTCCGCGCAAGTCCTGCTGAACCTGCTGATCGACAACGGATTCCTCCTGGTCGTCGCAGTCGGGGCGACCTTCGTCATCCTCACCGGCGGCATCGATCTGTCCGTCGGCTCCATGGTGGCCCTGTCGACCATGCTCACCGCCTGGCTGGTCGAGTCGCACGGCTGGCCCCTGGCCACCGTCATCCCACTGGTCCTGCTGGTCGGCGCCGCGAGCGGGGCGCTCATGGGCTGGATCATCCACACCTTCGAGATCCAGCCGTTCATCGTCACCCTGGCCGGCATGTTCCTCGCCCGCGGCCTCTGCTACACGATCAGCACCGAATCCATCACGATCGGCGACCCCGCCACGGCGGGAATCGCGCAGACCCGGCTGTACGGCCCGGGGGGACTGTTCGTATCGATCCCGGTGGTCATCGCCCTGGCCGTGCTGGTGATCGCCTTCGTCGTACTGCACCACACGCGCTTCGGCCGCAATGTGTACGCGCTGGGCGGCAATGAGCCTTCCGCACGCCTGATGGGCCTTCCGGTAGGCTCCACGAAGATCGCCGTATACGCCGTCAGCGGCCTGTGCTCCGCACTCGGCGGCCTGTTGCTGACCTTCTACATGCTCTCCGGCTACGCCCTCCACGCCATGGGCATGGAACTCGACGCGATCGCCGCCACCGTGATCGGCGGCACGCTGCTGACCGGAGGGTCCGGCTTCGTCCTGGGCACCGCCCTCGGCGTGCTCGTCCTCGGCGTGATCCAGACGGTCGTCAACTTCCAGGGCACGCTCAGCTCCTGGTGGACCCGGATCGTCATCGGCGCCCTGCTGCTCGTGTTCATCGTGCTGCAACGTCTGATGAGCGGCCGCCGCCCCGCCGCCGACTGACTCCCGGCTCCTGCGAGAGGTGGCGGTTCGGCTTCCCCGGGCCGGGCCGTGCGGAGGTCCGCGCGCGCGGCCGTCCCGTCGTCGACGGCGTCACCCGCCGTCCCCCGGGCGGTGGGGGTCATCCCCCGAGGGGAGAGTTCCTGCGGGCCGTACTGGCGCGCACGATGAGCTCGGGCGCCACCACCAGGTGCGTCGACTGGTCAGTCCGGCCTTCGATGTGGTCCAGGAGCAGCCCGATGCTGTCGCGGCCGATCGAGGCGAAGTCCTGACGGATCGTCGTCAGCGGGGGCGGGAAGAACTCCGCCTCGGGGATGTCGTCGAAGCCGGCGACCGCCACGTCCTCCGGGGTGCGCAGGCCCGCTTCCCGCAGGGCCCGCAGCACACCGAGCGCCATCTGGTCGTTGGCGACGAACACCGCGGTGAGTCCCGCTCCCCGCCCTCGTGACGCCCGGACCCGACCCGCGAGCTGCTGGCCGGCCTGGTATCCCGACAGCGGGCTCCAGTCGCCGCGCAGCAGGGGTGGCACCTCGGCGCCGGCCTCTCGGAGCGCGTCCTCCCACCCCTGCGTGCGGGCCTCGCTCTCGAGCCAGTCGGGCGGGCCTGCGACATGCCACACGGTGGCGTGGCCCGACGCGAGGAGATGTTCCGTGATCATGCGGGCGCCGAGGTGCTGGTCCAGCGACACCCCTGGCAGGTCCAGGGTGTGGCCGCCTTCCACGGTGACCACCGGGCACGGTGCTTCCAATGCCGCCAAGGCCCTCACGGCGTCGCGTTGGGGAGTGACGGCGACGATCCCCTCCACGCCCCACCCGGCGAGGTGCTGCATGGCTTCGGCGAGGGCTGTCTGCGTGGCGGTCCGGAGCGTGACGGCGGACGTCAGGTAGCCGCGGTCCCGAGCCGCCTCTTGGACTCCCGCCACGGTGCTGGCGGGACCGTGCAGGGTGGTGTTCACGGCGATGACGCCCAGCGTGTGGGTCCGGCGAGTGGCCAGAGCCCGGGCCGCCGAGTTGCGGCGGTACCCCAGCTGCTCGATGACCTGTGTCACCGCGGCCCGGGTCTTGGCGCTGACGTTCGGGTGGCCGCTGAGCACCCGTGAAACAGTCTGGTGGGACACGCCGGCGACGCGCGCGACGTCCGTCATCGTGGGCGCTCGCGAGACGTCCGGTAGCTGGGTCAACGCTCTTCCTCTCCTTGTCGAGCGGCCTTCCCTCAAGGTACCGAAGCAGCCGCGGCCCGCACACATCTCGGACCGGCCGGGAGATTGTCGACGGGTATCGATGTTGGCGTTCACATTATGCAGCGAGGACCGCATGTTGTGGACATGAATCTGCACGTACATCTTGAGATCTCTGGTTGTTAGCGTTCACAATCTGACGGGGGGCAGCTGCGGTCGTGCAGCCGCGATGCCCAGCGGGGCCCCCGGTCAGTCCAGCCCATTCATGCGCGATTGCAGGGCCTGCCGGACTCCGGTCCGGGAAACCGCCGCGCATGCCGGAGAGACGGTGAGAGCGCAGTGAGCGAGACCAACCTCAAGGACCTCCGTCGCGAGGTCCTCGCGGCCAACCTGGGCATCCCGCAGGCCGGTCTGGCCACCCTCACCTGGGGAAACGTCAGCGGAGTGGACCGAGACGCCGGCGTCTTCGTCATCAAGCCGTCCGGGGTCTCGTACGCCGACCTCACCGAGGAGGACCTGGTCGCGGTGGCGCTGGAGGACGGGCGGATCGTCGACGGGCACCTCAGGCCTTCCACCGACACCGAAACCCATCGGTGCCTCTACCGGGCGTTCCCCTCCATCGGCGGCGTCACCCACACGCACTCGGCGCACGCCGTCGCCTTCGCCCAGGCCCGCCGCCCGATCCCCGTGCTCGGCACGACACACGCCGACACCTTCAACGGGCCCGTCCCCGTGACGGCGGACCTCACCGCCGAGCAGTGCGCGCAGGACTACGAGTACAACACCGGACAGGTGATCGTTGCCCGGCTCGACGGCGACCCCCGTCGGGCCGAGGAGGTCCCCGGGGCGCTCGTCTCACGGCACGGCCCCTTCACCTGGGGCGCCACCGCGAAGGCTGCGCTGGAGAACGCGATCGTCTGCGAGGCCGTGGCGGAGATGGCGCTGCACACGCTGGCGCTCGGCTCCCGCCTCGGGGAGGCCTCCGAACCGCCCAGGCATCTGCTGGAGCGGCACTTCACCCGCAAGCACGGACCGGACGCCTACTACGGCAACACCCCTCACGCCCCGGGCCTCTGATGCCTTTGCCGTCCATGCGAGGCGTTCGGCCTTGAGCCCGGCTGTTTCGGCTTCTTCGGCTGGGAGCCTAGCCGTGCGGGGTGAGCCGTACGCGGATGCCCAGCGTCCCGTCCGCTCCGCCGCTCAGCCGGCTGTGAAGAATCATGAGGCGGCCGAGGATGCCGTACTTGCCGGCGCCGAGCCGCTCCAGCGGCGTGTCGTCCATGATGCGCTTCTGCTCCTTGTCGTTGCGTTCGTGGTCGTTGGTCACTCGAGCGTCGTACTCCTTGCCCGTCTCGGAGTCGGCAACGGGGATGGCGTTCAAACCTGTTCGGTGGGGCGTACGAGCATCTCGTTGACGGCCACGTGCCGGGGGCGGGTGGCGATGTAGCCGATGGCGTCGGCGACGTCCTGGCTCTGCAGCCGCTCGATGTCGCCGAGGCCGGCGACGATCAGCTGCTGGACGACTTCCGAGTTGTGGGTGCGCAGTTCGGTGTCGACGCTGCCCGGCTCGACGACGGACACGCGGACGTGCTGGCGTCCCAGTTCCTGGCGCAGTGCCTCGCTGAAGCCTCCGACGCCGAACTTGGTGGCGCTGTACACGGCGGACATGGCGAAGGCGGTGCGGCCGTTCACCGAGCTGATGTTGATGATGTCGGCGACCTGGCGCGGACCGTCCGTGGCGGCCTTGACCAGGTGGGGGACGGCCGCATGGGTGGTGTACATCAGGCCCATGAGGTTGATGTCGATCATGCGCTGCCAGTCGTTCAGGTCTGCGCCGGGGGTGGGTCCGAGCAGCATGAGGCCGGCGTTGTTGACCAGGATGTCCAGTCGGCCCAGGCCCTCGACGGTCCGCTCGACCGCTTCTGTGGCGGCCTGGGCGGTGGTGATGTCGGCAGGCACGACCAGAGCCTTTCCGCCCGCCTCGGCGATCTCCGCGGCGAGGCCGGTGAGCCGGTCCTCGCGCCGGCCGACCACGGCCACGGAAGCGCCCTCGCGGGCGAGCTCCAGCGCGGTGGCGCGGCCGATGCCGCTGGACGCCCCGGTGACCAGGGCGACGGTTCGTTCGAGACGGCGATTCATGGTTCAAGCCTTTCGATGAACGGCCGCGGCGTTGCGGGCCGGGCCGTACGGGACATGGGGGACTGAGGAGGTAGGAAGACCGGTCGTTCTACCTCCCGACGATAACCCCGCAGACGCCCTCGCGCCAGCGCACGAACGGCGTGTGGGATCCCTCACGGGCCGCGCTGCCGTCATCGGGGCGGATCTGGTGGGAGACCTGGCCGGGGCCGAGGGCACAATGGGGAGGTGATCAGCACTGGGCAGAAGAACACCGACGCCAGGCATCGGGAGACCGCGATCGAGGCAGACCTGCCCCCTCGCGAACGCCTGGTCCGGGCCGCATCGCGACTGTTCTACTACGAGGGCGTACGCGCGATCGGCGTGGAGCGGCTGATCGCCGAAGCCGGGGTGACCAAGGCGACCTTCTACCGGCACTTCGCCGCCAAGGACGACCTGGTCGTGGCCTATCTGCTGACCAAGGACGCCTACTACAAGGACGTGGCCGAACCACTGGCCGCGGGCCATCCGCCCGCGGAAGCGATCGACCTGATCTTCGACGCGATCGCCGAGCACGCCCGCGAGCGCGGCTTTCGCGGATCGCCGTTCATGAACGCCGCCGCCGAGTACCCGGACGCCACGCACCCCGTCCGCGGCCTGGTGGCGACCCATCGGCACTGGATCCGCACCCTCTTCCAGGACCTGCTCGCCCAGCTCGGCCACACCGACCCCGCGTCGGCCGCCGGTGCCCTGCTGATGCTGTACGACGGCGCGATGGCAGCCGGCTACCTGGACGACTCGACGGCCGCCCACAAGACCCTGCTGGACGCGGTCCGGCTGATCCGATCGGGAGGATCGGGAGGCTGACCCGGTCGAGGGCGGGGGAACCCCGGCAGAACGTCCCCCCCGCCCCGCCCGGCGCCCGGTGGACGCCGGACCGTCAGCCGCCCGTGTAGACGTCCTCCACGTAGCGGCCGTCCGCCACCAGCCCCCGGAGCCACTCCGAGGCAGTCGACCCCTCCTTCCCGCTGTACCGGACGTACAGCCGCCGGAAGGCTTCGCGGACGCCCGGGGCCATGCGGGAGCCGTCACCGCAGACGTGGATGCGGGCGCCCGCCTCGGTCAGCCGCCAGACCTCCTCACCCTCCGCCTCGATCCGGTGCTGTACGAAGCGGACCTCGCCTTCGGGTGCCAGCGAGAAGGCGGGACGCAGGGACACGGCGCCCTCGCGCTCGGCGTCCTCCAGCTCCGCCCGGTGGAGGTAGTCCACATCCGGGTGGTCGCAGCCGAAGTAGCACAGGGCGGGCGCCAGTTCGGCTCCCGAGGCGCGCAGCGCGCGACGGTCGGCGATCGCCCCCCGGAAGGGTGCGAGGCCGGTACCCGCGCCGATCATGATGACCGGCGTCCGCTCGTCGTGCGGAATGCGGAAGGCCTCCCGGCACGGCTGTACCCGGGCGAGGATCGTGTCGCCGGGACGTACCCGGTGCAGGTACGAAGAGCCCACTCCGCGGAACACGCCGTCCCGGCCGGAGCGGTGGGGGGCTTCCAGGAGCGAGATCATCAGGTCCGCCCGCCCCGGACCTGCCGACGGGGACGAGGAGATGGAGTAGTGGCGGGGCCGCAGGGGCTCCAGCAGTTCCAGCAGTACGGGCCACGGCAGACGGCCCTGGAGCGCGGGGTGCTCCTCGACGAGGTCCACGAGGCTGCCCGGGCGGGCTCCGTCGGCGCCCGCGGCCTGTGCCGCGATCCGCTCCAGCGCGGCCTTCTCCGGCGGGCACGGGTTGTGCGCCGCGAGGACGGCCGCCTTCTCGGCCGTCACGGGGGCCTGGAGCTCGACGTACCGGGCGAGCAGTTCGCGTACGGCGACGGGGCGGTCGAGCGGCAGGGTGGTCCGGCCGGGGCGGTGGGCCCGGATGTTCAGCACCGTGCCCAGGTCGGCACCGAGGACCCGGGCTGCCCGCTCCACCTGATCGGGGTCGTTGGCCGGGAGGACGGCGAGGTGGTCGGCGGTGCGGTAGCGGACCCCCTGGGGAAGCCTGACGCGCAGGAAGCGCTTCGACCTGCCCGCCGGGTGTCCGAGGTCGGCGAGGTCCCCGGTGTGGGTCACCGTCATCGGCTGGAGGTCGTGTCGCCGGGCCAGTGCGTCGAGCGGTTCACCTGCGATCTCGACGACGTCGTACGCCGGGCCGCCGCGTGACTGCGACTCCCGTGCGGGGGCCACGGACGCCGGGTCGCCGTAGCGCTCCAGCAGGGTGCGGAGCAGGGCGGCGGTGAAGCCGCGTACCGCTCCCGCGAGGTCCCCGGAGGCGTCGGCCTCGGCACGGTCCATCAGCCGCGCCGCACCCGCCGCGGCGAGGCGGCCGTCGATGAGCGCGGGTACCTGCTGGTAGGTGGCGGCCCAGTTGCGGTCCCCGACGCCCAGGACGGCGTAGTGCACGCCTTCTGCGGCACCGGAGCCCGCCTGCGTCAGCCAGGAGACGAATCCGGCCGCGTCGTCGGTGGGCCGGCCGTTGTACGACGCGGCGACGACGACCAGCGGACCGTCGGTCGGCAGCCGGCCGTCACGGTGGTCGTCGAGGGGCGCGACACGCGTCTCGAAGCCCAGTTCCGCTGCCGTTTCGGCCAGGTCTTGCGCGTACGTGCGGCAGGTGCCGAAGTTGGATCCGTGCAGCAGCGTCAGCCTCGTACCGGGAACGGCCCGGGTGGGGGATGCCTCCGTGGCCGGCGCCGCCGTTTCGTCCCCGGGGCCGGCCGGGAGGACCGCCCCGAGGGCCGCACGGTTGCGGGAGCGGTCGGCCGGGGTGCGCCGGCCCAGGGCCAGCGTGAACCCGTCGGGCTTGAGCGTGAGCGTCTCCTTGATGCGCAGCTCGTACCGCCCGTGGTCGATGAAGCGGTAGCGGTGAACGAGCATGCCCAGCAGCATCGTTGCCTCGTGCAGGGCGAACTGCCGTCCGATGCAGGCACGTTCCCCGGTCCCGAACGGCTTGTACGCGTGCGGGGAACGGGCCGCCTCCGCCTCGGCGGAGAACCGGTTCGGGTCGAACTCCTCCACGTTGTCGCCCCACACCGGGTCGCGGTGCAGCATTGGGGTCAGCACGAGCATCCGCTGCCCGGCCTTGACCGGGTGGCGGCCGCCGATCACGGTGTCGGCGCGCGCCTCGCGCGCGAACGCGGCGGCGGTCGGCCACAGTCGCAGCGTCTCGCTCAGGACCTGGCGTACGTAGCGCAGCCTGCCGATGTCCTCGAAGGCGGGCTCGGGGTCCGGTTCGTCGCCCCACAGCGCGTCGGTCTCGGCCTGGGCCAGGTGCAGCACCGCCGGGTTCTTCATCAGGTGGTACAGCGCGAACGAAAGGGCGCCCGACGTCGTCTCGTGGCCCGCGATCAGGAACGTGATCACCTGGTTCCTGATGTTCTCCTCGTCGAGCACCTCGCCGGACCGGGGGTGCGGGGAGCCCAGCATCAGGCCCAGCAGATCGTCGGTCGAGGTGTCCCCCGAGGCTTTGCGCTGCTCGATCACCTCGTCGACGACCCGGGCCAGGTAGGCGGCGTCCGTGGCGAACGCCACGTCCTCGGCGGTGTGGTCCGCCCCGGGCACCCGGCCGAGCTTGGCCTGGCTGTGGGCGAGGGCCCGGACGAGGGCCTGGACGAACGGGTGCGCCTGCTCGCGCTCGAAGGACGCGAAGTCGTAGCCGAAGCCGGACAGGCCGATGGTGTCCAGGGTCATCCGCGTCATGTCCTCGGCGACGTCGACCGGGGCCGACACGCCGGCGCCCGCGGTGAACCGCGCGTCCCAGGAGCCGATGAGCCGCTTGGCGACCCGCAGCATGTGCGGGTGGTAGGTGCGCATCGAGGTGAGGGCGAAGGCCGGGAGCAGGATGTCGTGCGCCTTGGCCCAGTTGGGCTCGTCGTTGTACGCGGTGAACAGTCCGTCGGCGGCGACCTCGCGTACGTTTTCCAACGCCGGGCCGATGCCCTTGACGAAGCGCTGCTCGTCGGAGAGTTCCTCCACCAGCGCTGCCGAACTCACGAACACGGTCTCCCGGTCGTGGAAGCGCTGGACGAAGACCGGACCGAGCCGGCGCGCGTGGCCCATGGCCGTCTGCAGCGGGGTGCCGGTCATCCCCGAGTCGCTCACGTCGACGACCGGCACGTGCGCGTCGTCGTCGAGGGGTCCGGTGCCGGTGGTGTGCGATTCATTCATGGCGTCTGCCTCTTCTGGTCACGTCAGCCGTGTTGGGTCCACGGTGACGCGGCCGCCGGGGCGATCGCGGACGACGACTACCTATTCTTGTAGGGGTGTTTTCCGTTCCGGGCCTTGATCGGGGGCAGTCGCCGTGGCAGAGGGAGAGGGCGTGACTCAGCCGTCACGGCATGCGTTGGGCGAGGCGGCGGCGGCCTGGCGGTCGCGTTTCGTCAGCCTGTTCGACAGGGCGCCCGTGGCACTGGCGATCAGCGACGCGTACGGCCTGATCCTCGGCGCGAACCCCGCGTTCGCCTCCGCATGGCGGCTCCAGCCGGGAAAGCTGGAAGGTCGCCGGCTCCTCGACATCCTCACTCCGACCAACGACCGGCAGCTGCGCAGACTGGACGAGGCCCTGCGCTCGCGCCGCAGGTCCCGCTACCCGGTCGAGGTGAGCTGGCAGGTCCGCGGGACGGCCCGCCACGGCCGGGTCACCGTCGAACCGGTCTCCGACCCGCAGGACGACATCCCCCGCTTGCTGGTCTCGCTGACGGAGGAGACGAGCGGAGGCCGGCCCGCGCTGCCGGCGGAGGACGCGGCCGATGGCCTGAGCCCCCAGGAGGCGCGCATCCTGCCGCTCGTTGCGGCGGGGGCGTCGGGATCGGCCATCGCCCGCGAGGTGGGCCTCACCGTGGACGGGGTCAACTACCATGTGACCCGCCTCTGCCGACGGCTCGGCGTACCCAACCGCCCCGCCCTGATCGCCCGCGCCTACGTCCTGGGCCTGCTGGACCCCACGGCGTGGCCTGCGCGTGCGGCGGCGGCCGGTCCGGAGCGGCGCTGAGGCAGCGCCTGCGTGCCGTGCCGCGCACCTCAGGTGCCGGGGGCGCGGCCCTTGGGCTGGCGGGGTTCGGGGGAGTCGGGCGCGGGCGGGACGGTCAGGTCCGTCGGCGTGTCCAGGGTGAGTGCGACCCGGTTGCCGTGGTGCATCACGGTGAGGGGCGCTCCGGACAGGAGCGTGTAGCGGGCCGTCGACTGGTTCATGTCGATGCGCAGCAGCCGCTCCTGGACACGGACGTTGAAGGCCAGCCGGGTCAGCGAAGGTGGCAGACGCGGTGCGAAGCGCACCGGGGCTTGCGGTTCCCCGGCCTGCGCGGTCCCGGACGGCTGGTCCTGCGCGGTTGCGGTCGGAGCCTGTTGGAAGCGGCGCAACCCGCCGAGGCCCTGGACCAGCGCGATCCAGGTGCCGGCGAGCGAGGCCATGTGGAGGCCGTCCCGCGTGTTGTGTTCGAGGTCGTCCAGGTCCATCAGCGCCGCCTCGCGGGTATAGGCCCAGGCGAGGCGCAGGTGGCCGGTCTCGGCGGCGAGCACGGCCTGGCAGCAGGCGGAGAGGGAGGAGTCCCTGACCGTCAGCTGCTCGTAGTAGGCGAAGTTGCGGACCTTCTCCTCGGCGGTGAACTCGTCCGGGCACGTGAACATGGCCAGGACCAGATCCGCCTGTTTGACGACCTGCTTGCGGTACAGGTCGAAGTACGGGAAGTGCAGCAGCAGCGGGTACTGGTCCTCGGAGGTGCCGTCGAAGTCCCAGGGTTCCTGGTCGGTGAAGCCGTCGGCCTGCTCGTGCACCTGGAGCCGCCGGTTGTAGGGGATGGCCGTCCGCGCGGCGGTGTTGCGCCAGTCCGCGATCTCCTCGGCGCTGACGCCGAGGTCCGGTGCCCGGTCCGGGTGGCGCGAGACGGCGTCCGCCGCGGCGAGGAGGTTCCGCCGGGCCATGGCGTTGGTGTAGAGGTTGTCGCGTGCGATGGCGCTGTACTCGTCGGGGCCGGTGACCCCGTCGATGTGGAAGACGCCGTCGGCGTCGAAGTGGCCCAGCGAGCGCCAGAGCCGGGCGGTGTGCACCAGCAGGTCGAGTCCGGGGCCGCGGTAGAACTCCCGGTCACCGGTGGCGAACACGTACCGCTCGACGGCCGCGGCGATGTCGGCGTTGACGTGGAAGGCGACGGTCCCGGCGGGCCAGTAGCCGGAACACTCGGCGCCGTTGATCGTACGCCAGGGGAAGGCCGCCCCTTCCAGGCCGAGTTGACGGGCGCGTTCCAGCGCGCGGGGGAGCGTGGAATGCCGCCAGGCGAGGGCGGAGGCGACGGTGTACGGCGCGGTGTGCGTGAGGACGGGCAGGACGAAGGACTCGGTGTCCCAGAAGGCGTGGCCGTCGTAGCCGGTGCCCGTGAGGCCCTTGGCCGGGATGGGGCGCCGCTCGCCGCGCGCGGAGGCCTGGTAGAGGTGGAAGAGGCCGAACCGGACGGCCTGCTGGACCTCTTCGTCGCCCTCCACCTCGACGTCGGCACTGGACCAGAACTCGTCCAGGCAGGCCCGCTGTGCGTCGAGCAGCCCCTGCCACCCGGTGGTGCGGGCCCCCGCCAGGCCGCCCTCCACCTGGTCGCGTACGGCGGGCAGGGAGCGCTGCGCGGACCAGCCGTAGGTCACGAACTTGACGAGTTCGAGCCGTTGCCCGGGTTCGAGGGTGGCGGTCACGGTCAGGCGGGCGACGTCCGGTTCGCTCTCGGCGGACCATGCGGTGCCGTCGGGGCCCTCCACGATGTGGTCGGCCGCCACCGCGACGCGCTGCCCGCTGGTGGCCGTGCAGTGGATGAGGCGCAGCCGCGTGCCGTGCGCGTAGTGCTCCTCGGGGAGCAGCGGGGAGTCGATGGCGGCGGCCATGCGCGGGTCGCCGGAGGCCGTGGGCAGCTGCTCGTTGGCGACGAGCTCGGACTGCACGGCGATGGTGGCCGGACCGTTGACGGTCTCGACGCTGTACGAGATCGCCGCGACGGCCCGCTGCGCGAGGGAGACCACGCGGTGCGAGGTCAGGCGTACCGTCCGGCCGGAGGGCGTGGTCCACTCCGCGGACCGGCTCAGGACACCGGTGCGGAAGTCCAGGACGCGTTCGTGCGAGAGGAGTTCGCCGTAGCGCAGGTCGAAGGGGTGGTCGTCGACGAGCAGCCGGATGACCTTGCCGTCGGTGACGTTGACGATCGTCTGCCCGGACTCGGGATACCCGTACCCGGCCTCGGCGTAGGGCAGCGGGTGGCTCGCGTAGACGCTGTTGAGGTAGGAGCCCGGCAGGCCGTGGGGCTCGCCCTCGTCGAGGTTGCCGCGCCAGCCGAGATGGCCGTTGGACTGGGCGAACACGGATTCGCTCTGCGCGAGGACGTCGAGGTCGAGGGTCGTCTCACGCAGCTGCCAGGGCTCGGTCGCGAAGTTCTCGTGAGTGATCATCCGCGGTCCAGCAGCTCGGAGAGATCGGTGACGACGACATCGGCCCCGTGCGCACGCAGTTCGGCCGCCTGGCCGGTGCGGTCGACGCCGACGACGAAACCGAAGCCGCCCGCCCGGCCGGCGGCCACACCGGCCAGCGCGTCCTCGAACACGGCGGCATCGCGCGGGTCGGCGGCGAAGAGCCGGGCGGCCGCCAGGTAGCTGTCGGGGGAGGGCTTGCCGCGCAGTCCCTGCTCGGCGATGGTGATGCCGTCGACACGGTCTTCGAAGAGGTCCTCGATGCCGGCGGCTACCAGTACGTCGCGGCAGTTGGCACTGGAGGAGACGACGGCGCGGCGCAGGCCCGCGTCGCGTACGGCGCGCACGTAGGCCACGGAGCCCTCGTAGGACTCCACCCCCTGCTCGTGGATCGCACGGAGCACCAGGTCGTTCTTGCGCGTGCCCAGGCCGTGGACCGTCTCCTGCCCGGGGCCGTCACTCGCCGTGCCCTCGGGCAGCGTGATGTCACGGGAGGCGAGGAAGGTGCGTACGCCGTCCTCGCGTGGGCGGCCGTCCACGTACTCGTCGTAGTCGTGCACGGCGTCGAAGGGCACGAAGGGCGACCCGTCGCGGTCGGCCCGCCGGCGCAGGTAGTCGTCGAACATCGTTTTCCAGGCGGCCGCGTGGACCTTCGCGGTCCGGGTGAGCACGCCGTCGAGGTCGAAGAGGCAGGCGCGGACGTGGTCGGGGAGTCCCAGCATGCCGTCGAGGCTAGGAGGATGCGGCCGCCGGCGGGCAGTACGGCGCTCGTGGGACGGGCGCCGTACCCCGCGCGGCTGAGGGGGTGTGGCGTTCGGAGCAACGCGCCCGTCGCCTCACCGGCCGCCGGACCGGTGCCGTTCGGGCAGGTGCCACCGGTAGGGGGCGACGAGGGAGGTGATGGCCTCGGGCCCCCAGGATCCGGGAGCGTACGGGACGACGGGTGGAGGCGCGTCCAGCAGCGGCGAGGAGACCTCCCACAGGCGTTCGATGCCGTCGGAGCGGGTGAACAGGGACTGGTCGCCGAGCATGGCCTGGAGGATGAGGTGCTCGTACGCCTCGAGGGCGTTCTCGGTGGTGAAGGAGCTGCGGTAGGTGAAGACCATGTCGGCTTCCGCGAGCTGCATGGCGGGGCCGGGTTCCTTGGCGAGGAAACGGGCGGTGATGGAGCCGGGGTCGTCGAAGTCGATGACGAGCTCGTTGGCGCGGCCGTCCGCCGCCTCCCGGGCGTCCAGGGGGAACATGCTCAGTACGGGCTCGCGCAGGCCCAGGGTGACGACGTGCCGGCCCTCGGCCAGCGCCTTGCCCGAGCGCAGGTGGAAGGGGACGCCGGCCCACCGCCAGTTGTCGATGTCGACGCGCAGCGCGACGAAGGTCTCGGTGTCCGAGTCCGGATCGACCCCCGGCTCGACGCGGTAGCCGGTGTACTGGCCGCGTACGACCTGGGCGGGGTCCAGGAGCCGCATGCTGCGGAACACCTTGACCTGCTCGTCCCGCAGCGACTGCGCTTCGAGGGCGACGGGCGGTTCCATCGCCACGAACCCGAGCAGCTGGAACAGGTGCGTGACGACCATGTCGCGGAAGGTCCCGGTGCCCTCGAAGAAATGGGCGCGGCCCTGGATGTCGATCTGCTCGGGCACGTCGATCTGCACGTGACTGATGTGCTCGCGGTTCCAGAGCGGCTCGACGAGACCGTTGGCGAACCGCAGGGCGAGGATGTTGTCCACCGCCTCCTTGCCGAGGAAGTGGTCGATGCGGAACACCCGGGACTCGTCGAACACGGCGTGGACGGCCGCGTTGAGCGCGCGGGCGGACGCGAGGTCCGTCCCGAACGGCTTCTCGACGATCACACGCGCGTCCCGGGCCAGCCCCGTGGCCCCCAGCAGCGCGATGACGGACGTGAACGCCACGGGTGGGACGGCGAGGTGGAACAGCCGCCGCGGAGTGCCGCCGACGGCCCGCTCGGCCTCGCGCACCGCCGTCACCAGTGGCTCGGTCGCGTCCGTGTCGGCCGCACCGAAGGACAGCGCGGCCTCGAACGCCTGCCACGCGGGGCCCTCGGGGCGCGAGCGGCCGAACTCCGCCACGGCCTGGCGCGCGTGGGCGCGGAACTGCTCGTCGCTCAGGGCCTCGGCCGCCGGGGCCGAGCCGACGATGCGGTAGCGGTCCGGCAGCAGCCCCGCCTGGGCGAGGTGGAACAGGCCCGGCAGCAGTTTGCGCCTGGCCAGGTCACCCGTCGCGCCGAAGAGGACGACGACGTGGTCCGCCGGGCGCGGCCCGGGCTGCGGAGTGCCGGACTCGGAATCCCGGTCCATGGCGGGCCCCCTCACGCGTCCGCGCCGGGGCGCTTCTCGGCGTGGCCGCCGAACTCGCTGCGCATCGCGGACAGCACCTTGGCGGTGAACTCGCCGAGCCCCCTGGACTCGTAGCGCTCGTAGAGGGAGGCGCTGATCACCGGGGCGGGCACGCTCTCCTCGATGGCCGCCAGCACGGTCCAGCGCCCTTCCCCGGAGTCGGACACGCGGCCCGAGAAGTCGTCCAGCTGCGGGGAGCGGGCCAGGGCGTCGGCGGTGAGGTCGACCAGCCACGAGCCGACGACCGAACCGCGGCGCCACACCTCGGCGACTTCGGCCACGTCGATCTCGTACCGGTAGGCCTCGGGATCGGACAGGGGAGCGGTCTCGGCATCGGCGGTACGCGTACGAAGGCCCGCGTCGGCGTGCTTGATGATGGCGAGGCCCTCGGCGATGGCGGCCATCATCCCGTACTCCACGCCGTTGTGGACCATCTTCACGAAGTGACCGGCGCCGCTGGGCCCGCAGTGGAGGTAGCCGTGCGGCGCGGTTCCGTCGGTCCGGGTCCGGCTGGGGGTGGGCTCGGCGCTGCCGGTGCCGGGCGCGATGGTGCGGAAGATGGGGGCGAGCCGTTCCACGGGACCCCGCTCGCCGCCGATCATGAGGCAGTAGCCGCGCTCCAGGCCCCAGACACCGCCCGAGGTGCCGCAGTCGACGTAGTGGATGCCGTGCGCGGTGAGGTCCCGGGCCCGGGCGATGTCGTCCCGGTAGTAGGAGTTGCCCCCGTCGATGACCGTGTCGTCGGGGTCCAGGAGCCCGACCAGCCGGTCCAGGGTCTCCTGGACCACGCCCGCCGGCACCATGAGCCACACGGCGCGGGGCCGTTCCAGCCGCTCGACGAGCTCCTCCAGCGAGAAGGCCGGCGTCGCACCCTCCCCCTCCAGCGCCCGCACGGCGTCGGGGCTGACGTCGTTGACGACGCAGCGGTGACCGTCCTGCATGAGCCGGCGCACCAGGTTGGCACCCATCCGGCCCAGTCCGACCATTCCGAGCTGCATGGGTGCGTCCGATGCCATCGCCGTGCTCCCGTTCTCGCGTTCCTCGGCCACGAGCCCGCACCACGCAGCACGCGCCCGCCGCGTGCGCGGCACGCCCGCGCCACTTTCCCCGCTCCGCGCCCACTGTGCCCGCCCCCCACGACCCCGGCACCCGGGACTCCGCCACTCGGCCCTGCCGGTGCTCTCGGGGGGCGGTCCGCTGTGCTCCGTCCGGGAGGTCAGCGCGTGACGCGGAGGGTCGTGCCCACGGTGACCTGGTCGATGTCCGTCGTGCGGATCGTGACGTCCAGGTTCCACGTGCCGGCCATGGGGAGCCGGAGGTCGTACGTGGCCCAATAGCCCTGCCGGTTCGTGAGCTTGGCGTCGAGGGGGCCGATTCCCCGGTCGCGCTGGGTGAGGGCGAGCCGTAGCTCGGGGACGCTGGAGATGCCGCCGTCCGGGGTGAAGACCACCGCTTCCACCGTGTTCTCGCCGACGTGGCCCGGCGCCAGCGTGATCTGCACCGTGCCCCGGTGGTTCGCCGTCCCCATGTCGAACGGGACCGTGACCACCTTCACCGCCGGTTCCTGCGCGGCGGGTGCGGCGGTGGTCCCGGCGGCGCGGCTCGGCTGGGTACCGGTGAGCAGGGTGGAGATCACCAGGACGACGGCACCGACGGCGGCCTCGACCCCCACGGTGCGGCGCAGGCGACGGCGACACCCCGAGGCGTCGACGGCCGCAGGCTCGCTGTCGATGCGAGTGGCCGTAGCGCGAGAGGCCGTAGCCTCCTCGCCGCTGCCCGTGCCGGCTTCGTTCGGTGCACTCGGTGCGCCCACGGTCTGCGGGACGCGCACCTGCTCGAGTTCGATGGCAGCCGGCGACCCCTCGCCCGTCAGGCGGGCGGTCCACCGTCGGGAGAGAGCCGCCACGCACAGCACCAGGACCACTGCGGCGACCTTGAGGACGAGGGTCCTGCCGTACGACGTGGTGGAGAGGGCCGTCCAGGAGCCCACCTGCCGCCAGGACTGGTAGACCCCGGTGCCGACCAGAACCACCACGGCGGCGAAGGCCAGCGATGAGAAGCGCCGGACGGCGGAAGCCGGGATCTCACGGCTGTCGGGCCCCCGGTTGCGCAGGGCGGTCAACAGAGTGATCAGGCCGCCCAGCCACACGGCCATGGCCAGCAGGTGCAGCACGGCGACGGGGATGGCGAGGGGGACCTGGATGCCGGCGGATGCGTGCTCGGCGGCAGCCCAGGTGAGGGCCGAGCCCAGGGCGAGGGCCGATGCGGCGACGAGCCGCGGGCGGACGCCGAGTCGTACGGGCTTCTGCCGCATCAGCACGGCGGCGAGGGCGAGCAGTACGAGGCGTGCGGCCAGGGCGGTCCCCGGTCTCCCCGTGAGCGTCCGGCCCAGCAGGGACAGGTCGAGCGCCGACGACAGGGGCCCGCCCGTCTCGTACGGGCCGCGCAGCAGGAGCAGGGCCACCGTCGACGCCGCCAGGGCCGCCCAGCCGGCACCCACCAGCCGGCGCAGCGGACGGTCTCCGCTCGCCGCCGGCCAGCAGACGAGGGCGAACGCCGTGGCTCCGACGAGCAGCGCCAGGCCGCTGTAGGCGACGTAGCGGAAGAAGCCGTACAGGCGGCTGGCCGCTGTGTCGTCCGGGGAGGTCTTCGCCACCACCGCGGTGGTGGCGGACGGCTTCCCGACGGAGAAGGTGAAAGCGCCGGAGATGGGGTGGCCGTCGGCGGAGACCACCCGCCAGGCCACGGTGTAGGTGCCCTGCGCCAGGTTCCCCGGCAGCTCCACCCGGGCCGTGTTCTCCCGGTCGTCCGCATGCTGCGCGGGGCGCGGGTTCACGCGGTCACTGGCGGGCGACAGTACGCGCAGGGATCCGTCGGGGAAGCTGACGGACTCGGTGAACGTGAGCGTGACCTGCTTCGGTGCGGCGTTGAGCACGGCGCCGTCCGCGGGGTCGGAGCCGCTGAGGCCGGCATGCGCGAGGGCGGGCGCGGCACCGCCGAGGACCAGGGCGCACAGGGCGGAGAGAAGCGTCAGGACGGTTGCGGACATCCTCGCGAGGCTCGCTCCGCTGGGCATGAAGGGCGGCCTCCGGGTCGGTCGTCAACGGCGGCATCGCCGCCCGCACCGGGCAGGGACGGGGCCCTGCCGCAGTGGTGGACGATAGACCGGCTGACCAGGAGGCAGCCCGGGTTGCGCAACTTCCGCTAAAGGCCGCCGCCTTGCGTGCGGCCGGAGCCCGCCTCCTGTAGGGGTCCGGCCGGCCGCGGCCGTCTCCTTCCGTGTCAGGCCGTGGCCGGCGCAGTGGTCTCCGGAGGCTCAGGGGCCTCGCCGGGGAGCGCGGCCCCGGTTTCGGCGCCGGGAAGGGGGATGCGGTGCAGCCCCCTGCGGTCGTAGAGGCGCGTGACGGCGAAGCCGAAGACCAGCGCGGCGACGAGGGCGACGCCCATCGAGGCCCAGGCCCGGGCCAGGCCCGCGTCGGCCTGGGCTCCGTAGTAGAGGAGGGAGCGCAGACCCTCGGTGATCTGGCGCAGCGGCTCGAACTCGGCGAGCGCGCGGAAGAACCCGGGCAGCGCCTGGACGGGCACGGTGGCGCCGGAGGAGGGTACCGCCATCGCGACGAAGACGATGGTGGCCAGCAGCATGCCGGGCGTGCCGAAGGCGGCGAACAGGGCCAGGCTTCCGATGCCGACCACCGCGATGGTGGCGACCGAGTACAGCCACAGCAGGCCGAGGTGGGAGGCGTCCATGTCGAGGATGCCGACCGTGGCGACCTCGACCAGGGTGCCCATCACCAGTGACAGGCCGAGCATGAGTGCCATGCCGATGGCCAGGGTGCGCACGCGGCTGGTGTGCTGAACGGGTTCGCGCTTGCGGAAGGGGCCGAAGTCGGTGTGCAGGTAGCCGAGCGCGGTGTCGACCTGGGAGTTGACCACGTTGGCGCCGAGCATGCCGCAGACGACCAGGACCAGTGCGTAGTAGAAGGCGCTCAGGCCCATGGCGCTGCGGGAGCCGACGGGGTGGCCGTCGGCGACGTTCACGGTCACCGGGTCGGCCAGCTTGAGCTGGGCAGCCGTCGGGAGCGGGGTCTTCTGGGCTCCGGCCTGCTTGAGGAGTTCCTGCCCGAGCTGGGCGGAGGCGGCGTGGGCGGCCTTCTGGGCGGCCTGGGAGGACATGGAGGAGCCGATGCTGCCCGCTGCCTGGTTGGTCAGCACGGTCAGGGTCGGCGGGGCGGCCTTGCCCGGGGACGCGGGCTGCGGGGCGGTGAGCCCGGCCACCGTGGCGGAGTAGTCGCTCGGTATGACGAGGGCGCCGAAGACCTTGCCCCGGCCCAGGCGCCTGTCGGCCTCCTCACGGCTGACGACCTGCCAGTCGATGCTCTTGTCGCCCTTGGCGGCCTTCTGGATGCCGGAGACGATCTGCTCGCCCAGGTTGACGCGGCGGCCGTTGACGTCCGCGCCGCTGTCGGTGTTGACGAGGGCCACGGGCAGGTCGCGCAGGTTGCCCCTGGGGTTGACGTTGCCGCCGACGTAGAGCAGGGCGAACAGCATCGAGACCACCGCGGCGATGAGTCCCGTTCCGATCCACAGCTGGGGTCGGCGGAGCACGGAGGGGGGTGTGGGCTGAGGCATCGATTCTCCGGTGCGGCTGCGTTCCTAAGCTGGATACTTATGGTATCCAGCTACTGGATAGTGGCAGTATCTTGCTGTGGTGTCCAATCGCCGATGACGGATACCGGACCGCATGACCAGCAGGGAAGCCGCATGAAGATCTCGGAGCTCAGCCGGCGGACCGGCGTGCCGGTCGCCAGCATCAAGTACTTCCTTCGGCAGGGACTGCTGCCCGCAGGGCGGGCGACGGCCGCGACCCTGGCCGAGTACGGGGAGGAGCACGTGCAGCGGCTGCGGCTGATCAAGGCGCTGACCACGCTCGGCGGCCTCTCCATCGCCGCCACCCGTGAGGTGCTCGGGGCGGTCGACCAGGCCCACAGTTCCGAGAGCGCCCTCGGAGCGGTCAGCTACGCGCTCCCGGTGCCGGTGGCGGCCCAGCGCGCCGCGGGCCACGACGAGGAGGCCGGGGCCGACGCGGCCGCCGGTGCCGAGGTGGCGGAGCTGCTCGCGACCCTGGACTGGCAGGCGCCCGTCACCTCACCGCACGTGAAGGGGCTGACGGCGGCGCTGGAGGAGCTGCGCCGGCTGGACGCCCAGTACGCCCCGGGCGAACTCGCCGCCTACGCGCGACTGGCCGAGTCGGTGGCCCGCCTGGACCTGGAGCGCGCAGCCGGCCTCGACGACCCGGTGGCCCTGGCCGAGCGGGCGGTCATCGTCTTCGCGATCTGCGCCCCGGTCTTCGAGCTGCTGCGGCGTCTCGCCCAGGAGGACCAGGTCCGGCGCCGGGTCGCGGGCGGTGCCGGCGACGGCGGCGGTGGGGACGTGGCGCCACGGTAGCGTTCACCGGCTCACGAGGGGCCGTCGCCGGCCTGGAGCAGGACCGTCGTCCAGACGTACGGGCCCACGGACCGGACCTGGCCCCGGACGGTGCATCCGTCGGGGAGGAGTCCCGGAGCGGGCGTCAGACACAGCCCGCTGCCGTTGCCGGGCCCGGGTTCCGGGACGACCTCCAGGTCGTGGAAGACGGGCTCGCGGGAGAGGGCCAGGGCGGTGGCCGCCTTGTAGAAGGCCTCCTTCGCCGAGAACATCACCGTGAGGAGCCGTCCGCCCGCGTCGCCGGCGGCCACCAGGGCGCGCTCCGGTGGTGTGCAGACGAGCCCGGCGGTCTCCGGTGACAGCCGGCCGACGCGTTCGATGTCCACGCCCACGGCGAACACGTCCGTCCGGGTGGTGGCCAGGCAGGTGGCGACCGCGCCGCGGCAGTGGCTGATGGAACCCCGCACCCCCGCCGGGAAGCGGGGGCGCCGGGCCTCGCGCAGCACCGGCCCCGACCGGCCCAGCAGCCGCAGGGCGTCGGCCGCCGCGGCGCGCCCCGCGGCGAAGTCGCGGCAGCGGGCCGGTGAGCCACCCCGCATCAGGGCCCGCTCCGCCGGGTGCATGCCGCCCCCGTCCCTGTCCCCGTACGCATGCCCGTACCCTTCCGCGCCCGACAGGCGCAGGACGGCGATCACGTCCCGCGCGGGGCGCACCGCCAGGACCGGGGGCCGCGTGTTCCTCAAGGAGGGGCCGCCCGTGCCTCCAAAGTGACAAATTCCGTCCATCCGGCAGTCCCTCCCCTCGCTTTTATCGGGCTTTCATGGCGGCGCCCCACCATCAGGACTCCAGGCAGAGCGAGGAGGAGGTCCATGTCCAGAGGGTGCACGATCCCATCACGCAGGCACGCTCCACGACGGACCGTCGGCGGGTTCGAGCCCGAGCTCGTCCCGGAGCATGGCCGTGAGCGCCTGGAAGGCGCTGCGCGCCTCACCGCGTCGACCCGACTCCCGCAGGGACTCGATCAGCGAGTGGTGGAACCACTCGTTGAAGGGGTGCGCGGCGACCAGGTCCCGCAGTTCGGGTACGAGGTGGATGTGGCGGCCGCGCCGCATCTCCGCCTCGACGCGCACCTGGTGGGCCCGTACGCGCAGCTCTTCCAGGTACTGGACGTGACCGGTGAGGACCCGCCCCGGCCGCACCGTCGCCAGGGCGCGGCCCTGCCACAGCGCCAGCCCCTCACGGCAGGCTGCGGCGGCCTCGTCCGGCCGGTCCCGGGCGAGCAGCCGTTCGCTTTCCCGCAGGAGCCGGGTGAACCGTGTGGCGTCCAGCTGCTCGGGGTCGATGTCCAGGAGATAGCCGGACCGGCCGGTGCGCAACAGCCGTTGGGCGGGGAACTCCAGGACCTCGTCGAGCTGGCGGCGCAGATGGTAGACGTGCGTGCGCAGGGTGCTGAGCGCCCAGCGCGGGGGCCGCTCCTCCCACAGCTCGTCGACGAACGTGTCGACCTCCACCACCTGGCCCGCTCGCAGCAGGAGCAGGGCCATCACCTTGTTCACCATCGGGCCGCGCAGGGTGTGAGGGGTGGTGCCCGTGGAGACGCCGAGAGCTCCGAGCACCGAGAAACAGATCTGGCCGGCCACTGCTGCCCGCACCTCCGTCAGTCCGCCGGCGACACCGTGCGCATCGCCGTTCACCGGCTGGAATACAAGCACGCACGCGGGTCGTGTCCGGCGGCTCTGTCCCGCAAGAAGCGCATGGCTGCGCCTAAAGAGACATCCGTACAGAAGGTGGAATCATGACCGAATCGTCGCAGGTGCTCATCGTCGGAGCGGGCCCGGTGGGGCTCGTGACGGGGATCGAACTCCTCAGGCGCGGTGTGCCGGTGCGCGTCGTCGACCGCTCCGAGCGCCCCAACCCCCACTCCAAGGCGATCGCTCTGTGGCCACGGGGCATCGAGGCCCTGGCCCGCTTCGGTGCCGCGGACGAACTGCACCGGCGCGGCGTGGTGTTGCGCGCACAGAACTACCACTCGCAGGGGGAGCGGGTCGCCCGTCTGGCGTTCGGCGGAATGCGCCGCACGCGCTACCCGTACGCCCTGTCGATTCCGCAGCAGGAGACGGAGGCGGTCCTGCGGGACACCTTCCGAGGGCTGGGCGGGACGATCGAGTTCGGGACGTCCCTGACCTCCTTCACCCAGGACGGCGCCGGGGTGAACGCCGAGCTGGAGACGGCGCAGGGCCGGGTGACGGAACGCGTCGGCTGGCTCGTCGGCTGCGACGGCGCGCACAGCAGGGTGCGCGAGGTGCTGGGAGTGCCCTTCCGGGGCAGTTCGTACCCGCAGCAGTTCCTGCTCACGGACGGTCCGGTCCGTACCTCGCTGGCCCACGACGAGGTCCACTACTTCATGTCGGCCGCCGGCGTGCTGGTGGTGGTGGGGCTGCCGAACGGCATGTACCGCACGTTCGTGAGCGCAGCGCCCGACCTTGCGGTGGACGACGCCCGGGATGCCGTGCAGCGCGCCGCCTCCGAGCGGTGCCCGGTGCCGATCGAGCTCCTCGGTGAGCAGCGCGCCGGGGTCTTCCGGGTGCACCGCAAGGTGGCCGACCGGCTGCGGGCCGGCCGGGTGCTGCTGGCGGGTGACGCCGCGCACATCCACAGCCCGGCGGGCGGTCAGGGCCTGAACACCGGTATCGAGGACGCGGCTTCACTGGCCTGGCGCCTCGCAGGGGTGCGCGAGGGCCGGTGGGGCGATGAGGCGCTGGCGCAGTGGGAGGAGGAGCGGCTCAGGGTCGCGCGGGCCGTGGTCGGCGACACCGACCTGCAGACGCGGATGTGGATGATGAGCGGCTGGCGTGCGCGGGCCCGGGACGCGGCGCTGGGGGCCGCGGGACGCAGCGGTGTCCTGAACCGGGTCGTGGTACCGCGCCAGGCGCAGTTGTCGTTCGCCCACCCGGGGCCGCGGCAGCAGGCCGGCCATCTGCGGACCGGGATGCGGCTGCCGGACGTACCGCTCGACGCGGAGCGTGGGCGCTGGCTGCGGGACGAGCTGGGCGCCCCGGCGCCGCTGCTGCTGCTGTTCCCCGGAACGGGCAGGCACCGCAGGGACGTCCAGGGCGTGGCCGACATCTTTCGGAAGGCGCACGAAAGCCTTCGCGTCACGGTGATTTCCGATACGAACAATATCGGCCACTCGTTGTTGCGGCTGAGTCGCCCGTGTGCCGTTCTCGTACGGCCCGACGGGACGGTCGCTGCGCTGGTCGATCCGTTCCGTGACGAACTCCACTCCGAAGTCCGGCATTTGACCGGGCAAACCGCCGCGGTGCGGTAGTTAGGATGACACGGTGCTTCTTTCAGAGTTTTCGCAATTACCGCTCCCTGCCGTTCTGTTCGCCGACGGAGTATTCGCCCATCCCGAGGGGAAGACCGTCCAGGGGGTGATCCGGCACAGTACGGTGCTCCGCCCCGTGGCGGTCGTCGACCGCTCCCACCCCCACCCGACCTCGGCATCCGTACTGCCGGGTACCGACATCCCGGTCGTCGGGTCGGTCGCCGAGGCCATGAAATACGGCCCCGAGGCGCTGGTGGTGGCGCTGACCGAGTCCGATTTCGGTGAGTCGCTGGACGGCAAGTTCCTGCACACGCCGAGAGATCCCGGCGACCTGCCGGACCTCTGGTGGGACGAGATACGCACCGCTGTTCGCGGTGGCCTCCACGTCATTTCCTGTCTCCATGTGCAGCTGCTCGAAACGGAACTTGCCGGGATGCTCTCGGAAGGGCAGCGCATTGTCGACGTGAGGCGTCCGCACGACGTGCTGCCCAAGTATTCCGGACGGGTCGCCCGGAGACGCGCCAAACTGATTCACGTCGCGGGCAGCGACTGTGTCGTCGGAAAGCGCACCACCGCTCTCCAGATACACCGGGAAGCCCTTTCCCGCAAGATCGACTCCGGCTATGTGGGAACCGGTCAGACCTGCCTGCTCGCCGGATGCACCGAAGGCGCGATCATCGACCGGACACCGGTCTTCCAGGCGGCCGGTCTCGTCGAGCATCTGGTCCAGCAGGCGGACGCCCGCCACGATCTGCTGATCATCAAGGGCCAGGCGTCCGTCATGCACCCGGCGTTCGGCGGTCTGGCGAGCGCGATCCTCCAGGGTTCACAGCCCGACGCGGTCGTGTTCGCGCACGACGCCGAGCGCGCGTCGCGCTACCACTGGGACCATCTGCCCCTGGCCGACCTGGAGACGGAGATCCGCACGGTGGAAGCCCTCGGCCGCGCCCCCGTCGTGGCCATCGCCACCCGCGGCCGGGACAGCGTGCGCCGGCTCCGCCATCTGGGACTCCCCGTCGCCGACGTCCTCGACGGTGACGGTGCGGCGGTCCTGCTGGACGCGGCCGAGGCCGTGTGGTCCGGTCCCCAGGGCGCCGACAGGGCGGGGGCGGTGCGGTGAGCGTGGAGGTGGTGCTGCGCGCGGTGGCCGCCTTCGCCGAGTGCCCGACCTGGGACACGGCCGACGGAACGCTGCTGTGGGTCGACATGAACCGCAGCGAGGTGCACCGGTTGCGCCCCTCGGACGGCGCCGACACGGTCCTCCGCTTCGAACAGCCCGTCGCCGCCGCCAAACCCCGGGCCGGCGGCGGCCTGGTACTCAGCATGCGCGACGGGGTGGCGGCGTGCGAGCCTGACGGTTCGCTGCGCCCGCTCGCCGACTGGTCGGCCGAAGGGGTACGGGGCAACGACGCCGGCGTCGATGCGCGCGGCCGCCTCTGGGTCGGCACCATGGCGGGGCCGTCCGCTCCGGGCTGGCTGGGCCGGGTCTCCCTCCAGGGCGTGACGCACCGGGCCCTCTCGGGCACCCGCCTGAGCAACGGCATCGCCTGGAGCCCGGACGGCCGGCGGATGTACTTCGTCGACACCCCCACGTGCCGCATCGACGTGCTCGACTACGACCTGTCCACGGGGGAGGCCTCCAGCGCGCGTCCGTTCGCCGAACTGACCGGCACGGCAGGCGTGCCCGACGGGCTGTGCGTCGACACCGACGGCGGCGTGTGGGTGGCCCTCTTCCGCGGCGGCGCGGTCCGCCGCTACACGCCCCGGGGCACGCTCGACCGGGAGATCCGTTTCCCCGCCGCGCTCACCACGGCGTGCGGCTTCGGCGGGACGGACCTGACCGACCTCTACGTCACCACGGCGCGGCGTGCGCCCGAACACGACGAACCGCTCGCAGGCAGCGTCTTCGTCGTGCCCGGTGCCGGCCAGGGGCTTCCGCCCACGGCGTTCGCCGGCTGAGGACGCTCACGGGGCGGCCGTCGTACGGCCGGGCTCCGTCCGCGCGCCGGCTGCGGCGGCCGCGCCGGGCGAGAGGGCGAAGGCCTGGGAGACCTGGACCAGCCACCGCACATCGGCGGAGAAGTCCAGGTCGTCCGGGCTCATCACCGGCACGGGTACGGCGTCGTCCGCCCGGTCCTCGCTCCCGTCGTGCCCGGGCCGCGCCGCGAGGGCGGCCGCGATGCGCGCCGCCTCCCACCGCGCCCGCTCCTCCTCGCTCCCGTCGGGCCCCGGAGCGGGAGCCAGTGCGGGGGAGACCTGCCCGCCCAGGGCCAGGCAGCCGTCCCTGATCTCGATCACCCGCCGGTGCAGGCGGAATCGCAGGTCCCAGAGGGCGAACAGGTCGCTGCGGGGAGCGGGCTGCAGGGACGTCTCGGGATGGGCCCGGTACAGGGCGTACCAGAGCGGGCGCAGCCGGCGGAAGCGGCGGTAGTCGGCCCACCAGGCCTGTACCGCCTGCACCCGCGGGCCCCACAACGGCGCCGTCCATCCGATGGTGTTCAGGGTCAGCCCCACCGTCAGGCAGGTCCGGGTGACGTTCGCCCAGGCGGACGGGTCCCATCCGCGGTGCACGAGGAACACGTCGGCGAACCGCCCCAGGGAGTAGACGAGGTCGAGGCACGCACCGACCGCCGCGGTCCGCAGTCCGCGCCGTACCCAGACGTCCTCGGTCAGCCGGGCGTAGAACCAGCACGCCTTCGCCACCACGGCCTTCCCGAGGGCGAAGGCCGTGAGGTAGACGACCTGGTAGGCCACGAAGTACGGCTGTTCCCGCGGGTGTACGAAATTGTTCCGGGGGTGCCCGTGCAGCAGGGCGAGCTCGAACAGGACGGCCATCGCCAACGGCACGCAGGCCAGCAGGGCCAGCCGGCGGCGCGCGCGGACGCGCGCCTCTTCCCTCGGGTGCAGCCAGTGGATGAGCAGCACCTGCTGGCAGGCGATCGCCGCGATGATCCACATCTGGACGGACACGTTGTACCAGGTGACCGTGCCGAAGAGCTTTCCGGTCAGGTGGGCGGGGGTGGACATGGCGAGGTACATGCCCTGGCAGCCGAACGACGCGCACAGGGCGACGAGCGCCGGTTCCCGTCCGCGCCGCAGGACCGGCGGGAGGGTACGGGCGAACGCCAGCCAGCAGACCAGCGCGCCCAGCGGGTAGCGGAGACTGTTCACGTCCGGTCCCGGCGGCGCCAGTCGAGGGAGCCCTGGATGCGGCCGAGCACCCCGTCCGCCTCGGCGGCGGCGGTTCCGGGCTGCGAGCGCAGGCCTTCACCGAGGAGGAAAGCCATCACCTCCGCCTCCCGCTCCTGGGTGTCGGAGTAGTTGTCCCGGCACAGCAGGTCCTGTACCAGCGAGGGGTCGAGGTCCGGGAAGAGCGTGGCGACGGCCGGCGAGTCGGCGGCGCCGCTGCGGTGGCCGCACAGCATGTGCGCCAGCTCGTGGGCGATGATGTGCTCCTGGTGGTGCCGGCTGGTGTGCTGCTCGTAGACGACGTAGTCGGCGTCCGAGAAGGCCAGCCACAGCCCGCACGGACCGGACGCGTCCAGGGGCATGGGCAGGAGGTGGATGGGCCGGCCCCGGGAGCCGCTGAGGTGGTCGCACAGGGTCATGAGGTCGTAGGACCCGGGCAGTCCGAAGGAGGCCAGGCGCTGCCGGCTCTCGCGGCGCAGTGCCTGGAGGTCGGAGCGGCGCCGGTGTCGCTGCAGGAATCGCATGGGCGGTCTATTCCCCGGCACCCGCCGTGCCGCCGGTGTCTCTGCCCTCCGGGTCTTCCGTGGTCGCGTCGCCGCGGCCCGCCTGTCCGCGGGAGGAAGCCGCGGAGTGCAGCAGACTGACCTCGCGGATGATGCGGGCCAGGTGCTTGCGGCCGGAGTCGTCCATGCTCATGGCCCGCAGCGCGATGTCACGGACCTCGGCGTTGCCCATGGCCGAGGCGATGGCGAGCTGTGCGTCGACCCGCTCGGCGGTGTCGTCGTCGAAGAAGTACGCGGCAGGCACGCGGAAGAACGCCGCCAGCGCCTCCAGATGCCGCTTGGTGGGGTTGTCGCGCTGTCCGGTGCGCAGCTGCCAGACGTACGTCTTGGAGAACGTGCCGCCGCTCAGTTCGCTGCAGCCGCGCGCGACCTCCTCGTACGTGTACTCCCGGCCGTTGGTGCGGATGGTCCTGAAGAGTTTGTCGACCTTGTCGGCCAAGGGGGGCATCAACACTCCTTCTCGTCCGCCAGCGTGAACCAGCAGGGTGATGGCGCCCCATCGTAGTTGACAGCCCGCAGGCCCGCACCTACGGTCGGATCGTTAGCTGAGATGAACAAGCGGGTGCATGCCGGCAGCCGTCAGCAGTCGGCCGGTCGGTACGGGGGCCCGATTCGGGGAGGCTTGGGTGGGAAACATCTCTGTGCGGGACCACGGCCATGCGCACCGTGCGCCGGACTGCGCGGATCCCGCGCCGGACGGGCCCGGTCCACGGCTGCGCAGTGCGGCCGCCGACGTCCTGGCCCGCTACGCAGAAGCCCTGAAGGCCGAGGGCCATCCGCTCGTGGAGCTCCCCGAACTGTGGCGGGACACCCGGGCCCGGGCCGCGCTGCTCCTCGCGGAGTGCGCCGGCGCCCTCGACGCGACCGCCCGGCCCCGTACGTGCGGACATCTGGACCGTGTACGGCCGGCGGAGGCGTCCTTCCACGAGCTCGGCGCCCGGTGGGCCGCGGCGGAGATCGGGCTCGCCGACTGCCTGTCCGCCCTGGACCGGCTCACGGAAGCCCTCGTCGCCGCCGTGGCCACAGCGGGCCGGGAGCCCGGCGCCGCACACGCGCAGGACATCGTGCGCCGGGTGTCCGCCCGCCACACCCGGGCCGCGGCGCACGGCTACGAGACCCGGCTGCGGGCACACCGGCCGGCCCCCGGCGACGACTGCTGCGGCCGTCTGGCCCGCGACGTCCACGACCACCTGGGCGGCAGCCTCGCCCTGGCCTTCCGTCACCTGGAGCTCCACCGGCTCAAGGCCCGGACCGCAGGCGCGGACGATCCGGGAACGGAGCGGCACCTCGCGGCGATCCACGACGCACTGCAGGAGGCCACCGCCCTCACCCGCGGCCTGGTGACCGGACTGCGCGACACCCACAGCACCGCGCAGGACGGCCTCGAGGAATCGCTGCGCCGGCACGCGGACCGGCTCAACCTGGCCGGCCTTCCCCTGCGGCTGACGGTGGAGGGCGACGCGACGCGGGTGCCGCCCGCCCACCGCCGGGAGATCGTCCTCGTCGTCGGGGAGTTCCTGCGCAACTCCTTCGCCCACGCCGATCCGCAGGCCGTCACGATCGGTGTACGGATCTCACGCCACCGCGTCGAGGTCCAGGCCACCGACGACGGGCGCGGCTTCCGGTACGACGTGCACCGCGAACACCGGGGCGGGCTGACGGCCATGCGCGAGCGGGTGGCACAGATGGGCGGGCGCAGCCTGCTGCTCAGCGCTCCGCGAAAGGGCACCCGGCTGCTGCTGTGGGTGCCGCTGACCAGCGGCCACGGGCCGCACCCGGGGGAGACATGGAACTCATTCGCATCCTGATAGCCGACGATCACACCCTGCTGCGTGACGCGCTGGCGGAACTCCTCGACGCAGAGGACGACTTCGACGTGGTGGCCGTGGCCGGCAACGCCGCCGAGACCGTGCGGCTGGCCGCCGAACTCCGGCCCCACGTACTCCTCCTGGACATCGAAATGCCGGGCAACCAGGACCCGGCCACCACCGTCCGGCACCTGCGCCGGGCCGCGCCCGAGACCCACGTGATGGTGCTGACCATGCACGACGACCCGGGGCTGGTCCAGGCGCTGCTGCCGCTCGGCATCCGCGGTTTCCTGCACAAGACCGTGAGCCACCAGTCGCTGGCCGGCACGGTGCGCGACGTGTGCGCCGGCGGCAGCCGGGTCACCATCTCGCTCTCCGCCCGGAGTCTGGCCGCTCCCGCACCCGTGGACAACGCGCCGCTGTCGGTCCGTGAGACGCAGGTCATGGAGCTCGCCGCCAGCGGACTGAGCAACTACCGCATCGCGCGCCGGCTCGACATCGCCGAGGGGACCGTGAAGCGCCACATGCGCAACATCTTCGACAAGCTGGACGCGGGGTCCCGCGTGGAGGCGGCCAACAAGGCGGTGGAGCGCGGCCTGATCGCTCCTCCCGTGACCGCTCCCCGCGGCGGGGTACGGGACACCCGCCGCCTGCCGGACGTCGTACTGCGGGGCGCGCACGGCCTGCCGGAAGCCGCCCTGCGGTAGATCCGGGCCGGTTGCCGGTTGCCGGTCGCCGGTCGCCGGCAGCCCGCCCCGGGCGCCGGACGCGCACCGGACACCGGGCGGCGCGCGCCGCCTCCGCGGCCGCGCGCCCGGCACGGCCGCGGAAAGGCACACGCGAGCGCCGCGGACGGCTCAGATGCCCATGCCGATGCCGCCGCCCACGGGCAGGACCGCGCCGGTCACGTACCCGGCCTGCTCCGAGGCGAGGAAGCGGACCGCCGCGGCGACCTCTTCGGCCGTACCGGGCCGGCCGAGCGGAGTCATCCCCATGACCTCCTTCATCCGCCGCTCGGTCAGCCCGCTCGTCATGTCCGTGTCGATGATCCCCGGCGCGACCAGGTTCACGGTGATGCCACGGGAGCCCAGTTCCCAGGCCACCGAGCGGGCGAAGCCCAGCAGTGCGGTCTTCGCCGCGGCGTAGTTGGTCTGCCCCGGGGAGCCCAGGAACCCCAGCGCGGACGACACCAGCACGATCCGGCCCCGGCGGGCGGCGAGCATGCCGCTCGCCGCGGCCCGCACCGTACGGAACACGCCCTTCAGGTTCGTCTCCAGCACCTCGTCGAACGTGGCGTCGTCCATGCGCAGCAGCAGGGTGTCCCGGGTGATGCCCGCATTGGCCACCAGCACCTCCACGGGACCCTGTTGCTGCGCGACGGCGGCGAAGGCGGCCCTGACCGAGGCCTCGTCGGTCACGTCGCAGCGCACCCCGAGAAGGCCGTCCGGTGGCGTCCCGGTCCGGTGGCCGACCGCCACCCGGTCGCCGTCGGCGGCCAGGGCCCGCGCCACGGCCAGACCGATCCCCCTGTTGCCGCCAGTGACGAAGACGGAACGTGACATGTGTTTTTCTCCTTCTGGGACACCGGGCGCCCGCCCGGTCTCGTGAACGGCGCGAAGGTCATCGCGCCGGGGACTCCACCAGCAGGCACGACCAGGTGAAGCCGGCCCCCGCGCTGAAGACGAGGGCGCTGGACCCGGGCTCGGGCAGGCCCCGGGCCACCAGGTCGGCGAGTCCCGCGACCGCGTCGCCCGCACCCAGATGTCCGGTCTCCCGGCCGAGGTCGAGCAGTTGTGCCCCGCCCACCAGCTCCGCCAGGACCGGGATCCACGACTCGGCCAGCGTCTTGGCACCGAACCGGGGCAGCACGACATGGGTCAGACGCGGGTCGCGTCCGTCCATGCCGCCGTCGGCCAGCGCCTGCGAGACGACCGTGCGGATGGCCCGGCGGTTGGAGGAGGTGAACGGCAGCGTTCCGTAAGTGCGCAGGTAGGCCCGTTTGGTGGCGCGCATGTCGACCTGGTCGCGATGTCCGCGGGCGACCGGCGAGAAGGGGTCCGTACCGCGGTGCATCTCCTCCAGCAGGGGGTCCGCGATCGTCGCGACCGACCGCAGCAGCAGCACGTCGCCGTCCGCCGCAGGCCGGCGGAGCAGCACGGCCGTACCCGCGTCGCCGTACGCCACCCCGAAGTCGCCCGCCCAGCGGTCGAAGCCGGGCTCGGCGAAGCGGTCTCCCGTCGTCACCAAGCCCAGCCGTGGCCGCGCCGCGGGGGCGGGGTCCGACGAGGCCAGCCACGCCATCACCAGCCCCATGGCGGCGGCGCCGCCGTTGCACACCTGCTGGATGCCCACCGGCAGGGCCCGCAGGGCGTCGAGGCGGCGGGCGACGTAGTGGGCGGGCGACCACAGGTCGTGCCCCTGGTAGTACATCCACGCGTGCGCCAGCACATCCAGCTCGTCCGCTTCCAGGCCCGCCGCCTCCAACACCCCGCGGGCCGCGAGGACCGCGGCGTCGGGCGGGGCGACGGCCCGCGCGTCCGGAACGCTCTCATGGCCGAGGGCCGCCGCGTCGCGCTCGCGCAACCGCCCCGCGGCGACCGCGTCCGAGGCGCGGGACCGCCCCTCGGGCAGCCACAGCCCGGCCGTCACTATCCCCACCGGCTCGGTCGGTCTCATCCCCCGCACCACCTGTCCGCACATCGGGTCGTCTTCATCGCCGGAATGCTCGGGCGCCCCGATGAAAGTGCGGGCAAAAACCGGCCGGAAACCTCCGCATCCGCTGCGGAACACCTCCATGGGCAGACGGCACGGACCCGGCGGAGGCACCGCCCATGTCACTTTCGGAGTGCTTGCCGCTGCCTCCGGCCCTGGGATTGGCTGGTTCAAGCCGCACCGGGGATACGCAGACATCCCGGCTCCGGCCCCACAACCAGCGAATCGAAGGGCCATCAGATGAGTGACACCGCAATATCCGAGGAGCGGCGCGCACAGGTGCGGGCCATCGTGGCGGACGTCCTCGAAGTGGACGTGGACGCCCTGACCGACGAGAGCAGCTTCGCCGACGACTTCGACGCGGACTCGCTGCTGATCATCGAGATCTTCTCGCGCTTCGAGCGCGACCTCGGCATCCGGATCCCGCAGGAGGACCTCACCGAGCTCGACGAACTGCCGAGCGCCTACCTCTTGGTCGAGAAGCACAGCACCCCGGAGGCGCTGGGTGTCTGACGAGGCCTCCGCCACCGGGCGCCGGGTCGTCGTCACCGGACTCGGCGCAGTGAGCAGCCTCGGGCTCGGCGCCCGCGCACTCACCGCGGCGATCCGGGCCGGGCGCAGCGGCATCGGCCCGATCGGACAGTTCGACGCCACGGGCTTCGATCGCGTCCTGGCCGGTGAAGTACGCGGCTTCCACGCGGAGATGCACCTGCGGGGAACCGATCCCACGCAGTGGGGGCGCAGTGGACGCTTCGCCGCCGCAGCAGCACGGATGGCGGTCGCGGACGCAGGATTGAATCCGGCCGCACTGTCCGCGGCAAACACGGCGAGCTGCTTCGGGACGACCAACGGCGAGTCGCAGGTGCTGGAAGAACTGACCCGGCAATGGGTCGACGACGGCCTCGCTGCGCTCGACCCGGTGCTCGCCGGTCAGGCCGACGCCGGCCGGATCGCCGCCGCGGTCAGCGCCGAACTCGACCTGAGCGGCGAGTCCATCACGCTCGGCACCGCCTGCGCCGCCGGCAACTACGCCATCGGCTACGGCTACGACCTGGTCCGCACGGGAGAGGCGGACGCGGCACTGTGCGGCGGCGCCGATGCCTCCAACCGGGCCACCCACGCCGGCTTCCACCGCCTCGGGGCCCTCGCCGCCGACGTCCCCCGCCCCTTCGACGAACACCGCGACGGCATCGTCACCGCGGAGGGCAGCGCGGCACTGCTCCTGGAACCCCTCGACACGGCGCTGGCCCGCGGGGCCCGGATCTACGCCGAGGTCCTCGGGTACGGCATGACCTGCGACGCGAGCCACATGACCAACCCGGACGCCGCTTCGATCGCCGAGTGCATCCGGCGCGCCCACCGCCACGCAGGCATCAAACCCGGCGACGTGGACTACATCTGCGCACACGGTACGGGTACCAAGGCGAACGACTCCACGGAGACGGCCGCCGTGCGCGAGGTGTTCACCGACGGCCCTCCGCCGATCAGCTCGATCAAGTCCATGCTCGGGCACACGATGGGAGCGGCAGCCGGCTTCGGAGCCCTGGTGTGCTGCGCCGCCCTGTCCGAGGGCTTCCTCCCGCCGAGCGCCACGCTCCGCCAGGTGGACCCGGCGCTGGGACCGGGACTCGACTGCGTTCAGGGGCGGGGCCGGGACGCCCGGCCGCGCATCGTACAGAACCACGGCTTCGCCTTCGGCGGGAACAACGCCGTAACGATCTTCGGAGAGTTCACCGTATGAGCATCGTGGACGATCAACGGCGTCCGGCCGCCACCTCGCGGACGGTGGTCCCCTTGGCACTGGACACCGCCGGCGTGGTCAGCGCAGCCGGCCCCGGACTGCACGCTCTCGCCGACGCCCTGCGGCGGGGCGCGGCGGGCGGCGGACAGCCGCCGGCCGCCCACGAGGCAGAGGCCTACCCGCCCCTCGCCCTGCGCCCGGCCGACTTCGAGGCCGCCGACCTCCTCGGCAGCAAGGGACTGAACCGGCTCACGCGCGCCGAACAACTGGGCATGGCCGCGTGCACCCTGGCGCTCGGACCGGACTCCGACCGCTCCGGGACCGGCGTGGTCCTCGGCAGCGCCGTCGGCAGCAGCGGCGGTGTCGGCCGCTTCACCCGGGACACCTTCGTCCGGGAACGCCCGTACATGGTGAACCCGTCGGCCTTCCCGGGCACCCTGATGAACGCGGTGGCAGGCCGCACGGCCATCCGCCACGGGCTCACCGACGCGAACGCCACCGTCTCCGGCGGCCCGCTGGCCTCACTGCACGCACTGCGTTTCGCCCGCAACACCCTGGTGGCCGGCCATGCACGCCGGCTGCTGACCGGAGGCGTGGAGGAGCTGTCGCCCCAGAGCGCCTGGGCCTGGCACCGGGCCGGAACGCTCGCACCCGGCACCGCACTCGGCGAAGGCGCAGCGGTGTTCGGCCTGCGGACCGTCCCGGACGGCGCCCCCGGCGAGAACCCCCTCGCCCTCGTCATGGCCGTCGAGACCGGGTTCGCCGCAGGCGGCCCCCTCGCCGTCGCCCGCCGTCTCACCACCTGCGTACGCAGCGCGCTCGCCCGCAGCGGCGTCGGCGCCGCCGACATCGCCGTGCTCGCACCCGGTGCGGCCGGCCGGCGAGGCTGGGCGGCCGTGGAGGAACGCGCCCTGCGCGCAGCGCTCGACGGCCCGTGCGACCGGCACGTGTTGCGCGTACAGGAGGTGCTCGGCGAGACCCACGGTGCGGGCGCCGCCCTCCAGGTCGCCGCCGTCGTCGCCCGCTGGCACGACCCCCACCTCGACACCCGCGGTGAGCGGGCCGGCCTGGTCACCTCCGTCGGACCGGACGGCTCGGTCGGCTGCGCCGTCCTGCTGCACCCGCACGCCGCGGTCTGAGACGCCCCGCCCAGACACCCGCCCACCGATCCACCACCACGTAAGGACATCCCCTCCCCATGCGTTACCGCTATCTCGGCCGAACCGGCCTCCAGGTCTCCGAGCTGTCCTTCGGGGCGGCCACCCTCGGCACCCCCGGTGCGTTCGGCGGGCTGCCCGGTGCGAACTGGTCCCAGTTCGGCGTCAACGCGGGCGACGACGCCGTCCGCCTCGTCCACGCCTGCCACGACGCAGGCGTCAACTTCTTCGACACCGCCGACGTCTACCGGGACGGCGAGTGCGAGGAACTGCTCGGCCTGGCGCTCAAGGACCGCCGGGACAAGGCCGTCATCGCCACGAAGGCCCGCTTCCGCACCGACCCCGACGACATCAACGCGGCCGGTTCCTCCCGGCACCACCTGGTGCGCGCGGTCGAGGCCAGCCTCCGCCGCCTCGGCACCGACTACATCGACGTCCTCTACCTCCACGGCACCGACCCGCGGACGTCCCTCGAGGAGACCCTCGGGGCCCTCGACGACCTGGTGCGCGCCGGAAAACTGCGCTACATCGGCTGCTCGAACTTCCCCGGCTGGCAGCTGATGAAGGCACTCGACATCTCCGACCACCGCAATCTCGCCCGCTTCGCCGCCTACCAGGGCTACTACAACCTGGGCGCCCGTGAGCTGGAACACGAGATCGTGCCCGCCGCCGCCGACCAGGGCGTGGGCATCACCGTCTGGAGCCCGCTGGCGGGCGGGTTCTTCAGCGGCAAGTACCGGCGCGGGCAGGAGGTCTCCGCGGACTTCCGTCTGGCACACGAGGGCCCCGCCTCCATCGCCCCCCTCACCGATCGCGAGCAGGCGTACGACGTGGTGGAGGTGCTCGACGGCATCGCCCGCGAGCGCGGCGTCTCGATCGCCCAGGTCGCCCTCAACTGGGTGCTGAGCAAGCCCGCCGTGACGTCCGTGGTCTTCGGCGCCAGCCGCCCCGGCCAGCTCCAGGACAACCTCGGCACGGTCGAGTGGGAGCTCACCACCGAGGAGCGGCAGCACCTGGACGCGGTCAGCGACCGGCCCGCGCCCTACCCGTACTGGCACATGCGCGCGATCGCCGGCGACCGGAACCTGCCGGGAGACATCCAGCCCTGACCGCGGCCCGCGCCCACCCCCACAGTTCTGCAGAAGCCCAACCCAGGAGCACAGCCGTGCCCATTGCCGTCATCGCCCTGTCCCTCAGCGGTTTCGCCATCGGAGTCGCCGAGTTCATCATCGCGGGGATCCTCCCCGACATCGGAACCGACCTCTCCGTCTCCATCCCCACCGCGGGACTTCTGGTGTCCGGGTACGCGCTCGGCGTCGTCATCGGCGCCCCCGGCCTCACCGTTCTCTGCGCCCGCACCGAACGCAGGAGCCTGCTGATCCGGCTCATGCTGCTCTTCCTCGCCGGAACGGTGCTCTCCGCCCTCGCCCCCGGCTACGGGCTGCTCATGGCGGGGCGGGTGCTGTCCGCCCTCGCCCACGGCGCGTTCTTCGGTGTCGCGATGGTGGTCGCCTCCGATCTCGTTCCCGAAGACCGCAAGGGCCGCGCCGTGTCGATGGTCGCCGCGGGTCTCACCCTCTCCACGATCCTCGGCGTCCCGGCCGGCACCTTCATCGGCCAGCACTTCGGCTGGCGCTGGGCGTTCTGGATGGTCGCCCTCTTCGCCACCGTGGGCCTGGCGGGCATCGCCTCGCTCGTGCCCCGGACCCCGGCGCCTGAGGGAACCGGGCTGCGCTCCGAACTGAGGGTGCTGCGCCGCCCGCAGGTGCTGCTCGTCCTGCTCACCACCGTGCTCGGCTTCGGTGGTGTCATGACCTCGTACACCTACATCGCCGAAATGGTCACCCGCGTCACCGGTTTCACCGACGACGCCGTCACCCTGATCATGGTGCTCTTCGGCGTCGGCATGTTCGTCGGCAACCTGGTCAGCGGCCGGATCGCGGACCGCGCCCCCAAGAGCGCCCTGTGCGGTGCGCTGGCCCTGCTCACCCTCGTCCTCGGTGCGTTCACCTTCACGGTGCACGACAAGGCGGCCACCTGCGTGACCGTCTTCCTCTTCGGCGCGGCCACCTTCGCCACCATCGCCCCGCTCCAGATGCGGATCATGGCCAAGGCCGACGGCGCCCCCACGCTCGCCTCGGCGTCGAACATCGCGGCCTTCAACCTCGCCAACGCCGCCGGCCCACTCCTCGGCGGCAGGATCATCGCCGGCGGCCTCGGCTACCCCGCCCTCAACTGGGCCGGGGCCCTCGTCACCCTCGCAGGACTCCTCCTCGCCGGCCTTGGCGTGGCGGCGGAGCGCAAGGAGGACCGCGCCGCCAGGGCCACGGTCACCGCACCCGGCGGCAGCGCCGCCGCCCTCTGAACACCCTTGACACGAAAGGAAGCCACCGTGGAAGCATCCGTCCTCGACGCGCCCCGCAGCCCCACCACCCCCGCCTACGACCGGACCGTGTCCCGCTCGCTCGTCCACCGCTGGGCCCTGTCCGAGGTGTTCCTCACCGATTCGGTCGCCACCGGCGAGGGCCTCTTCAGGGCCGCCGCTCAACTGCCTCTCTCTCACCAGTACTTCCGCGACCACGTACCGGGACGGAGCTTCCACGACCCGCTGCTCGTCCTGGAGAGCTGCCGCCAGGCAGTCACCTACGCCTCACACCTCTACGAGGCGGTGCCGCGCGACACCACGTTCATGGTCACGTCCTGGACGCTCGACATCACCGAGCCGGAGGCGCTCCGATGCGGCGAACGGCCCGGGGAACTGCGCATGGACGCAGAGGTCACCCAGCGCGCCCGCCGCGGCGGACGGCTGCGCCGACTGGCCTTCGCCATGGACCTCACGCTCGACGGCCGCGCCCTGGGCCGGCTCACCATGGACATCAACTGCACCCCCACCGACCAGTACCACGCACTGCGCCGCATGCAGCGCGGGACCACCGTCCCGACGGCGTTCACCCTGCCGGCCGAGCCCGATGGAGCACCGGTCGACCCGGCAAGGGTACGCCGGCTCGACCCGGCGAACGCCGTCCTCGACGCGGTGCACGTGGACCCGGCCGCCCTCGCCGCCCGGCTCAGCCCCCGTACGTACCGCAACCGCAGCATGTACGACCACCCCTACGACCACGTCCCGGCCATGGTCTTCAGCGAGGCGGCGCGCCAGTGCGCCCTGCTGCTCGGCCCGGAGGACACCGCCGCCGCGGAGGCCGACACCGCACGCGTGCTGCGGCTGCACGGCCGCTTCCTGAAGTTCGCGGAACTGGACGACGAGGTGCGTCTGACCGCCGTGCGCGAGGAAGACGGCGGCCCGGGCGCCTTCCGCATGAGCGCCGTCCAGCAGGACGAGACGGTGGCCGAGGTACGCGTGGCGCTGGGCTGAGCCCTCCGTATGCGGGCTTTCCCCTCCCGTCCCCTCTTCCCTTTCCCCTCTCCCTTCTCGCCTCCGGAGTTCTCCGTGACCACGGCACTGCCGAGCACCACGCACGCCGTCGCATTCTTCGACGTCGACGAGACGCTCACCACCGTCAAGACCATGTTCGACTTCTACGACTTCTTTCTGGAAGCCGTCGGGCACACCCCGCAGGAGCAGGAAAGGCTCCGCCGGGACGCCCGCGACCTGCTGCGCCCCGGCTTGCCCCGGGAACAGGGCAACCGGCTCTTCTACCGGCGGTTCGCCGGCTACGCGGCCGAGCAGACGCAGGCGGTCGGCCGCGCGTGGTTCGCGCAGCACCTGCGACAGGGCGGCTTCTTCCACCAGGACGTCCTTGCAGCGCTCACGGCGCACCGGGAGCGGGGGCTGGCCACCGTCCTCGTCTCCGGTTCCTTCCCCGCCGCTCTGGACCCGGTGGCCGCCCACGTCGGAGCCGACATCGTGCTGTGCACCCGCCCGGAGATCCGGGACGGGGTGTACACCGGGGAAGTACTGGCGACCATGATCGGTGACGCCAAGGCCCGGGCCGCCCGCGAGCTCCTGTCCGAGCGCGGCATCGGCCCTGAGGAGTGTCACGCCTACGGCGACCACGTCTCCGACCTGGGGCTTCTCCGCCTCGTCGGCCACCCGGTCGTCGTCGGCGACCACCCGGACCTGCTGGCGGAGGCCGGCCTGCGCGGTTGGCACCACCTGGCGGGCGTCCCGGCCGGCGGGCCGCACGGAAGGCAGCCTTAGGTCGGGCATTCCCTTTGATTTCTACCTAAATCAGACATCCGGTCGGGCTTCTCGAAGGTGTACGAGCGATGACGTTCGGTGAGATCGGGGTGCTCTGGGGGTGAGCCGCCCCATAGGGCCCACGTCACACACGAACGCGGGTAGTAGCTGCCTGAGGGCCCGCTGCCGCCCACCTCGTGCCGTCCGATCTGCAGGGTTCCGTCCCGGAAGGTTCGGGAGTGGTAGACCCTCGCTGCGAGGGCGGCTAGTAGGAGGGGTCGTTGCCAGGGGGTCGGGACGTGCGTAGAACTGGATGTGTCGCCGGGCGGCACGGGTGCTTCACCCGCTGCCGGTGAATCCCTCTCCTCCGTGTGAGTGGCTCACGCATGTCTTCGGCATGCCCGCGACCGTCCCTGTCGCCTTCGGAAGGTTCATCCGTGTCCCACGCTGTCATCCGCCGCATCGCCGCTTCCAAGAAGACCCTCGCCGGCTCCATCGTCGCCCTGGGCGTCGCCGGCTCGATGCTCGCCACGGTTCCCGCCCAGGCGGCCCCGACGAGCGCCAAGGCGATCGCCCAGCAGATGATCAAGGACCCGGCGCAGTTCGCGGCGTTCAACAACATCGTTTCCCGTGAGAGCGGCTGGGACCACACCGCCACCAACGCCTCCTCGGGCGCCTACGGCCTGGTCCAGGCCCTGCCGGCCTCGAAGATGGCCTCCGCGGGTGCCGACTGGAAGACCAACCCGGCCACCCAGATCAAGTGGGGCCTGGACTACATGAACTCCCGCTACGGCAGCCCCGTCGGTGCCTGGAACTTCTGGCAGACCCACCACTGGTACTGAGCCACCAGCAGGCAGCAGACACGCGAAGACGCCCGGCCGGGACCTCCCGGCCGGGCGTCTTCGCGTACGCGCCCGTCCGCCGCGCACGGCGCCGGCCGCGACCGGAGTTTGGCGTGCTGGTCGAGCTGCCCCGACCCCTTGATGTCCGCGCTCACCAGCCGGTGCACGGCCGCTTCATGAAGCATGTAGCCGTTTACACACGCGGCCGCGGTGCGGGCGGCCCGCCGCCGGCGAGCAGCCGCAGCGGTTCGAGGTCGGTGACGACCAGCTGGCGGGATCCGGTGCGGACGATGCCCGCTCGCGCAGTGCGATGGGCAGGCCGTGCGGGGGTGGCGCTCGTAGCCTGAAGGGGGTGCCCGACTGCTGACCGGCAGCCGGTGACCGGTGAAGCGGCGGGAGGTTGTCCCATGAGCAGGCGGTGGACCGCGCGCCTGGCCCTGGTGACGGGCCTGGCGGCGCTCGCGGTGCTGGTGGTGTTCGGCGGCCTCGCGAGCCTCGTGCTGATGGCGCTGGGGTGGGCGGGACTGGTCCTCACGGCGGCTGGCGTGTGGTGGATGCTCACCCACACCGGCTGGATCAGGGTGCTCGCCGGGCTGCTGGTGGTCCTCGCGCCGGTCGCCGTCCTGCTGCTGTACTCGGCCGCCGGGCTGCTGTGGGTCGTCCTGGCCTCCCTCGCCCTGTGGGCGCTGGCCGTGGCAGCGGGCAGCGCCGCCCTTGCCGGGGACTCCGCGCCGGGCATGCCGGAGCGCTCCGTCGTCCGGGCCGAGCGGCCGTTCGTGATCATGAATCCGCGCTCGGGTGGCGGAAAGGTCGGGAAGTTCCGCCTGGCGGAGCGGGCCAGGGACCTCGGTGCCGAGGTCGTCGTACTCGATCCGGACCACCGGCAGGACGTGGCCGAGCTGGCGCGGCAGGCCGTCGAGGGCGGGGCCGACCTGCTGGGTGTCGCAGGCGGCGACGGTACGCAGGCCCTGGTCGCCGCCGTGGCCGTGGAGTACGACATTCCGTTCATGGTGATCAGCGCGGGCACGCGCAACCACTTCGCGATGGACCTGGGCCTCGACCGGCAGGATCCCTCCCGGTGTCTGGAGGCACTGACCGACGGCGTCGAACTGCGCGTCGACCTCGGGTACCTCCACGAGGGAGAACCGGCGGCCGGGAACCCGGGCCGCGTCTTCGTCAACAGCGCCTCGTTCGGCGTGTACGCGGAGGTCGTGCAGAGTCCGGCCTACCGTGACGACAAGGCCCGCACCATGCTCGAGATGCTGCCGGCCCTGCTGACCCACGCCACTGGCGCGCGGCTGAGCGTCCGTGCGGATGCCCTGGCCCTGGACGGCCCCCAGGCCGTGCTGGTGAGCAACAACCCCTATCGGAGAGGGGATCCGGCGGGGGTCGGGCGCCGGGAGCGACTGGACTCCGGCGAGCTGGGGGTGCTCGGCGTGGACGTCGCGAGCGCCGCCGAAGCGGCCGGGCTGCTGCTGCACGGCAGGCAGGACCGCGGGCTGACCGCCGTCACCACCCGTGAGGTCGTCGTCGACTCCGACGCTCCCGCCATCCCCGTCGGCGTCGACGGGGAGGCCCTGGTGCTGTCCACTCCCGTGCGCTGCCGCATCGCGTCCGGCGCCCTGCGCGTGCGGGTGCCCCGGCACCGTCCCGGCGTGCCGCGCGCCGCGCCGCCGATGGACTGGCGCCGGGTGCGGCGGCTGGCGCTGACCATGGGGCGGACCGCCGCGGGACGCGACCCCGCCTGAGCGGCGCACCGCGCCGGCGCCGGGGGCGGGCGGTCACTTGCCGTCGGCGGGCGGGGGCGGGCCGGCCCCGGGCCCGGGTGACCATTGCGCCCCGGTGCGCAGGCGGAAGGCGGCGACGGCGGTCTCGACGGTGGGGTAGAAGTGCGCGGGGTCGATGGTCCGGGTGAGTTCGTACCGCTCGATCTTCCGCCGCACCGGGTCCTTGAGCTCGGCGAACACGAGGTGGATGTCATCCGCGTTGAGCGCCTCGTCGAGCTCTTCCAGGACGTCGGCGGCGGTGGTGTCCACGTCGGTCATGGGCTCCGCCGCGATCACGATCCAGCTCGGCCGCGGGTCCGCGCCGGCCAGTCGCCTGACCTCGTCCCGGAAGGCCCTGGCGTTGGCGAAGAACAGCGGGGCGTCGAACCGGTAGATCACCAGGCCCGGCAGCTGCTCGGCCTGCGGGTAGGAGCGGATGTCGTGGTAGCCCTCCAGGCCCTGCACCCGCCCCAGTACGGTGTCGTACGGCCACCAGGCGCGCCGGAAGACGTTGAGTACGGACAGGCCCACGGCGACGGCGATCCCGGGCAGCACACCGAGCAGGGCCACGCCGGCGAAGGCCGCGAAGCACAGCAGGAACTCCGCCCGGTCCTGCCGCCACAGCCGTACGGCCCCGGGGATGTCGGCCAGCGACAGCGACGCGGTGATGACCACGGCGGCCAGGGCCGGCTGGGGCAGGTTGCGGAACAGGCCCGGAGCCAGCACGAGCATGAGGACGATGAGCGCCGCTCCGACGACCCCGGTGAGCTGGCTCCTGGCGCCCGCCCGCTCCGCCACCGCCGTCCGGGACCCGCTGGTGCTGACGGGGAAGCCCTGGAAGAGGGCGGCCGCCAGGTTGGCCGCACCGACGCCCGCCATCTCCTGGTTGCCGCGGACCTCCTGGCCCGTACGCGCCGCGAAGGCGGACGCGTTGGAGATCGTGTCGGCCAAGGACACCAGGGCGATGCCCAGTGCACCCCCGAGCAGCGGCGCCAGGTCGGCGAGCCGCACTTCGGGGATCGTGAACGGCGGGAAGCCCTCGGGCAGTACCCCGACCAGGCCGACGCCGTGCTCGTCCAGGTCGAAGGCGGCGGTCGCGCCGATGGCCAGGACCACCATCACGAGCACTGCGGGGATCTTCGGCAGGAAACGCTGCAGGACCAGGATCAGGGCGATCCCGCCGAGGCCCACGGCGGCGGAGGCCGGTACCACCGCCCCGTCGGCGATTTTCCGCACGAGGCCGGCGCACTCGCCGATCAGGTTGTCCGCCTCCACCTTGAAGCCGAGCAGCTTGGGCAGCTGGCCGATCAGGATGGTCAGCGCCAGACCGTTCATGTAGCCGATCATCGTCGGTTTGGAGATCAGGTCGGCGATGAAGCCGAGCTTCGCCACCGAGGCCAGGATCATGATCGCCGCCACCATGACCGCGAGCATCGACGCCAGCGCGACGGCCCGGTCGGGATCCCCGCCGGCGGCCACCAGGGGCAGCACGGTGGCGGCGATCATCGGCCCCAGCGAGGAGTCCGGGCCGAGCACCAGGATCCGGGAGGGGCCGAACACCGCGTATCCGAGCAGGCAGAGGATCGTCGTGTACAGGCCGGTGATGGCCGGCAGGCCCGCCAGCTCGGCGTACGCCATGCCCTGCGGCACCAGCAGCGTGGTCAGGACGACTCCCGCGACCAGGTCCTTGACGAGCCACTCCCGCCGGTAGGCCGAGACCGCGCGGATCCCGGGAACCGCCCGGAAGCGGGAGAGGACCCCGTGGCCGTGGTGCCGGGTGGTCACTTGCGCGCCTTTCTCACGCGGCCCTCGACCGGCGGGCCACGAGCTTGCCCAGTTCCCATACGAGCAGCAGTGCCAGTGCGGCCAGCAGCGCCCAGCCGAACTGCCTCGCGTCGATGTCGGTCGTCCCGAGCAGGCGCTGGAAGCCGTCCATCTGGGTCACCAGTACGGAGAGGACGAACTGGGCCAGGGCGACCCAGTTCATCTGCTTGCTGTCGAACGTGGAGGTCGTCAGCACGGATTCCGTCTCGCTGCGGCATTCGAAGGCGGCCACGATCAGGCAGAGCGAGAAGGCCGTGAACGCGATCGACCGGCCCGTCGCGATGCTGTCGTAGCGGGCTTCGCCGAGCTGGATCAGGCCGAGCAGCAGGACGGTGATCGCCAGCCCGCCCAGCCCGACCGTGACCAGCACGGGCCGCGTGAGCACCGATTCCCCGCGCGGACGCGGCCGGCGCCGCATGAGTCCGGCGCTCTCCCGGTCGAAACCGAGCGCGAAGCCGAAGGAGGCGTTGACGACGAAGTGGATCCAGAGCACCTGCGGCGGGGTGAACGGTTCACCGGCGGCGATGTTGAAGACCGTGGCGCCGAGGAACGTCAGCACGAAGGTGACCAGCAGGAGCAGCACGAACCGGATGTACTTGGTGAGGTTGTCGTAGATCGTCCGGCCCTGCTCCACGGCGTAGACGATGGTGGCGAAGTTGTCGTCGGAGAGGATCATGCGTCCGGCGTTCTTCGCCACGTCCGTGCCGCTGCCCATGGCGATACCGATGTCGGCGGCCTTGATGGCGGGAGCGTCGTTGACGCCGTCCCCGGTCATCGCCACGACCTCGCCCCTCTTCTTGAGCGTGTTCGCGAGCAGGACCTTGTGCTCCGGCGCGACCCGCCCCACCACGCCGATCCCCTCGATACGGGCGAGCTGTTCCTCCTCGCCCATGGCGGCGAAGTCGGCGCCGAGCACCGCCTCGCCGGGGATGCCGATCTGCCGGGCGATCGCCGCCCCCGTGGTGACGTCGTCCCCGGTCACCAGGCGCACCCTGATGTGCGCCGCCCGGGCGGCGGCCACCGCGGCCCTGGCCTCCTCGCGGGGCGGATCGACCATGCCGACGAGACTGGTCATCCGCAGCTCGGTGACGTACGCGAGCAGGTCGCCCTCCGGATCGAAGCCGGCCGGGTCCAGGTCACGGGTGGCCGCGGCCATCACCCGGCGCCCCTCGCCGCCCATCCGCTCGCTCTGGGCCTCGGCCCGGCGGAGCAGATCGGCGTCCCACGGGACGCTTTCGCCCGCCGCGAGCGCGGTGGAGGCCCGCGCCATGACCGCCGGGGCCGCCCCTTTCACGAAGCAGCGCACGACCTGCCGCCCGGAGGCGTCGGCCGCCGAATGGAACGTGGCCATCAGCTTGTACCCGGGGTCGAACGGGAGGGTGGCGAGCCGGGGAAGCGCGTCCCTGGTGGCGTCGGTGTCCAGGCCGGCCTTGTGCGCGAGCACCAGCAGCGCGCCCTCGGTGGGATCGCCCACCACCTCGCCGTCCACCAGCTTGGCGTCGCTGGCCACCACGTACGGCAGGATCGCGTCCTCGATCCCGGCGCCGGACCCGGCAGCGTGGTGGATCCTGCCTTCGAGTCCGTAGCCGGTGCCCGACACGGTGTACCGGTCGGTGGGGCTCAGCACTTCGACGGCGGTCATCTGGTTCATCGTCAGGGTGCCGGTCTTGTCCGAGTTGATCGCGGAGGTGAACGCCAGCGTCTCGACCGACGGCAGTTCCTTCACGATGGCGTGCCGCTTCGCCAGGTTCAGGCTCCCGACGGAAAGGATCGCCTGGGTCACGGTCGGCAGGGCCTCGGGGATGGCCGCGATGGCCAGCGAGACCGCGCTGACGAACAGGACGTCCCAGGCCTGGTCCCGCTGGCGCCCCAGGGCGAACATCACGATCATGGTGAGGCCCGCCGCCCCCGTGATCCACAGGGTCAGCCGGTCGAGCTCCTTGGTGAGCGGCGGCACCTCCTTCTCGGTGGCCGACAGCATGCCCGAGATCTTGCCGAGCTCGGTGTCCGCGCCGGTCGCGGTGACGACCATGACGCCGCTGCCGTGGGTGACCGGAGTGTTCATGAACGCGGTATTGGTCTGGTCGCCGGGCGACAGCCGGCTGCCGGCCAGCGGGCCGGTGTCCTTCGCGGCGGGAACGCTTTCCCCGGTGAGTGCCGACTCGTCGATCTGCAGGGCGCTGGCCTTGATGAGCCGTCCGTCCGCGGGCACCTGGTCCCCGGCGGAGATGAGCACGACATCGCCGTCGACGAGCTGTTCCGCGGGGATCTCGGCCTCCGTACCGTCCCTGCGCACCCGTGCCGTCGCCTTCATCATCGACTTCAGCGCGTTCATGGCGCTCTCGGCCTTGCCCTCCTGGCGCAGGCCCACGACCGCGTTCAGCAGCGTCAGCACGACCAGCAGGATCCCGGTGGTCCACTCGTGGATGACCAGCGAGACGATCGCCGCGGCCACCAGGACGATCTGCATGTAACTGCGGTACTGCGCGAGGAACCGCCGCCAGGCGGGAGTCCGCTGCTCCTCGGGCAGCGCGTTCGGACCGTGTGCGGTCAGGAGTTCGGCGGCCCGCGCCGCGGACAGACCGACCGCGGGATCGACACCGAACGCCGCCACGACCTGCTCGGGAGAGCGCGTGTACCAGCCGTCCCCGCCAGCCCGGGGCTGTTCTGCCACAGAGTCCGACCGCATAGTCATGGTTCTGCCTCCGATACGGGGCCGCGGACGCGTCCGGGCCGTTCGCGCGCCGTCCGAGGGTCGCTAGCCGCGCTTCTTCCCCCGCCCCTTGCGTCCCTTGCGGTGCCCGTGTCCCGCCGACGGGTGCCGGGTGGTGTACGGATCGGCCACGGCCCCGGCGGGGGCCTCGCGCTCCAGCCCCCGTTTGGTGACGAGGAGGTCCTTGCGTGCCTCTTCCCCCACATCGGGGTACTGGGGATCGATCTCCATCAGGGTGTGCGCGAGGACCGCCGCCGCGCAGATCCGCGCGAACCACTTCCGGTCCGCCGGTACGACGTACCACGGAGCCCACCGCGTACTCGTGGCGGACAGCATCTCGGAGAACGCTTCCTGGTAGTCGTCCCACCGGCGCCGCTCCCGGACGTCGGCGGCGGAGAACTTCCAGTTCTTCTCCGGCAGGTCGATCCGCTTCAGGAAGCGGGTGCGCTGCTCCTCCTTGGACAGGTTGAGGAAGATCTTCACCACCTTGAACCCGTTGTCCGTGAGGTACCGCTCCCAGCGGTTGATCTCCCGGTAACGCCGGTCCCAGATGCCCGGTCCGAACGAGCCCTCCGGCAGCTTCTGCCGGACGAGGTTCTCGGGGTGGACCCGTACCACGAGGACTTCCTCGTAGTGCGAGCGGTTGAAGATGGCGATCTCGCCGCGCGCTGGCAGCCGCTGGGCGTAGCGCCACAGGTAGTCGTGGTCGAGCTCCTCGGAGGACGGCACCTTGAAGCTGCTGACGCGTACGCCCTGGGGATTGACCCCGCTCATCACGTGGCGGATCGTCCCGTCCTTGCCTCCGGCGTCGAGTGCCTGGAGACAGAGCACCACCCCGTACGTGTGCTGGGCGGCCAGCCGCTCCTGGTACTCGGCGAGCAAGGACACGCCGGCCTGCAGCAGCTCGACCGCGTTCCGCTTCTTGACACCGGCCTTGTAGCGGGGATCGAAGTCCCGCTCCAGGTGCACCTTCGACCCCGGTCGCACCCGTAGCGGCTCGATGAAATCCGCGATGCGTTCGGCTCTCTCGTCCGACATCACCCGTCACCTCGCGTGAGGACGTTCCGCATGGTCATTCCATGCTCGGTTGGACACGGCCGGCCACCGGGCGCGGCTTCTTCGGAAGGAGTACCGCGGCAGCGAGTCCGGCGAGTCCGATCACGGCCAGCGTGATCATCGCGGCCGCGTAGGCGCCGCTGGTCAGGCCCGAGACGAGGATGGTGCCGGCGACTGCCGTGCCGAGCGAGGACCCGAGGTTCGACACGCTGCGGGAGAGGCCGGAGATCTCGCCCTGCCGCTCCTCGGGGAAGCTCGACTGGACGACGTTGACCGAGGGGGTCAGCATCACGCCGAGGCCCAGTCCGATCAGCAGGAGTCCGGGGGTGAGGGCCCAAGGGTTCGGGGAGCCGCCGGCCAGGGCGATCAGGACGACGATGCCGGCGAGGGTGACGATGAAGCCGGTCATGATGAGGGTCCGCTGGGGCCACCGCTTCGCGAGGCGTTCGGCGGCGAGCGAGGACACGAGCAGGCCGAGCGTGGCGGCGGTGAAGATGACGCCGGTCTGGACGGCGTCGTAGCCGCGCACCACCTGGAGGTAGGCCGCGATGGTGAACGAGGAACCCATCAGCAGCAGCCACTGAACGTTCTGCGTGACGAGGCCCAGGTTGGAGGTGCGGTCACGGAACAGGCTGGTGGACAGCAGGGGTTCCTTGCCGGCCCGCTCCTTGGCCCGTACGGAGCGGAAGAACCACAGGAGCACGAGGGCGCCCAGCACGAGCAGGCCGATCATGAGCCAGACGTTGTTGTCGGCGGCGAGGATGCCCATGACGACCAGGATGAGGCCGGCGGCCGAGAGGACCGCTCCGGTGGTGTCGAACGAGCGCGTCGGATCGGGCGGCAGCGGGTCCTCGAGGCTCCGGCTCAGCACGATGATCACCAGGATGACCAGGGTCTGGAATACGAAGGCCGCCCGCCAGCTCAGCCACGAGGTGATGAGCCCGCCGATCAGCGGCCCGGCGGCGGCGCCGATGCCGCCCAGCGCCATGATGGCGCCGAAGGCGCGGGCCCGTGAGGTCAGGTCCGTGAAGATGAGCGTCGTGAGGATGTAGACGGGCGGGATGAGCAGGGCCGTTCCGATCCCCTCCAGGATCGAGTTCCCGAGGATCAGTACGCCCAGCCCCGGGGCGGCGGCGCTCAGCAGGGCGCCGATGCCGTAGACGACGAGGCCGACCATGAGACAGCGCTTGCGGCCGTAGCGGTCGGTCAGCTTGCCGCCGGGGATCATCAGCGCGGCCATGACCAGGAGGAAGATCGTGATGGCGATCTGCACCCCCTGGACGGTGGTGTCCAGGTCCTCGCTGATGTCGTTGATCATCACGTTCATGTTGGACCCGGCGAAGCTGCAGATGAACTGCGCGAGGGCCAGGGGGGCGAGGACGCGCCGCTGAGCGCTGGACGGCCGCTGCGGGGTTCGTGTACCGGCCACCGCCATCACCTCCGCACGTCGGCCCGGCGGACGGTCACGCCCCGCCCCGGGCGGTTTCGGACTCGGGCCTGCTCTCCGTCCGGTCGAGGCACGCCTCTCGGCGCTGCGCACCCACGCTCCAGCGTGCCCCGCATCCGGGCCCGGCGCATGCCGGAGCCGGCAGGGCCCCGGCGCTCGCGCGGCCCGGCCTACCGTCCGCGCGGGCGGGTCGGGCGGCGGCGGGAGATGCGGGGCCTGCGGCTGGACGGGGCCGGTGGGGCCAGGGCGAACGTCACGGTGATGTGCGCGCCCCCCAGCGGGCCGCGGCCGATGCGCATGGAGCCGCCCGTGGCGCTCGCGGCCCGTTGCGCGATGTCGAGACCCAGCCCCGTGGAACCGGTGCTGCTCCCGCGGGAGAGGGCCCGGTCCGGGTCGGGGATGCCCGGTCCGCCGTCCTCCACCACCAGCTCCACGGCCTGTGCCGTACGTACGACGTGGACGGCGAACGGGGTCCCGGGTGCGGTGTGGCGGAAGATGTTGCCGATGAGCGCGTCCACCACGGCGGCGACGTCGTCGTCGGACAGGGCGATGGACGTGGGTTCCTGGGTGAGGTCGAGTGAGCAGGAGCGGTTCTGCTGCTCGGCCAGGACCGTCCAGAAGGCGGTGCGGCGCCGGACGACCTCGGCCGTCTCGCAGCGGGGGCCGGACGCCCCCGCGCCGACGGAGTGACGGTCTGCGGGCGCTTCCGTACCGAGCAGGCCCTGGGCCATGGGGCCCACGGCGAGCGGGGTGCGCGCCGCAGCGATGATGGCCCGGAGCTCGGCCTCCAGTTCGCCGACCGCCGCCTCGACCCTGGCCGACTCCGGTGTGCCGGCCATGCGCTCGGACGCCAGGTGCAGGGCGGTCAGCGGGGTGCGCAGCCGGTGGGACAGATCGGCGACGAGTTCGCGTTCGACGGCGAGCAGCTCCGTCATCCGGTGGGCCATCGCGTTGAAGGCGACGCCCGCGTCGCGCAGCTCCCTGGGACCCATGGGGTCCACGCGGGTGTCCAGGTCGCCCTGGCCGAGGGCGTGCGAGGCCCGCGCGAGCCTCTTCGAGGACCGGACGACCTTCGCGCCGAGGCGGTCGGCGACCAGTACGGAACCGCCGACCAGCCCCACGGCCAGGAAGGCCATGACCGCCCAGGACTCCTTGACCCCGCGGGTCAGTTCCGCGTCGGGGACGAAGTTCTCGATGACGGCGACCCGGTCACCGGGGAGCACCACCGGCTGCAGGCATATCCAGCCGCCCGGGATCTCCTGGGAGATGGACTCGCGTGCCTGCTGGGCCCGTTCGAGCAGGTTCACCGGCGCCTTCGAGCTGCCGAGGGGCCCCGAGTCCGGCAGGTGCACGACCAGGTCCTCGGCCGCGTCCAGGCTCGCGACGGATTCCCGCAGGGCGTCCGGATCCGTGGTCAGGGTGAGGACGGGGGCCAGGGCGGCGGCACGCTGCTCGGCCGCGGTGACGCCCTGTTCCTTGACGAGCGACATCACCAGCGCGGCCAGCGGTATGAGGAAGGAGAGGGCGACCATGGAGGTCACGGCGAGCGCCACTCCGGCCAGCGAGCGTCTCAACGCGGTGCCACCAGCTTGATGCCGACGCCCCGGACGGTCAGCAGGTAGCGCGGGGCCGCCGCGCGTTCGCCGAGCTTGCGGCGCAGGGACGACAGGTGCACGTCGACGGTCTGGTCGTCCACGTACGGCTCGCGCCAGACCTCGGTCAGCAGACGGCGTTTGGAGACGACCTGGCCGCAGTGGTGGGCGAGGAACGCCAGGAGGTCGAACTCGCGGCGGGTGAGACGGAGCTCCCGGCCGGCCAGGTACGCGGTGCGCGCGCCCGGGTCCACCGCCAGCTCGCCCACGGTGGTGGCGCGCAGCGGCTCGCTCGCCGCCGCCACCGGTGCGCCCGCCGGGGTACCGGCAGGGGGGACGTGGCTGGTGCGCCGCAGGACGGCGGAGAGGCGCGCGATGAGCTGCCCCCCGGAGAAGGGCTTGACCAGGTAGTCGTCGGCGCCCGCGTTGAGGAGCTTGATGATCTCCCTCTCGTCGTCGCGGGCGGTGGCCACCAGCACGGGTACGGAGGAAATGCCCCGGATCATGCGCAGGGCGTCCCCTCCGTCGAGATCGGGCAGTCCCAGGTCGAGGACCACGGCGTCGACGGGGGCCTGGGTGACCTCCCGCAGCGCGCCGAACCCGTCGGCAGCGCTGCGCACGGCATAACCGTGTTCCGTCAGCACCTCGATGAGTGACTGGCGGATGCTGGGGTCGTCTTCCACGATCAGGACGCTCGGCATGGGGACACCTTAGGGGGCGGCGTCGAACGCCGGTCCGTCGCCGGTGATGCGCAGGTGCACGGGGTGGTCGGACACCGGGATGGTGCAGCCGTCCCGAGTGCTGCAGCTCGCGTAGCCGAACAGCACCGTCGCGTCCCCGCCGGCGTCGGCGCGGACGGGCAGGGTGGTGGTGACCGGGCCGTCCGGGTAGACGGGGACCGGGGCGTCGACTCCGGGCACGCTGATCGACCGTACGTCCGCCGCGGCCGTCAGCCTGCCCTGCGCCTTCAGGGCGCCGGTGACGGCCATCGCGGTCGGTCTGCCCACGCCCTCGATGCCGTTGGGCGGCAGATCGGCGCTGTAGAGGTGGAACCCCTTGGCCTCGGGCGTGAAGACCGCGGTGAGGGTGCCCTGCGAGGCGTGCCAGTCGGACACCGAGAGCGTGACGGTGACCCCGTTCTCGGTGAAGCGCGTCGTCCGGGTCGCGGGTGGCGGGGAGTCGCCTGCGCCCTCGGCGGGCTGCCCGCCGCAGGCCGCGAGTGCAGCGAGGGAGACGAAGGAGAGCAGGGCGGCCGTGACGGGGGCCGTCCGGGAAGGCCTCGTATGCGTCGAAGGGTTCACATGTACCTCTGTGTCGTGTGTCGGGGAGAGAAAGGGGGACTTCGACCTGGAGCGAACGGCCGCCCTAGAAGACGGTGGTGGAGTTGGCGCTCCACAACTGCAGGGCGTACACCAGGTCGTTCCACACACCGGTGGCCAGCAGCACGCCGACGAGTACGAGCATCCCCCCGCCGAGCCGCAGGACCGCCGGGTAGTGGCGCTTGACCAGGCCGAAGGCGCCCAGGGCCCGCCGGAAGGCCAGCGCGGCCACGATGAACGGCAGGCCCAGCCCGAGGCAGTAGGCGGCCATCAGCGTCCAGGCGAGCGCCTGGACGGCGGCCAGCGTCGGGCCGATGCACGGGGTCCAGCCGACCGCGAACACCGCGCCGAGCAGAGGCGCCCCGGCGAGCCCCAGCGCGGGGCGCCGGTGGCTGCGGAACTCCCGCTGCGCGAAGCCCGGCAGGAACCCCATGAAGGACAGCCCCATGAGCACGGTGAAGACCCCGAGCACCTGGGTGACCGCCTCCTGGTGGGCCACGAAGAGACGGCCGGCGTGGCCGAACAGGGCGCCTCCGGAGACGAGGACCGCCGTGAAGCCCAGGACGAACAGCAGCGCGCCCGCCGCCATCCGGCTGCGGCGCCCGCCGTCCGCGTCCGCCAGGTCGGCGACCGACAGACTGGTCACGTAGCTGAGGTAGCCCGGTACGAGCGGCAGTACGCACGGCGAGAGGAAGGAGACGAGCCCCGCCGCGAACGCCACGGGAGCTGCGATCGCGAGGGTTCCGTTCACGAGGGAAGGGGCGTCCGCGGCGGCGAGCGCCCAGTGCGTGGCCGTCGTCATGACTCCTCCTCCACCACGCGCGTGAGTAGGGGGCGCAGCTGCTCCTCGGTGACGGCGCCCCCGATGCCGACGGCGATGCGTCCGCGGCGGTCGATCACGAGGGTCGAGGGAATCGCCTGCGGGTTGAGCAGCGAGGGAGGGAAGCGGAGCAGGAGTTCACCGGTGGGGTCGTACAGGCTGGGGAAGCCCAGGGCGTGCGCCCGGACGAAGGACCGGGCCGCGGCCCGGTCCCGGTCCCGCGTGTTGATCCCGAGGAACCGGACCCCGTCACCCCGGGTCTGCCGGCTGAGCCGCTCCAGGCCGTCGGCCTCGGCCCGGCAGGGTCCGCACCAGGAACCCCAGACGTTGAGGACGACGACCTGGCCCCGGAACCCGGCGAGGTCGACGGGCTTCCCGTCCAGGTCGTCGCCGGCCAGTGCGGGCGCCTCCTCGCGGGCACCGGGATCCACGACCGTCGCCCCGGCCGCGGCCCGTACGGCGCTCACCCGCCCGTCCGGCGCCCCACCGGCGGTACCGCCGACGGCGAGGACACCGCCGACCGCGGCCGCCACCGCGACCGTCAGGCCGGCCCCGGCGAGGACGGCGGCGGAGCGCCGCCGGCGCCCCGGGACCTGCGGGGCGGGTCGTCTCACGACGCCCACTGGCGCAGGAAGGCGTTGATGCCCTCCGAAGTCAGGGACGGGTTGCCCGTGACATGGGTGTCGGTGCGCACCGTGCCGGAGGGGGAGACCACGACCAGTACGGGCATCGTGTAGGTCCCGCCCGACGGGCTGTACTTGCGCAGCAGCGCGGAGTTGGCGGAGCTGTTGCCGCCGATGTCGACCTTGACCAGGTGGTACGAGGCCCCCAGGATCGCGGCGGTCTGCGACTGGCCGAACACCTTGTCGGCGGCCTTGCAGTTGCCGCACCAGTTCGCGCCGAAGTCGAGCAGCACCGTACGCCCGTCCGCCTTGGCCGCGCGCAGCGCCGCGTCGATCTGCTTCTGCGCATCGGCCGAACTGTCGTAGCCGGGACCGGGTATTTTCGCCGGCTCGGGCGCGGCGGACGTACGGGGCGGCTTGGCCGGCGTCGCGGAGCCGCTCCGGGCGCCCGTCGGGGGAGTCGGCGACGAGCTGGGCAGGACGGTGGCCGACGCGGACGGCGAGGCAGACGCGGTCGGCGACGCCTCGGGGGACCCGGTCGCGGACAGCGTCCCGGAGGCGAGGGCCTGCGAGGACTGTCCGAGGGCGGACGGCGCGGCGGATCCGGCGGGCTGGGAGGACGGCCCGCAGGCGGCCGTCAGGCCCGCCGCGACCACGGCCGCGGCCACCAGCGGCAGCCGCGCCCCCAGCGGCGCGGGGGAGCGGTGCGGGCTCGTACGGCGGTCGGCACGGACGGATCGGAGCATGTCAGGACTCATGGTGAAGACACCCCAGGGCACGGTTCGGACTGCGGGAGGGCAGAACGCCCCCTCGGCTCGGTGAAGTCGGCGGCCCCGAGGTCCGCCGGGGTGTCACGCCCCGGCGCCGAAGGCCGCTCGGCTGACGCGAGCATAGGACCGCGACGGGCGGCCGGAACCGTATCGGCGCGATCTTGAGGTTGCCCTAAGGTGCCCTAAGGAAGAGCTCACCTTCCGCTTCGCCGGAACCCGGTCCATCAGCCCGTACAACGTGGTGAAATGCGCGAAAGGGACCAGAAGGGCCCCGTCGTGCGGATCGGTCGGGACGGCCGAGGGGACCGGGCCTCAGAGCGACGATTCGCGGACGCTGGCCCTCGCCCCCGGGTCGACCGTCGCCGTGATGACCGACCGGTGGTCGGCACTGGTGAACGTGACCGTGAGGGTGTCGTCCGCGTTCTGCGAGGTGGTGGCTTTGAACCCGAGGGCGGGGATCGCGGAGATGAGGCACACGCCCCGGCTCCCGTACCGCACGGTGGCCTTGCCGCCCTGCGAGGGGACGGTGTGCAGGCCCGCTCCGCCGTCCTCGCAGTCCACGGCGGGCTTCGGTGTGCTGGGCCGGGGGGTCTTCGAGGCCTTCGCGGGGGTGGGGGCCGTGGCCGAGGGGGAGGGCCGCTGCGACACCGTGGGCGAGGGGCTCGTGGACGCGGTCGGGGACGGCGGGCTCTGGCCCGCCTGCCAGGCCGGCGGCGTTTCGATGACCGTCGGGGCGGACCGCGCGACCGGGGGCGTGTGCCTGGTCGTGCCGACCACGAACTGGACCGTGAGGAGTACGGCAGTCACGCTCGTGGCCGTGCACGACAGCCATATGAACAGGTAGCGCGGAATTCGAGGCACGGCCCCATAGTGGCCGACGCGCCGGCCGACCTGTCACCCGTCCCCCCGAGGGGCGGCCGGGACCTCCCGCCGGAGCAACGCCGACGTCCTCCGCACCCGCGTACGGGTCGGAGGACGTGGACGCCCGCTCGGCGGCCGGTGGGGGGTCGTTCATGCGGCCGGCGGGGGTCTGTTCGCAAGGCGGGGCCGGCTGCCCCGGGGTCGGCTACCTCGGGGTCCCGAAGTCCTGCGTCCACCACGGGCCGCCGTCGCCCTTGTGGACGCCTATGCCGATCTCCTTGAAGGAGCAGTTGAGGATGTTCGCCCTGTGACCGGAGCTGTTCATCCACGCCTTCATGACCGCGTCGGCGTCGGCCTGGCCGCGGGCTATGTTCTCGCCCAGGCCGGACCACGCGTACCCGGCGGCCTCGACGCGGCTGGTCATGGTGGATCCGTCGGGTCCGGTGTGGGACATGACGCCGCTGCGGGCCATCGTGTCGCTGTACGTGCGCGCGGCGGTGCTCAGCTTGGCGTTCATGGCCAGCGGGCCGCATCCGGCAGCGGCCCGCTCCTTGTTGACCAGGGCCAGAACCGCGGACTCGGAGTTGCCGTCGACGGTGCCGGAACCGCCCGAACCGCCGGAGCCACCCGAGCCGCCGGACCCGCCGCCCGTCGTGGTACCGGGCTTCCGCGTGGCCTTGCCGCCCTCGCCCGACGCCGACTTGGCCGCAATGCTGCTCTGCGCCGCCTCGGGCTTCGTCGGAGCGGCGGATCCCGACGCCTCGGCACCGGGCGTACCGGACGGACTCGGGCTCGCCGACGCCGAGGCGTCGGCGGTGGGTGTGGAGGCGGCAGGGGTGGGGGTTCCCGTCGCGTCACCGGTGCCCGCCGACGGGGACGCCGTACCGGCCGCGCCGTCGGCCCGCCGGTCCGCGCGGGCATCGCCGTCGGAGTCGGCCACCGCGACGCCGACCGCCACCGCCGCAGCCGCCGCGGTGACGGACAGGACGATGCGCGTACGCACCGTCTTCCTCCGCCGAGCCTCGACGCGGGACGGCGTTTCGGGACCGGGAGTTCGGCTGCGGCTCATGCCGGTAACACCTCACAGGAGAGGGGGAGGAGGGGAGTCCGCTCGAGCCTAGGCCGGTGATCAGCGAAAAGGGCCGCCGGGAGGGGTTCTTCAAGTTCCCTTAAGGAAGCCCGCAGGATCGACACAGGGACGAGCCCGGCATTCCGCCCGACTTCGGCCGAACCGGCCGACGGCCCGGCGGGAGTCCGCCGGGCCGTGGGGGAGTTCGGTGGTCAGGCCACGAGGTGCTTCCGGGGGGAGCTGTTCGAGGGCGTTGTGGGCCGGTGCGTCAGGTTCCCGCCCTCGACGTCGATGTTCGGCAGCAGGCGGTCCAGCCATTTCGGCAGCCACCAGGCGGACTTGCCGAGGAGGGCGAACAGCGCCGGCACGATGGCCATGCGGACCACGAAGGCATCGAACAGGACGACACCCCCTAGACCGAAGCCGATCATCTTGACGAAGTCGTCGTCCTCCACGATGAAGCCGGAGAAGACACTGGTCATGATTGATCGCCGCAGCGCTGACGACCCGGCCGCCGTACCGGAAGCCGGTGACGCCTCGGGCACGCCCCCGCTGTCAGCCGTGCAGCCGGCTCGTCCAGTCCTGCGGAACCCGGCCGACCGGTCCCGGGACCGGCTGGTCCGCCGGGTGGGCGGCCGGAGGCGTCAGCTCGGGCCCGGACTCGTACAGCTCATTGGTGTCGTAGTCCCAGAACCACTCCTCGCCCGGCTCGAAGCTCTGCACCAGGGGATGGCCGGCGGACTTCCAGTGCGCGGTGGCGTGCTGGGCCGGCGAGGAGTCGCAGCAGCCGATGTGGCCGCACTGGGCGCAGCGCCGCAGGTGGAACCACCAGCCGCCCACCGCGTCGCACTCGGCGCAGCCGGTTCCGGTGGGCGGGACGCTCGGGTCGATTCCGTTGATGTCGGTCATGCCGGCTCCTCGGCGGTCTCGGATGCGGGGGAGTGCTCGGGGGAGGGCTCGGGGGCGGTCAGCGGAAGCAGCACCTGGAACCGCGTGTCGCCCGGTGCGGACTCGACCTGGAGGCTGCCGTGGTGCTTGCTGACCACGATCCGCCAGGAGATGTCGAGGCCGAGGCCGGTGCCCTCGCCGACCGGCTTGGTGGTGAAGAAGGGATCGAAGATGCGGCTGCGGATGTCCGGCGGGATGCCGGGCCCGGTGTCGCGGAACTCCACCAGCAGCCGGTCGCCTTCCCGCGCGGTGCGGACCGTCAGCGTGCCCTCGCCGCCGGTGCTCCCGATGGCGAAGACGGCGTTGTCGATGAGGTTCGTCCAGACCTGGTTGAGCTCCGCCGGGTACGCGGGCACGTCCGGCACCGAGCGGTCGTACTCCTTGACCACCCGCACCCGGGAGCCGATCTTGCCGGACAGCATCAGCAGCGTGCTGTCGAGGAGTTCATGGACGTCGACGACCCGGTGCGGCGCACGGTCCAGTTGCGAGTACTGCTTGGCCGCGTCCACGAGGTGGGAGATGCGGGTGGTGGAGTCGTCGATCTCGTCCATCAGCAGCTCGGTCTCGACCGTGTAGTTGAGCCAGCCGATGGCCGACGGCAGGATCTCCTCGGCCACGGTCGCCGCGACCTGCTCCAGCCAGTCCGTGTCCAGCCCCGCCTGCACGAAGGTCGGCGCGATCCGCCAGCCCTCCGCAATGCCGTGGTCGTCGAGCCAGTCGGCGAGTTCGTCCTCCCGGTCGGAGGCCTCCAGCGGGCTGAGCGCCGTTGCCTTCGCCACGCGCTCGACGGTGCGCTCCTGGATCTCGATGAGATCGGCGATCACCTCGCGCGAGTACTGGCCCTGGGAGATGTGGGCCAGCTTGTGCCGCATCTTGCCGACCCGTTCCCGCAGCGTCGCGGTGGCCCGGACGGCAGCCGCGGCCGGGTTGTTGAGCTCGTGGGTGAGCCCGGCGGACAACGACCCCAGCGCCAGCAGCCGTTCGCGCTGCCCGATGGCCCGCTGGGTGTTCCTCGAACCGAAGAACAGCCCCTCCAGCAGGTGCGCCGCCATCGGGAACCAGTCCCGCATGATGTCCGCGAAGGACTGCGCGGGCAGCACGAAGAACCGGGTCGGCTCCGTCACCCGCATCGAGTTGTTGTACGTCTGCGGCACGCGGTCGCCCAAGTACGCCTGCATGGCACCCGCGTACACACCGCGCTGCGAGGTGCGGCTCACCTCGACGTCGTCGCCGCCGACCCGGCGCGACAGTACGACGGTGCCCTCGATCATCACGTAGAAGCAGGTGGCCGGGTCGCCCTCGGTGTACACCGGGCCGGCTTCGAAGCGCTCCACCCGCCCCTCGCCGCACAGCCGCCCGAGCTGCTCCGGGGAGAGCTTCTCGAACAGGAACAGCGAGGCGATCTCCTGCGGGCTGCACGGCATGGGCTGCCCGCTCATGACTGCTCCAGGTACCGGTGGACGAGCATCACGGCCATGGCTCCCTCTCCTACGGCGGACGCGACGCGCTTCGCGGACCGGGCGCGCGCGTCGCCCGCCACGAATACGCCGGGAATGTTGGTCTCCAGGTGGTAGGGCGGCCGGTCCAGCTCCCACTCGGCCGGCGGCCGCCCGTCCGGCGTGAGGTCCGGCCCGGCCAGGATGAAACCGTGCTCGTCGCGCAGTACCGTGCCGTCCAGCCAGTCCGTCAGCGGGGCCGCGCCGATGAAGACGAACATCCACTGGGCGTCGACGAGTTCGGTCGCACCGCTGTCCACGTCCCGCAGGGTGAGCTGCTCCAGGTGTCCCTCGCCGTGCGCCGCCTCGACCTCGGTCCGGGTCCGCACCGTGATGTTCGGCGCCTCCTCGATCTGCTGGACCAGGTAGTACGACATCGACGCCCTCAGGGACGCCCCGCGCACCAGCAGCGTCACCGACTTCGCACCCCGCGCCAGGTACATCGCCGCCTGCCCCGCCGAGTTGGCGCCGCCCACGATGTACACGTCCTCCCCCTGGCAGGAGGAGGCCTCGGTGAGCGAGGAGCCGTAGTACACCCCGCAGCCGGTCAGGTCGTCGCAGCCCGGAGCCCGGAGCTGCCGGTACGTCACACCGGTCGCCAGGATGACGCTCTGCGCGGCGACCGCCGACCCGTCGGAGAAGCGGACGACACGTGCCGCCCCGTTGACCTCCAGCCCCGTGACCTCGCGCGCCGTGAGGATCTCGGCACCGAACCGGCCGGCCTGGCGGCGGGCGCGCTCCGTGAGCTGGCCACCCGACACGCCGTCCGGGAAGCCGAGGTAGTTCTCGATGCGGGAACTCTGCCCGGCCTGCCCGCCCGTCGCCGACCTCTCGACCAGTACGGTCCGCAGCCCCTCGGAGGCCCCGTACACCGCGGCGCCGAGCCCGGCCGGGCCGCCGCCGATCACGACGAGGTCGTAGAAGTCGGCCGTCGGCGTCGTCGCGAGCCCCACGTGGGCGGCCAGTTCGGGCGCATCCGGCTCGACCAGCACGGTGCCGCCCGGTGTGACCACCAGGGGCAGCCGCTGCCCGTCGGCGCCGGCGGCCTCCAGCAGCCGCCGTCCCTCGGGCTCGTCGGAGGAGTACCAGCGGTACGGCACCTGGTTGCGGGCCAGGAACTCCCGCACGTACGAGGAACGCGCCGACCAGCGGTGCCCGACCACCTTGGTGGCGGGCACCGGCCGGTAGTCGCTGGAACGCCAGGCCGTGAGCAGATCGTCCAGGACCGGGTAGAGCTTCTCCTCCGGCGGGTCCCACGGCTTGAGCAGGTAGTGGTCGAGGTCGACGACGTTGATCGCGTCGATCGCCGCGTTGGTGTCGGCGTACGCGGTCAGCAGCACGCGCCGCGCGCCCGGGTACACGCCGAGGGCCTGCTCGAGGAACTCGATGCCGTTCATCTGCGGCATGCGGTAGTCGGCGAGGATCACCGCCACCAGGTCGCCCCGCAGCTTCAGCTCGCGCAGCGCCTCCAGCGCGGACTCGCCGGACTCGGCGCGCACGATCCGGTACCCGGCGCCGTAGTGGCGCCGCAGGTCACGGGCGATGGCCCGGGAGACTCCCGGGTCGTCGTCCACGGTCAGGATGACGGTCCGCGCTGTGTCGGCGGGCTGTGCCATACGTCTCCACCCCGAGTGGTCTGGGCGGGCGGCCCGGCGGGGCGCCCGCGCCGGTTCCCGCCCATCGTATGTTCGATCGTCCGGGACCGCCCCGGGGACGCCGGGGCCGTGCGCTCCGGGTACCCGCCCGGTCGCTCCAGGTCAGCGGATGGTCGTCCCCGCCTTGACCCATCCGTCGCCGCCGAGGGGGAACTCGTAGCCGGGCCGCCCGCCGCGGCCGCTGGTGCGGAACGGTTTGCCGTTGTGGTCGATGGTGAGGGTGCCGTGGCGGGAGCCGCTGGACCAGGAAAGCTCCAGGTACCAGTTCACGTCGTACGCGGAGGCGCCCGCCTTGATGTGGAACACCTCCGGTTCGGACTCGCTCACCTTGAACGGGAAGTCCGGCTGACCTTCCTCGGGCACGACGGCCGGGCGTGCGGCGTCGAGGGCCACGGTGAACGAGCGGGTCGGAACGCCGGCCCCGCAGCCGACCCCCGGGTAGCCCATGGCGTAGTCGTTCCAGGCCAGGGGCGTGCGCTTGCCGGCGGTGCGGACGGTCAGGCTGTCAAGGACCACCGTGTCCTTGCCGGCGCCCTGAAGGGTGAGCGTGACGTACTGCTCGCCCGCGGACACCGCTCCGGACGCCGCGACCCATGCCGGCGCGTCCCGCTCCACGGGCGGCGGGCCCACCTGGGCCGGAGGCTTGTCGATCAGGTAGTGCTGGCCGCAGGGCGCCTCCCAGGTGTAGGGCTGGGTGGTCACCTTCACCGGCGTACCGGGCGCGGGGTCTTCGCCACGGCCGGGGGGTGACGGTGTCGAGGCGGCGCCGGTACCGGCCGTTTCGGGACCGGCCCCGGCTCCGTCGGCGGGGGATGCGGAGTCCGACGGGGACGCAGCGGACTCAGCCGCGGAGGCCGTACTGCCCTGCGTACGTCCCCCCTCGCCGTGTGCGGCGGTTGCGGCGCCGACGGGGCTGTCGCGGACGCCGGCGTCCCGTCCCGCCAGGCTCGCGGTGAACGCGACCGCCCCGGTGACGGCGGCCACGGCGATCCCGGCGAGAACGGCCCGGCGCAGACGGCGCCGTGCCTTCGGCGCGGGCGGGTCCGAAGGGACGGCCGCGCCGGCCGGAAGGATCCCGTTCCCCGCCGGCGCCTGCGCGGCCGGCCCGGGCTCCGTCTCCGAAGCGCGGGGCCCGGCGGTCACCGTGGCGGCCGCGGGCTGCGCCTTGGCTCCGCCGCCGGCGCCCTTGCGGCTGCGGTTGGTGTCCGCCAGCACCCAACTCCGGTGCAGGGCCACGAGTTCTTCGGGCGATGCCTTGCAGAGGCGGGCCAGCCATTCGACGGGTGCGTACTCGGTGGGGACGACATCGCCGTTGCAGTACCGGTGCAGCGTCGACGTACTCATGTGGAGCCGCTTGGCGAGCATCCCGTAGCTGTGGCCGGACCGGTCCTTCAACTCCCGCAGCAGCCGGGCGAACTCGGTCTCGGCAGTGTCTTCCGACACCGTTCCTCCCACCCCGTGTCCCGTCCCGCGTCCCAGGAACAGGTTGTTTCAGCAGCTCAGCGCCTGTTTCGGCGTTCCAGCGTCCCTGACCGCCCGTCGTGTGTGGCGGCCGGGACGGATCACCGCACAGCCTTGAGTCATCCAAGCACACCGCTCGTGGCGACCGGCCTCCACCGGCCGCCGCAGCCACGTCGTATGAGAGGCCGTCAGCCATGTCCGCATCACACAGCACCCCCACCACGAACAGCGCTCGCCCGTCCCGGGCCCGTGCCCGACGCCGGCTCGTGAGTGCAGCCGCCGTCGCCCTCGCCGCGCTCGCCCTCACGGCGTGCCAGGACGGGACGGGCGTCAAGGACGGGGGAGCCGCGGCCGCATCGGACTCCACCGCGGCCACTCCCTCGGCGACGGGCGGTACGGACAGCGCCCAGGGCACCCCGGCCCCGGGCACCCCGGCCCCGGGGGCCCCGCGGCTCCGACCGGCGGGGCGAAGGCGACCGGGGGTGCGAAGACCGGCGGCGGCCAGGGGGGCGCGAAGGGTTCGACGGACCCGTCCGCCGCGGGGAACCGCGTCCTGTGCAACGGCTCCAACACCGAGGTCACCGTCCGGACGGTCCCCCGTCCGCTCAACCACATGCTGATCACGGTGAAGAACACCGGCTCGAAGGTCTGCGACCTGCCGTACCACCCGCAGCTCCGCTTCGACGAGATGCAGTGGGCGCCGACCGCGCAGGAGGGGACCCGGCCCCAGGCGGTGGTGTCCCTCGCGCCCGGCGAGTCGGGCTACGCGGCGGCCGTGCTGTCGGCGGCCGACGGCAGCGGCGAGGGCGGTACGACCGCACACCGGCTCACGATCGCCTTCCAGGGCCGCACGCCCCACAGCAGCGGCGGCGCGTCCGCCACCCCGTCCCTGCCGGCCGCCGGTGTGTACTACGACAGCTCGCTGACGGTCACCTACTGGCAGCAGGACATCGGGGACGCACTCGGCGCGTGACGGGGATCACCATCGCCGCATCGCATAGGCGGCAAAACGGGCAAGTGGTGCATTGTTCGCATTCAACTTGGTTCCAGTCATATGCCTCTTGAGGGTGTGTCAGCCGCAAACCCGCGAGGCATAATCGGCCCCGGTCGTCTCCGGGAGCAGTGGAGCCATCGGGACATCGACCGACCTCCCAGGCGGAACTCCGCACCGGACCGACCCTCAAGGCGCCGTACATGTCCCTGGCCAGCCGCACCCGCATCGCGGCCCTGCTCGCCGCGGCCTCCGTGGGCATCGCCGGCGTGACGACCTGGGCCTACGGATACGGGACCGACCGGCAGCAGGCGGCCCCCGAGGCGTTCGTCAGGCCGAGCGTGACCGAGGGCTCGGCCCTCCAGGTCGTCGCACACCCCGACGACGACCTCTTCTTCATGAACCCCGACCTGAGCCGCTCCATATCGACGGGCATCAAGGTCACCACCGTCTACCTGACCTCCGGCGAGTCCGATGGCAGGAACGAGGCCCACAGCCCTCACCTCGAGGACGCCGCCGGGCCCGCCGACCGCGCCGCCTACGCGGAGGCCCGGCAGAACGGCATCCGCGGCGCCTACGCCCAGATGGCCACCGGCGACCGCACCAGCGCCTGGCAGCGGAAGTCCGTACCCACCGCCGGCGGGGGCAGCGCCGAGGTGGACGTCCTCGTCGCCAGGCCCGAGGTCAACCTGGTGTGGATGCAGCTCCGCGAGGCCCGCAGCATCTCCGGCGACAATCCGGACAGCATGCGCGGTCTGTGGGACGGCCGGATACCCGCCCTGGGCGCCCAGCTGACCTCCGGGACGCCGGTCAGGCAGGCGTTCTCCTACACCAAGGACCAGGCGATAGCCGCCATCGCGGACGTGTTCGCGCTCTACCGGCCGACGACGATACGGACGCAGGACCCGACCCCCGGCAGGTCGGAGGGCGGCACCTTCCTCGACCACCAGGACCACATGTACGGCGCCCGCTTCGTCCAGGCCGCCGCCGAACGCTACGCGCAGTCCACGGACCGGCCGCACTTCTCGGTCCAGAACTACATGAGCTACCCGAACAGCTCGCTGCCGCCGACGCTCGACCCGCAGACGGCCGAGGAGAAGCTCGGCTACCTCAAGACCTACGCCTGGACTGACCACGAGGACTGGTGCGGCAGCCCCGCCGGCTGCGGCGACCGCAAGACCGCGACCAGGCCCACCGGCGCCGGCTGGAGCCAGACCATCCGCTACAGCCGGGGTGACGGCACCTCCTGGATGACCGAAGGCGTCTCCGGACGGCTCTGGGCCTTCGCCGTGCTGGACGGCCGGATGGCGTACTGGTCGCGCAGCGGCCCGCAGGCCCCCTGGCAGGGCCCCCGGTTCCTGCCCGACGCCGGACCCGGCACCGGGATAGACGCCGGCGCGACGGCGGTCCGGCTCCCCGACGGCAGGGTCGCGGTGTTCGCCAACCGCACCACCCTGGGCACGAAACCCCAGGACTACGGCCGGGACATCGTCTACGCAGTCCAGACCAAGGCCGACGGCGCATTCGGCCCGTGGCAGTCGCTGGGCACCCCGGACACCACCGACAGGTCCGTCACCTCGGCGATCAGCGGACCGGCCGTCGCCGTGGACCTGGCCGGCCGGATGGCGGTGTACGTGCGCGACTCCAGGCGTACGCTGCGCGCCCGGACCCAGACGGCCCCGGACGGCGCCTTCGGCGCATGGCAGGCCCTGGGCGGCGCCGGCCTCCTGGGCGATCCGGTCACCGCGACCGACGGCTCGGGGCGGCGGCACGTGTACGCGGCGACGGCCGGCTCCGTGCTGGCCTGGGTCCAGCCGACGCCGGGTGCCCCGTTCGGCGGCCCCTTCCCGACCGGGCTGCCCCAGACGACGGGCGTGCTCTCGGTGCGCCCGGAGGGCGACGGGGTCCGGCTCTTCTTCCGCCGCCCCGGCACGGGCGCCGTCGGTACGAGCCTGGCCGCCGCGGGCGGGCCCGCGCCGCAGTTCTCCCGGGTCGCCGCGGCCGGCGGTCTCGGCGGGTACGGCGCGGTGGGCGTCGCGGGCCACGTGCTCGCGGGCCGCGCGGGCACGGGGACGGTGGGCGTGGCGGGCGCGGACGGCCCGCAGTCCTGGCAGGAGTCCCAGATGCTGTACACGGGTGCCCCGGCGGGCGTGGCCGACTGGGGGGCCGGTACGGCCGTCGCGGCGGCCCTCGGCCTGGACGCCGATCTGCACGTCGTCACGACGCTTCCCGCGGCCGGATCCGAGCAGATCGCAGGCCGGACCCCCACCCCGTGGCACCGGGCGGTCCAGCCCCCGACCCTTGCGCAGGCCGGGGGCCGGCCGCGGCAGTGACCTGCGCCGCACCGTGCACCCGCGGCCCCTGGGCCGCCGGGTGGCAGCGCGGATCGGGGCGGGTGAGGATGGCGGCCAGGGCCACCTCGCCGGGCGGTGGCGTGTACACCGCCTCGCCGGCGACGGCGGCCGCACTCCGACCCTCGGGCGATCGGGGCTCACATGGCTCCTCTCTTCCTCTCGCACAGCCGCATACGGATACGCACGGGCACCCGCATGCGCGGGGGAGGGGGAACGGTCCGCGCCGTGGCCGCGCTCACGGCCCTCACCGCCCTCGCGACCGGATGCAGGAACGACACGGCGCCCGCCTGGGAGTACCCGGAGCTCGGCACGGCCTTGAGATCGCTGTCCCACGACCTGGACGAGGACTGCGCCGAGACGGACCCGGCGAGATGCGTGGAAGGACTCGACCGGATCGGCGTGCTGGCGGACCGGGCCTTCGCCGAGGTCCTCGACCACAAGCTTCTCGACCGCGGATACGTGGCGGCGATGAACGACCTGGCCGGAGCGAGGCGGCTCCGCCTCGCCGCCGCGCACGAGGCGCGGGTACGGCGTGATCCGCACTACCTCCCCCTCAGGCGTGCGGTGCACGCGGAGCGGCTCGCGTACCGGCGCCTCCTCGCCGAGCTGGAAAGCCTCCGCACCGCTCCGCCCCCGGGTGACGGGACGCAGCCCGTCTGAGGCGGCGCGCAGAGCGCGTGACGGTCACCGGGCCCGCAAGGGTGGTGTGGGGAGGGGCTTGCCGTCGAGTGCCACCAGGGCGAGGACGGTGATCGAGCCCGTCCAGGCCAGCGGTGCGACCGACGAGGGCCGCCCCGCCCGGTTCACCTTCTCGGGCAGCTCCCCGAGCGAGTTCCGTTTGGAGAGGACCCAGTCCAGGACCTGCCCGGCCTTCGCCGTCTGCCCCGTCCCGGCCCATGCGAGGGCGAAGAACGAGGTACTGGGCGTCCACGCGTTCCCGCCCCAGGGCGCGGTGGGATCGTTCCCGGGCGTGAGTCCGCCGTTGGGCAGGAGCAGCGCCCTGTGCGTGGCGTCGAGTGCCCGGGGCAGGTCGGCGGGGGCGGCGTTGAAAGGCGGCGCCATGAACGCCACCGCGCTGTCGTGTCCGTGCTGTCCGTCGACGGTGCGCTGGTAACCGAGGGGTGCGAACCTTCTGGATATCCCGGACGAGAGCCGGCCGGCGGCAGCGGTCCAGCGTGCCGCATCGTCCGGGCGGTCCAGTGCCCGTGCGAGGTCCGCGGAGGCGTTGAGCCCGGCGAGCAGGGGCGCTGCCGTACCGATGTTCGGCGTGGTCGTCATCAGCTCCCAGTAGTCCGGGGAGGCCGGCGGCAGGCCGTCCGCCCCCAGGGAGGCCGCCGCGCGGTCGGCCGCCTTGCGGACCATCGGGTAGAGGCCGGCCAGCCGGGCGTGCCGGGTGGTGCGGGGCGCGGTCTGGTACCACTGCCAAGTCGCCCAGGGGACCCAGCCGTTGGCGTCGAGTTGCGAGGGCCTGCCGTCCGGCGGTCCGGAGCCGTCGAGTTTGGTCCGCGCCTCCCAGGTGCCGTCCTTCCGCTGGGTCGCGGCGCTGTAGCGGAGGATCCGGTACGCCTCGGCCTCGTGGCCGGTGTGCGCGAACGCGGCGGAGGCGAAGCTGGAGTCACGCGGCCAGGAGTACATCCAGCCGGGCGTCCACCCCGCCGCCATGGCGCCGTTCGGCCGGAGCAGTGCACGCATGGTCAGCAGGGCCCGTTCGGCCGCCGCACGCTGTGCGGGCGAGCCGCCCGGGATCCGGCCGGCCGCCAGCCAGGCGCGGCTCTGCGCGATCTGCTGCCGGGCCGTCGGATCGTCGAGGGCCACCACGGCCGACGCCGTCCGGCCGGCGGGCAGGTACTTCCACCGGCCGGACGGCAACCGCAGTACGTTGCTCCGCTCGACGTACCGTGCGCCCTGGGCGACGGCCGGTGTGACGCCCTCGGTGGCGGTCGTGTTGGAGAGGAGCCCGACCGTGGGGGCGGCGAGGACCGACAGGGGCGCGTAGTTGCCCTCGGCGTCGCCACGGCTGTGGTGTCCCGGCGGCCTGACCAGGAACACCGGCCGTTCTTCGCCGGCGGGCCGGCCGGCAGGGGCTCCGGCGACGCAGACGGGAAGGGCGACGCTCGCGAGGGACGCCGTGACGACCGCCCAGCGAACGAGCCGGACAGCAGGCATCGCCACTCCCTCCGTCGGGCTTCCGTGAGCCTCGGCGCGTCTCCGTGCGTACCCGTGCACGTGCGTGTGCGCGGAACTCCGGAATTCCCATCGTGGCCGACCGCTCCGGAGCCCGCCACGACACGCCCGCCGCCCGGGTGACCGGGAGAGCCCGCGACACCACGCGTCATCGCATGGCGTAACAGCCGTCGCGGGGACGCGGGCCGCCGCAAAGGATGGGTGGATGAGCACTGCTCCGCTGCTGTCCGAGGGCGAGGGCCGTCGAACGCGTTCCCCCGGAGCGGACGTCCGGGGAAGCCGCCGTCGCCCGCCGGCCCGCAGGCTCCTGCTGGGCGCGGGCGGGACCCTCGTGGCGGCGGCCGGGGCCCTGGTCGCCGTCGGGTGCTTCCTCGGGCTCTACGTACGGCCCACATCGGACGACTGGTGCGCCGCCTGGAAATCCCGTGACCTGGGGGTCCTCGGCATCACGTCCGACTTCTACACGACCCAGAACGGCCGGATCGCCAATGCCTTCCTGAGCGGCGTCATCTATGGCGACGGCCTCGGCGGGGTCAAGGTCCTGCCGACCGTCATGGCCGTGACGTTCACGGTCGGTCTGGTGCTGCTCGGCTGCCGGTTCGTGCGGTCAATCGGTGGAAGACCGCCGATATTGGCCCTGTTCGCCTGCTCCCTGGCCATCCAGGCACTGCTCTACTACGCCGGAACGCGCAGTTATCAAGTCCTGCTGTGGGCTCCTGCCACCATTTCCCACACCATTCCCAGCGTCATCGGGGTGTGGGCGCTCCTGCTGGCCATCTGGACCGTCCGCCAACCCCGTACCGCCGTACGCGCAGGGGGATGTGCCGCCGCGTTTCTCATCGCGTTCGGTCTCGGCACCCTGAGCGAACCGTTCGCCCTCGTCAGCGGTCTGCTCGCGGCCGGGGTCGCCCTGCTGGCCCTGCCCCGCCTCAAACTGGCGCAGACCTGGCACCCGTTCACCTGGTGCGCGCTGTGGTGCGCCGGACTCCTCTGCGGTCTGGTCGTGCTCTACACCTCGCCCGGCGCCCGGTGGCGCCGCGCCCAGCAGCCGGACGGGGAGTCCGTGCTCTCCGCGGGCGAACTCAGGGCCACCTTCCGGGACTGGCTGCACATGTGGGACACCGTCACGGGTCAGTGGGCCTACCTCGGAGCGGCCGCCGTCGGCGTCCTCCTCGGCTGGGCAGTCGGCCTGCGGGCACCTGCACCCGGGCCGCGGCAGTGGCAATGGCGCCGGGCCACCCCGCGGAAGATGCAGATCGCCGTGTTGCTGCTCCCCGTGCCGGTGGTCGTCCTGGGGTCGTTCGCCGTGGTGCTGGGCCTGCGCAGCGGCTACGGCCCGAGCGGGTGGACCTACGCCCGCACCTGGACGAACTACCTCGTACCGATGGAACTGGCCCTGTGCGCCTACGGAGCCCTGCTGGGGGAGTGGGCCGGCCGCTCCCTGGCCCGCCGACGCGCCTCGGCCGTGGTCGTCCCGGCCGGCATCGTGGGCGCGGGCGGCCTGGCGCTGGCAGCGCTGGCGGTACTCGTCCCGAGTGTCCAGCAGCTCACCACGGCCACGGTCACCCGTGCCGCTGCCTGGGACGCACAGAACTCCCGCATCCGGACCGCCGCCGCGCAGGGCGTCACCGATGTCGGATACCGGCCCCTGTACATCGGGGGCCTGGCCGAGCCCTTCTTCACGTCCGACCACACCCGGGACTGGGTCGCCGGCTGCGTCTCGAAGTGGTACGGGGTCGACCGGATCCACCGCCTCTGAGCCGGTCTCCTGCGCAGGCCGGACGGGCAGTACGCCGGTTCCGTACCGGGCGGCAACCGGCCCCGGGGCACCCGTTGGAGTGATCACCGGGGTGTCCGCGTGTCAGGGCGCGGCAGGGTCGCCAAGGATGCGGGCATGCCTCTTTCCCTCTCCTCCTCCCGCCGCGCCCTCCTCCCGTTCGTGGCCGCCGTCGCCCTGATGGCCGCCGCCTCCTCGTCGGTGGCCGGCGCGGCCGAAGCGTGCGGTTCGATCATCACCGCGCCGCTCGCCCGCCCCGTCCCCGCCGACGACCCGTGCCCCAGCACCGACCCCGTCGTGTGCCGCATCCGCGTCCTGCCGATGGACGAGAAGGTCGAGGCCCAGCGGACCCGGATGAGCTACCACGGGCTCCTCGAGGACATGCACCGTACGGAGGCCGACATGCGCGCGGCCGGGGCCACCGACGAGGAGATCGCCCGGGAGCTGGTCGACATGCGCAACCAGGCCAAGGCGATCACCCGGGCCGGCATGACCCCGGAGGAGGTCCGCATCCTGGAGGACCGGAACACCGCCAAGTACGGCAACCCGCTCGGCCCCACCGCGGACCAGCTCTACGCCAAGTACGGCTCCTGGCAGCAGGTCATCGACGCCTCGATGCGGACCAGTTACGCCGTCGACCGCGAACTCAGCCTCGAGTACCGGCCCTGCCCGGTCCAGGGGGTGTCGTCGAAGTAGAAGCCACGGGCGATCACGCGCAGCGCCGCCCGGTGGACCCGTGGAACCGGGCGGGCCCGTTCTCCCTCTCAGAGGGCGGACACGCAGGAGGCGCGCAGTTGCGACGGCCACGCTGCCGTCGCAAGGAGCCGACGGCGCCGCGCGCCAACTCGCCCTGTCGGGCGAGGTCCTGACCGTGGCCCTGGCGGCCTGGCTTGCCGTGGGGGTGAGGATGCGGGCGGGCCGCGGCTGGGCCCGTACGGTCCTCGCGATCGCCGGCGCCGGATCCCTGCTCTTCGTGGCCACCGACCTCGGCATGGACGGGCTGTGGCCCGGCGCCTGGCCGGTCCTGGCCGCCGTCCCCGACCTGCTCACGGCCGCCGCCGTGGTCCCGCTGTACCTGCCCGCGGCCGGCGCCCACTTCCCGGGCCGTTCGCGCCGGACCTGACCCGGCCGCGGGGGCCCGTCAGTGCCGGCGTGCGGGGCCGGGGCTGACGGGCGCCGGGGTGGTCAGCGCGGTTGCGGGGCCTCCGTGTTCTGGGCCTGGGGCGGCCGGGCCTGCTGGCCGGGGCCGCCCTGGGGGGCGACGAAGTCCTTGCTGCGGATGAGGGCGAACGCCAGGACGCCGCCGACCAGCGCCACGATGCCGCTCGCGACCAGCAGGTCGTTCATCGACGTGGCGAAGCCGGCCTGGACCGCGTGCTGGACCTCTCCCCGGAACTCCGCCGGGGCCGAGGCGATCGCCTGCCCGGGAGAGCCCATGCGGATGGAGTCGGCGATCTGATCGCTCTGCCCCTGCAGTGCCGGGATGTTCGCGAGCCGCTCCCTCAGGGCGTCGTGCAGCGACGCGGTGAAGAGCGAGCCGTACACGGCGATGCCGACGGCGATGCCCACCTGCCGGAAGGTCTGGTTCACGCCGGACGCCATTCCGGCGCGCCACACCGGGACGACACCGATCGCGGTGGAGGCCAGCGGCGGGTTGACCATGCCGGCCCCGATGCCCGTGACGATGAAGCCCGGGATGAGGTGGGTCCAGTCGGAGTCGGCGGAGACCCCCGTCATGAGCAGGAGGCCGATGCCCACGATGACCAGGCCGGGGCCGATCAGCCACCGGGTCGGGACCTTGCTCATGAGGCGGCCGGCCGCCATGGCGGCGACGAGCGTGCAGCCGGAGCTCACCAGGAGCCGGGCGCCGGTGCCCATCGCGCTGTAGCCGAGGTCGTTCTGCAGGTACAGCACGAGGTAGATGAACATCGCGAACAGGGAGGCGTTCATGGCGAAGGCGGCGATCGAGCCGCCCAGGAAGGTCGGGGTGCGCAGCAGCTTCAGGTCGAACATCGGCTCGGAAACACGCGATTCGATCACCGCGAACGCCACGAGGAACACCGCTGCCAGACCGAAGCAGATCAGCACGCCCTGCTCGCCCCATGCCGTGTCGCTCGCCCTGATGAGGGCGTACACCAGGCTGAACAAGCCCGCCGTGAGCGGCACGATGCCCAGCCAGTCGATCTTGGAGGCGCGCGGCGGACGGGACTCGTCGACGAGGCGCAGCGTGATGAAGATCGCGGCGATGCCGATCGGCAGGTTCACCAGGAAGATGCCGCGCCAGCTGATCCCGCTGGTGATCACACCGCCGAGCACCGGGCCGAGCGCGGTGGCGACACCGGCGACGGCGCCCCAGATGCCGAAGGCCGAGCCCCGCTCCCTGCCCTGGAACGTGCCGGCGAGCAGCGCCAGGGAGGTGGCGAACAGGATCGCGCCGCCGATTCCCTGCACCGCGCGGGACAGGATCAGCATCAGCTGGTCCTGCGCGATGCCGCACAGCAGCGATCCTGCGGTGAAGACCGCCAGTCCGATGACGAACAGGCGCCGCCTGCCGTACAGGTCGGCCAGGGAGCCCGAGGTGAGCAGGAGCGCCGCCAGGCTTAACGCGTAGGCATCCGTCGTCCATTGCAGGCCGCTGAAGCTCGCGTCCAGCGAGTGCTGGATGTCGGGGAGCGCGACCGCGACGATCGTGACGTCCAGCAGCAGCATGAACGTGGCGGCGCACACCACCAGCAGCGTCCACCATTGGCGTTTCATTGTTGGGATTCCTCCTCGGTTCGTAACTCTTGTTCGATCGGCCCTAGTTGGACGAGCGGACGGATGCTAGCATCCTAGTATGCGTGCAGAAGTAAAGCAGTTCAACGTCTACTTGCCGGTGGAACTCATCCGGCAGATCAAGCACCATGCAATCGAGAACGAGTCGTCGCTCTCGGCCCTGGTCGCCGAGGCGTTGCGCACGTATCTCGCCGTCCACGAGCAGGAACCGCGGAAAGGAAAGCAGGCATGAGCACCGAAGGCGTCGAAGGCGTGTACCTCGAGACCCATAACTGGGGCAAGGCGGCCAAGTTCTTCCAGTCGCTGGGCTACAACGTCGAGTTCGCGACCGAGGAGGGCTCGGGGATGCTCCGCAACGGGGACGGCCCCTACCTGCTGCTCGCCGAGATCCCCGAGGACCAGAAGCCCGACTTCCAGGTCGTCCTGCGGGTGGGGGACGCCGGCGAGTTCGCGGTCGACCCGTCCGTCGAGGTGGTCACGCCGTTCGAGGAGACCCACTACGGAACGCAGGAGATGAAGGTGCGCGACCCCGACGGGCGCGTCTGGAGCCTCCAGGCGCCGCTCAAGAAGTAGGTGCGGGGCAGCTGTCCTCATGTGCGACATGGTCCGCCTCTTCGGCGCAGCAGCCGACGAAGAGGCGGACTGTTCGTCAACTCGGGGGAGGGGCGGCCCGTTGACCTGACAGACCCGCGCCATTTTCCCCGTACGGCTCCGCGTCGGCTTCCATGCTGCACTCCGTCGGCCACACCACCACTCGGCATACTCGGCTGTTCGAATTCCGGGCCGACGCGGGCAGGCCACGTTACGGAGATTGCGGATGTCTGAGCAGAAGAACACGGCGGAATTGCTGGTCATCGGTACCGGAGTGATCGCGATGTCCGTTGCATACCACTGCGCGGAAGCGGGCGTCGACGTCGTCGTGCTGGGACGGGATCAGCCCGGTGCCACCGCGACACAGACCGCAGGCGCTTTCCGCACCTATTTTCCCGGGCGCGTGTACGACTCCGAACTGGTCGCGCGCAGCCTGGCCGATTTCCGTTCGTTCGGTGCCACCACCGGCGCCGAACTCGAGGTGACGCAGACCGGGATGCTCGTGGTGGCGGCCAGCGCGGACGAGGCGGCCGAGCTGCTGGCGGAGGTGCCCGCCCAGCGGGATGCCGGTGTGCAGCTGGAGCTGCTGACCGCGGCGCAGGCCGTCGAGCGCAATCCCTGGCTGGACCCGGCCGGTGTCGAAGCGGCGCTCTGGTGCCCGCAGATGATCCGCCTCAGGGCGGACGAGGTGCTCCGGGGCTACACCGAAGGCGCGCAGAAGCACGGCGCGCGCCTGGTCACCGGCGCCACCGTGACGGGGCTGGACGCGTCCGGCGGCCGGGTCGCCACCACGGCCGGTGATTTCACCGCGGAGGCGATCGTTCTCGCGGACGAGTCCGGCAGCGGTGACATCGCCGCGCTGGCCGGCTTCGAGCTCCCCGTGTGGGGCCAGTTCGCCGAACTGTTCCACACCGACCCGATAGGCGACGGCGACGTCGCGTCGCCGTTCACCTTCCACCCCGCGGCCGGACTGAAGACGATGGGGATGGGGCCGTCCTTCCTGGTGGGCCTCGAACGCTTCTCCCGGAAGCCGGGCATGCGCGACATCTGGCACGAGGCGGCCATGGACGGGGTGGCGCAGCGGTACCCGCGCCTGCGGGACGTCACGCTGCACAGCGCATGGACCGGAACCCTCGACGTCACGCCCTCCAGGAGCGCCCTGATCGGCAGGGCGGGCGGCCCGCACGAACGCATCCTGTTCGCCGCCGGCTTCACCGGTCACGAACTCGGCCAGGCACCCGCCACCGGCAAGATCATTCGGGACCTCCACCTCGGCCGGCACCCCGGCGTCGACATCACGCCGTTCTCGCTCGCCCGCAACGGGGCCTGATCCGCCAGGACTTCACCCCCGTGCCGCTGCCGGCCCGGGGTCTGCGCCCACATGGCCGCCGCACTGTCCACAGTGCGGCGGCCATGTGTTTTTCACGAGAATCCGGGAATTCTGCATTTCTGGAATCGGAATTCCGAATTCCCGGGAATCGGCGGGGTCGTGCGAAGTGACAGGGAATCGGCAATGTGACAGAAAAGCGCCCCCTGTCGGCCGATCGAATGTCGCCATTCGTATATTCGATTTGCGACGGCAGCGTGGCCGTCGCTCGTATTCCAACCGCGATTAGAGGTAGGAGCACAATGCGGCAAATCGAGATTTCCTGGGAGCCGATCGGCGCCAAGGTTCGCGTCACCCTCCTCGAGGGGCGCAACGCCGAACTTGTGGAGCCGTTGTGGGCGGCTCTGCCGTACACCACCCTCCAGGGGCATGCGCTCGTGGCCGGCGATTGCATGTACCACGTGCCGCCGGCGCACGACTTGCTGCACGCGGTTCCGGATTACAAGGTGAATCGCAAGATCCAGCCCAATGGCACGGTGTTCCTTTCCCCCGTGCAGCACCTGACCATCAAGTACGGCGAGCTCACCGAGCCGATGCCGACCTCGCCGATCGGCCACGTCGTGCCGGAGGACGTCGACATGCTGCCGAAGATCGGTCAGCTGGTCTGGGAATCCGTCCACGGCAACGGCGTGCCCGTGATCGCCCACGTGCGCCGGGTGGACGGGCCGGCCGGCCAGGGCGTGCAGCGGCTCGCCGCCGAGTCCGAGCTGGTCCGCGAGCTGATCGAGAAGATCGCCGCGGAGACCGAGCGGGTGCTGGTCGACCCGACCGACGAGCTGGTGGACATCCACGAGGGCAAGTCGCGGGGCACCTCCGGCGCCGGGACGAAGAACTCGGTCCTCACGACCCTGGTCGCCGTGAACGGCGAGACGCGGCCGCTCGGTTACGTGAACTACACCACCCTGGTGCGGGCCGGCCGGAAGATCGACATGCCGTTCCCGTCGCTGGTCGAGCTGGCCAAGATCCTGCTGGTGAAGCCCACCGAGTTCCTGGGCTACTGCGGAATGAACACCCTCTGGGACATCACCAAGGAGGTGGTGGCCGCACTCGACGTCATCACCACCCGGGAAGAATTCGTCGCTCTGATGGCGCAGATGGCGACGTACGTCAACGCCCTCGGTGCGTGGAATCTGCAGCTGTTCCCGTGGGATCTCACGGGAGACGAATGGACCTACCGTCCGAACGTTGCGAGGAGCACGAATGTCTGAGCAGAAGAACACGGCGGAAATGCTGGTCATCGGCGGAGGGGTGATCGGCACTTCCATCGCCTACCACGCGGCGAAGGCGGGCATCGACGTCGTCCTCGTGGAGAAGAACCAGTTCGGTGCCGCGACCACTTCGCAGACCGCGCGCGCATTCCGTACCTATTTCCCCCGCAAGCCGCACGACTCCGAGATGGCGACGCGCAGCCTCGCCGAGTACAAGCAGTTCTCCGAGACCATGGGCGTCGACCTCGGGCTGGAGAACCTGGGCCTGCTGACGATCCTGACCAGCCCGCAGCAGGTGGCCGAGCTGGAAGCGGACCTGGCGGACCACCGCGAGGCCGGAGCGGCCGTCGAAATGGTCACCGCCGCGCAGGCGGTCGAGCTCAACCCCTGGCTGGACCCCGACACGATCGAGGCCGCGGTCTGGAACCCGGCCACCTACCGCATCAAGCCGGAGGCGATCGTCCAGGGCTACGTCGAGGGCGCGAGGCGGCACGGAGCACGACTCTTCTCCAACGTCGCCGTGACCGGGCTGGACAGCGACAGCGGCGTGGTCAGCACGACGGCGGGCGACTTCACCGCCCAGTCGATCGTCATCGCGGCCGGACCGCTGAGCGGCGACGTCGCCAAGCTGGCCGGCCTGGACCTGCCGGTGTGGGGGCAGTTCGCCGAGCTGCTGCACTCCGACGCGATCCGCACCGACCGTGACGTGCACAACCTGCCGTTCACCTTCCACCCCGTGTCGGGGCTGAAGACGATGGGCATGGGCAAGGCCTTCCTCGTCGGCCTGGAGCGCATCTCCAAGCAGGACGGGCTGCGGGACATCTGGTACCAGGCGGCCGTCGACGAGCTGCCGAAGTGGTACCCGGAGCTCGAGGGCGTCAAGCTCTACAGCGCGTGGACCGGAAGTCTGGACGTCACGCCGACGAAGTCGGCCATCATCGGCAAGGGCACCGGCAAGCACGAGCGGGTCCTCTTCGCCGCCGGCTTCACCGGCCACGGACTGGCACAGGCACCCCTCGCCGGCCAGATCATCCGTGACCTCTACCTCGGCCACAACCCGAACGTCGATCTCACCCCGTACTCGCTGGGCCTCAACCTGGCCCGGCTCGAGGCCTTCTGACCAGGTCAGTCTCGCGGCGGGCGGCGCCCCCACGGCCCGCCCGCCGCATTTCCGAGAGGTGTAGACGATGCCGCCGGTAGACACATCGACCGCACAATGGCTCGGCGAGGCGCCGACGCCACTGAACCCCGACACCGCTTTCAACGGCTTCATCTGCGCGCACGTGCTGCACGCACTGGAGCGCCTCGGCCTGTTCCGCACACTGCAGGACGACGGCTCCGCCGACGTGGCCCCGTTCTGCCGGGAGAACGGCCTGGACGAGGCCGTCTTCCGCTCCCTGATCCGCGCCGCGGAGTCCTTCGGGTACGTCGAGGCGCACGGCGACCGCGTCCGGGCGACCCGGACCGGTGAGGAGGCCCGCCAGAAGCTGGGCTTCTTCACCTGGGGCGTCGGCGGCTACCACGACGTGTTCGCGAACGCCGCCTCCGTCGCCCGCGGGGAGCGCCGCTTCGGCGTCGACCTCCACCGCGACGAGGGGATGGTGGCCCTCGGCTCGGCGCAGGCGGACACCGCCCTCATGCGGCACATCCTGGACGACGAGATCTCCAGGCTCGACTTCACGACCCTCGTCGACCTCGGCGCCGGCGTCAGCGAGCGGGTCTCCCGGCTGGTCAAGGCCCGCCCGGGAAGCCGCGGACTCGGTATCGACATCAGCAAGTCCGCCACCGAACTCGGGGCCGACACCGTCGACCGGTACGGCCTCAAGGGCACCGTCGAGCCGGTGTGCGCGGACGTACTCGACATCCTGTTCAACGGGCAGCGGGTCGAGGGCGCCGACGAGGCCGACGTCGTGATGAGCTTCATGTTCCTGCACGACCTGCTGGTCGACCCGACCCGCCGCGACGAGGTGATCCCCCGGCTGCGTGCGGCCTTCCCCAAGGCCAACACGTTCCTGCTGGGCGACACCACGGTGCGGCCGCGGGGCGGCGAGAGCACGCTGCCGGTGTTCTCCAGCGGGTTCGAACTGGCCCACGCCCTGATGGGCGTCCCCATCTACACGCGCGAGCAGTACGAGGAACTCTTCGACAAGGGAGGCATGCATCTGCGACGCGCGGTGCCCTTCGGTGCGCCGCACACCTATCTCTTCGTGCTGGAGGCAGCGTGAGCCGCACAGCCGCCCCCGAGATCGTCTCCGACCTTCCCATCCCGCTCGCGGTGGCGGGGCACCACCAGCCCGCGCCCTTCTACCTCACGGCGGACATGTTCGGCGGGATGCCGGTGCAGATTGCGGGCGGTGAGCTCAGCACGCTCGTGGACAAGCCGGTGGCCGCACCGCACACCCACGAGGTCGACGAGATCTACTTCCTCGTCTCGCCGCTCCCCGGCCAGGCGCGCATCGAGGTCCATCTCGACGGGGTCCTTCACGAACTGACCTCGCCGGCCGTGATGCGCATCCCGGCGGGCAGCGAGCACTGCTTCGTCACCAAGGAAGCAGTGGTGGGCAGTTACTGCTTCGGGATCCTGTTGGGATCCCGGCTGTGAGTGCGCCCGCCCGGCCGGAGCCGAAGGTCTACAACACCAGCGTGCCGGATGCGGACACGATGGTGCGGTTGCACCTGAGCGAGAGCCCCTACGGGGCGAGCCCGGCGGCCGTCGCCGCGGCCGCCGGAGCACTGGGACGGGTCAACCGCTACCCCGCGCCGCAGCGGGAGGGCCTCGTCAAGGCCCTCGCCGGGCACTGGGGCGTGTCCGAGGACCAGATCGCCGTGGCCAACGGCAGCGACGAGCTGGTGCTGGCGACCGCGCTGACGCTCGGCGACCTCTCGCGGCCCGGTCTGGTCGCCGCCGGTACGTTCCCCGGCTACCCGGAATCCCTGGAACGCATCGGCCGAGGGGCCGTGGCCCTCCCCCTGCGGGACGGCGCCCTCGACGTCAAGGAGTTCGCGGACGCGCTGCCCGAGCACGGCATCGGGTACGTGTGCAATCCGCACAACCCCTCCGGAACCGCGCTTCATGAGGAGGCGTACGCCACTTTGATCGACGCCGCGCAGGCCGCCGGGGTACCGCTGGTCTTCGACGAGGCGTACCAGGAGTTCAGCGACCCGGGCCTGCCGCAGACGAGGGACTTCCTCGACCGCGGCGCCCCGGTGGTGGCGCTGCGCACCTTCTCCAAGGCGTACGGGCTGGCGGCCCTGCGGATCGGGTATGCCGTCGGCCGGGCCGATCTCATCGCCGAGGTCCGCCGGACGCTGAACGTCCTTCCGTTCAGCGTCAACCGCGTCGCACAGGCCGGCGCCCTGGCCGCACTCGCCGACCAGGAGTTCCTCGGCGAGATCCGCACGGGCACCGCGCAGCGGCGCGAGTGGTTCACCGCGGAGCTGGAGCGGCGCGGGTACCGGTACCTGCCGTCGGTGACGAACTTCGTTGCCGTCCGGGTCGACGCCTCCCGGGAGGCTCAGGACGCCCTGGCCAAGGAGTACGGGATTCTCGTGCGGGACACGGGCCTGTTCGGTTTCCCCGGCCACCTGCGCGTATCGCTCGGTACGGAGGAGGAGCTGCGCAGCTTCCTCGACGCACTCGACGAGCTCACCACCCGCAAGTAATCGAAGATCACGGAGGTCAAGAATGGTCAAAGCAATCCCGGACGGGTACGCGGAGCTGACGGCCTACCTGTCCGTCGACGGGGCGAGCGAGGCGATCGACTTCTACACCGAGGCCTTCGGTGCGAAGGAACTGGCCCGCTCCACCGCTCCCAACGGCAAGATCATGCACGCACAGATCCGGATCGGCGGCACGATCGTGATGCTGTCCGACGAGCTGCGGGAAGCCGGCCTGCTCGGCCCCCACTCCGTCGGCGGTACCCCGGTCACGCTGTACCTGTTCGTCGAGGACGTCGACGCCACCTTCGCCCGTGCCCTGCGGGCCGGCGCGAAGCAGCAGCGAGAAGTCCAGGACCACTTCTTCGGCGACCGGGCGGGGCAGGTCATCGACCCGTTCGGCCACCGGTGGACGATAGCCACCCACATCGAGGACGTGCCCCCGGAGGAGTTCGACCAGCGCGCCGAGGCGCACATGCGCAAGGCAGCCGGCTGACCGGCAGCGACGGGGCGAACCGGCCCTGCGCCGCACCCGCGGCGCAGGGCCGGACCCGCGTCAGGCGGAGGTCCGGCCGCGGTGCGCGGCCCCGCCGTTCGTGGGCGGGTACGCCGGCTTCGCCGGTGTCGCCAGCCGTGCGGGCGGCGACGGCAGCGACGGGAGGGCCGGTTCGTACAGCCAGCCCGAGAACAGGTCGTCCAGCGGCTCGCCCGCATAGCGGGCCACGTGCTGGGTGAAGCCCGCGGTGGTCACGACGCCGTGGCGGTGCACGGTGGCCCAGTCGCGGAGCATGCGGAAGAACGCCCCGTCCCCCAGGGCGCAGCGGACCGCGTGCAGGACGAGACCCCCGCGCTGGTACAGGCGGTCGTCGAACATCAGCTTGCGGCCCGGGTCGACGAGACGCAGATCCAGCGGCTGAGAGGCCAGCAGCCGGTGTGCGGCGGCGGCCAGCGCGTGTGCGGTGCGGCCGCCGGAGCGCTCCGACCAGAGCCACTCGGCGTACTTCGCGAAGCCCTCGTTCAGCCAGATGTGCCGCCAGTCGGCGATGCTCACGCTGTTGCCGAACCACTGGTGCGCGAGCTCGTGGGCGACGAGGCGCTCCGAACCGCGCCTGCCGTCCACGTGGTTGGCGCCGAACAGGGACAGCCCCTGTGCCTCCACCGGGACGTCGAGTTCCTCGTCGGCCACGACCACCGCGTACTCGCCGAACGGGTAGGGCCCGAACAGCTCCTCGAACAACTGCATCATGGCGGGCTGGCGGGCGAAGTCGCGGGAGAACTGCGGCAGCAGGTGTGCCGGTACGTGGGCGCTCTGCGGGACACCGCCGAGACCCGGGTCGCCGAGCAGCACCGTCTGGTACATGCCGATGGACAGCCCGACCAGATAGCTGGAGGTCGGCGCGGACTGCTCGTACACCCAGGTGGTCGTGCTGGCCTTCGTCGTCCGGGTGAGCAGGCGGCCGCCGGCCACCACCGTATAGGCGGACGGGGTGTTGACCGAGATCTGGTACGAGGCCTTGTCAGCGGGCCGGTCGTTGCACGGGTACCAGGAGGGCGCGCCGACCGGCTGGCTGGCCACCAGCGCGCCGTCACTCAGCTCCTCCCAGCCGAGACCGCCCCACGGGCTGCGGACCGGCTTCGGATTGCCCGCCCAGTGCACCTCCACCGTGAAGGCGGCGCCGGCGGGCAGCGGCTTGGCCGGCCGGATGCGGAGCTTTCCGCCCCGGTGGGTGTAGTGCGGGGCCCGGCCGTTCACCAGGATCCGGCCTATCTTGAACTCGGACAGGTTCAGGTGGAACTCGGTCAGGGGCGCCCGCCCGGCGATCGCACTGATCCGGGCCGTCCCGGCCAGCCGGTTGGGGCCGGGACGGTACTCCAGAGCGAGTTCGTACCGGTGCACGCGGTAACGGGAGTCGCCGTTGTCCGGGAAGTACGGGTCCGATGCCGCTGTTCTCTGGCCGCTCATTGCCGCTTCCGCTCCCTGCGCTGTGCCCGGGCCCTTGTCAGGTCCGCCATGCCTCGATCGGGTTGCCCAGCCAACGCGTGTCGGCGGGGACGGATTCCCCGGCCATCACGAGAGAGGCCGGACCCAGTGTGCTGTGGGCCCCGACCGTGGTTCCGGGCAGGACGATTCCGCCCGGGCCCAGGGTGGCGCCCTCACGGAGGACCACAGTATCCGTCCTCAAGATCCGGTCGTGGAAGAGGTGAGTCTGCAACACGCAGCCACGGTTCACGCTGACCGCGTCGCCCAGCACCACCAGGTCCGTCTCGGGCAGCCAGTAGCTCTCGCACCACACGCCCCGGCCGATCCGCGCCCCGAGCCCGCGCAGCCACAGGTTCAGCAGCGGGGTCCCGGGCACCGGACCGGCCAGCCACGGCACGGCCAGCACCTCGACGAAGGTGTCGGCCAGCTCGTTGCGCCATACGAAGCTGCTCCACAGCGGGTGCTCGCCCGCCCGGTGCCGGCCCACGAGCAGCCACTTCGCGGCCACGGACACCGCGCCCGCGGCCACACCGGCGCTCAGCAGCACCACTCCGGACAGCAGCGCCGCTTCCCAGGTCCCGAGCCGGCTCGCCGTGCCCAGCGCGCAGAGCGCCGCCACGGTCAGGACGGCCAGCGCGGCCGAGCAGAACACCGGGATCATCCGGCACAGCTCCACCAGCCCGCGCGCCCACAGCAGCCGCGCGGGCGGGTCGTACGTCCGGCTCTGGTCGGCGTCGGCCGCGGACCGCGGCAGCCGGACCGGCGGCAGGCCCAGGTACGAACTGCCCTTCTTGGCCTTCTTCGGGGTCGCCGACAGCACGCCGACCAGCCCGTCGTCCGGTACGGTGCGGCCCGGCGCGGTCATGCCGGAGTTGCCGAGGAACGCCCGGCGGCCGATCTGGGAGTGGCCGATCCGCATCCAGCCGCCGCCCAGCTCGTAGGGCGCGGTCAGGGTGTCGTCGGCGAGGAACGCGCCTTCGCCGACGGTGGTGAGGCTCGGCAGCGCGAGCACGGTCGACACCTCCGCGCCCCGGCCGATCTTCATGCCGAGCAGCCGCAGCCACACCGGTGTGATCAGCCCGGCGTACAGCGGGAAGAGCGTCTCGCGGGACAGGTCCATCAGCTGGGTGACGGTCCAGGCCTGCCAGCCGACCCGGCTGTGCGTCGGATGGGTCCCGGTGCGCAGCCCGAGGCTGAGCAGACGTACGGAGACCAGCAGGAGCAGCGCGTACGTGAACCCGTACGCGAGCGCCCCGGGCACCAGGGCGATCAGGGCTCCGCGCAGCGCCTCCACGAGCCCGGCGCCGGCGGGCACGAACCGGCTCACCACGAGCAGCGCCGGCACCGTGGCGAGCACCGGCAGCGCCGTCAGACCGAAGCCGGCCGCCCCGTACGCGGCCCGCCAGGGGAGCCCGCGCGGCGGGCGCTCCTTGGGCCAGTTCCGCTTGGCCCTGCCGAGCTTCACGGCGGGCGCGCCGGCCCAGCGCTGACCCGTCGGAATCTGCCCGACCACCGCGGACCCGGGGGCCACCTCGGCCCGCTTGCCGACCCGCGCACCGGGAAACAGCATGCTGCGGGTGCCGACCACCGCGCCCGCGCCGACCTTGACCGGGCCGATCTCGAGCCGGTCCCCGTCCAGCCAGTGCCCGCACAGGTCCACCTCGGACTCCACGGCGCTGCCGCGGCCGAGCTTGAGCATGCCGGTCACCGGCGGCAGCGAGTGCAGGTCCACCTCGGGGCCGATCTTGGCGCCGAGTGCCCGCGCGTACCGCTCCAGCCAGGAACCGGTGAGCGAGGTCGCGCCGACGTACTCGGCGAGCCGCTCGGCCGTCCACAGCCTCAGGTGCACGCTGCCCCCGCGCGGGTAGCGCCCCGCCTTCACCCCGCGCAGCAGAAGCCGCGCGCCGCCGGCCGCGATCGCGAGCCGGCCCGGCGGGCTGAAGAGCAGCGCCGCACCGGGGACGACGAGCCACCACGAGGCGGTCGGCGCCCACGGATACGCGCCGAACCAGTGCAGCGCGTTGCCGAGGGCCAGCAGCGCCACCGTCCAGCGCAGACCGACCAGGGTGAACAGCGGCAGCAGCAGGAGCGACTGCACCACCTTGGTCCGCAGCGGAACGGGCGCGACGGTCCGGGCCGCGTCGTCCTCCCGTACGGACTTCTCCAGCCGCCGGGCCAGCTTGCGCAGGGTCGGCTGCTGGTAGATGTCGAGGACGGCCGCCCGCGGGTAGCGGGTGCGCAGCCGGGTGGTGAGCTGTGCGGCGGCGAGGCTGCTGCCGCCGATCGCGAAGAAGTCGTCGGCGGCGCTCGTGACGGCCACCCCGAGGGTCTCGCTCCACTGCTCGGCGAGCCAGGCCTCGGTGCCGTACAGCTGCTCCGCCGGGCCCGTGGTCTCCAGCTCGGGCAGCGGCCAGGGCAGCGCGTCGCGGTCCACCTTGCCGGAGGTGCGGGTCGGCAGCTCCTCGACCGGTGCGAGCAGCGGTACGAGGGCCGCGGGCAGCTCGGCGCGCAGCCGCTCGACGGCCGCCGCGTGGTCCCAGCCCTCCTGGGCGACCAGGTAGCCGACGAGCAGCTGGTTGCCGCTGCGCGCCGTACGGACGGCCGCGGCGGCGCCGGCCACCCCCGGCAGGGCCTGGAGCGCGGCGTCCACCTCGCCCAGCTCGATCCGGCGGCCGCCGAGCTTGATCTGCTCGTCGCCGCGGCCGAGGAAGACGAGCCCCTCGGGCTCCGCGCGCACCAGGTCGCCGCTGCGGTAGGCGCGCTCCCAGCCGAGGGATTCCAGCGGGGCGTACTTCTCGGCGTCCTTCTCGGGGTCGAGGTAGCGGGCCAGGCCGACGCCGCCGATCACGAGCTGGCCGCTGCCGCCCATCGGCACCGGCTCGCCGGACTCGTCGACCACGGCCAGTTCCCAGCCGTTCAGCGGGAGGCCGATGCGGATCGGCTCCTCCCCGGTCAGGAGCGAGGCGCAGGCGACGACGGTGGCCTCGGTGGGGCCGTACGTGTTCCAGACCTCGCGGCCCTCGGTGACCAGGCGCTGGGTCAGCTCGGGCGGGCAGGCCTCACCGCCGAAGATCAGCAGCCGGACCTCGTTGAGGGCTTCGGGCTCCCAGAGCGCGGCCAGGGTCGGCACGGTGGAGACCACGGTGATCTCCTGGTCCACCAGCCAGGGGCCGAGGTCGGCGCCGCTGCGCACCTGAGAGCGGGGGACGGGCACCAGGCAGGCGCCGTAGCGCCAGGCCAGCCACATCTCCTCGCAGGAGGCGTCGAAGGCGACGGACAGGCCGGCCATGACCCGGTCGCCGGGGCCGATCGGCTCCTCGCTGAGGAACAGCGCGGCCTCGGCGTCCACGAACGCGGCGGCGCTGCGGTGGCTGACGGCGACGCCCTTGGGCTTGCCGGTGGACCCGGAGGTGAAGATGACCCACGCGTCGTGCTCGGGGCCGGGCCGCGCGGCCGGCACGGCGGCGTCCGCGGGGCCGGTGGCCTCGATGCGCCCTCCGGCACCCAGCACCGCCCGCACCCCTGCCTCGGCGAAGACCAGCTCGGCCCGCTCGTCCGGGTCCTCGGCATCGACGGGCACATAGGCGGCGCCGGCGGCGAGCACGGCGAGGATGGCCGCGTACAGCTCGTTGGTCCCGGACGGCACGCGTACGCCGACCCGGTCGCCGAGGCCCACCCCGGCGGCCTCGAGGGCGCGCCTGCGGCGTTCGACCTCGGCGGCCAGCGCCCGGTAGGTCAGCCGGGCGGTGCCGTCGTCCAGGGCGAGCTCGTCGGGGCAGGCCCGTACGGAGGCTTCGAAGATGTCCACGAGGGTGCGCGTCGGGGCGGCGGGCCCGGCCGAGAACCGGGCGGATTTGCCGGACTCGTCGAACGGGTCCCCGTCGTCGAGCAGGGTCATTTCACCGCGCTCAGGTGTGGCTGCCATCGGCCCTCGCGTCTCGGTCCCGGAAGGAGGTCCGGGTCGCTGGCGGAGCCCAGGTTTGCCCGGGTTGTTCCGGTCCAGCGCCAAACAACCGGCCAGTCTAGTGCGTCATCAAGGATTTTCCCGCTGAAGCCTTGCGGGTGGCGCAGAAGGGACGGTATAGCGGTGGCGTCCGTGACGGATGCGGCGAGTGACTGGCCTGCCGCGGTGCGGGGTACACACGCGGGGTACGCGGTCGCGCACATGGAGCAATTCGACGCCGGGGGGCGCTGATGGGCCGGGCACTGCGGGTGGGGATCCCCGTCCTTCTGTTGGGTCTGTTCTTCTGGTGGGCCTCGTACGCCACCACGATCATGGTCTGGGAACTCCGGAAGATCCTGTCGTGGCTGGCTGCGCCGCTGCTGACCGCCGTCCTCGTCACCGTGCTGTGGCTGGTGGTGAAGGTGCTCCGGGGCAAGCGCGACAGGCAGGGCGCCGCCGGCCGCGGGAGCGGGGGCGCGGCCGTGGCCCTCGGATGGCTGGCCGGCATCCTCGGGCTGGGCATCACGGTCTGGTGGCTGGTGTACGGCTCCTACCTCCAGGATCGCGCGTACATGCACAACGTGCAGATCGTGGCCGAGCCGGTGCCCGAGCTCGCGGCCCGGGCCCCCTACGTCGTCGGAAAGGCACAGGCCGCGCCGCACCTCGGCGATGTCACCGGCGAGATATCCGACATCACGTACCTGCCCGACTCGGACCGGTTCGCGACCCTGGTCGAACGACGGGGCTGGCTGTCCGGCTACGAGGTCGGCCTGGTGCAGGACATTCCGCTCGGCGGCAACAGCCGCAGCCGGCAACGCTGTTCGTTCGACGTGGAGAGGGCGGACGCACGGATCGGCGGCTGGTTCACCCACAATCTGGGCCGGAAGATCTCGGCACAGAAGCGCTGGCTGCGCTTCGAGGCCGACGACGCGTACGTGACCTGCTCGGGCGACACCCCGATCGTGGTCGTCCCCCTCAAGCGCCAGACCGGGATCCTGGTGGTGACGGAACGGCCCGCCGGGCTCGCGCTCTACGACGGGCGGACCGGGAAGCTCACCGTCACCGACGACACGGCCGCGGTACCCGGCCCGTCCTATCCGCTGAGCCTCGCGGCCCGGCAGCGGGAGGCAACGGCCGCGGTCGGCGGCTTCAGCGACTGGTGGTTCGAACGCAGTGGCTGGGACGCGTCCGAGGACGGCGCCAACGAGGGCAACGAGTCCGAGTTCGCCCTCCAGTACCGCGGCGCGACCGGAAGCAGCGCGTACGTCACCCCGCTCACCCCGCAGGGCGAGGCCAGCTCGGTGGTGGCCGTGTCGACCGTGCCGACCCGTCATCAGGGCGGCGGGCTCGCCCCGATGACCGTCCACCGGCTCAGTCCGACGTGGTCCTCGCCCAAGGCGCTCGTCGCGCTGATCAAGGCCGAGTACCGGGACGTCTGTTGCTACAACGACGACAGGGTCTTCGAGGTCGTCCCCACCGGCGGCAGCACCTGGACGGCGACGGTCGGCAGCGAGCAGAACATCCGCTACCGGGTGGAGGGCAGGGGCCTGCCGGACGGCCGCGAGGCGACCTGCCTGAAGGCCGCCGACGGAGCGCTCATCCGGTGCGCGTACGCGGCCCCCGGCTCGCCGGAGGAGCAGGAACTCCAGCGCAGGGAGCAGGAGAAACAGAAACAGAAGGACCAGGGCACGGGCGGCGCCGGGGCCCCGGGCGACCTCACCGCCTACACCCCCGAGCAACTCGCCGACCTCCAGCGGCGCGTGTCCGACGAGGTCGTCCGGCGGCTGAAGGGCGGGTAGGCGCCGGGAAGTCGGGCCGGGGCAGGCGCCTGCCCCGGCCGGTGGCGGTCAGGCGGCCGAAGCCGCGAGGGCCGGCGCTTCGGCGTCCGTGAGGAGCTCCATCAGCGACGTGCGGGCGCGGGCCACGCGGGAGCGGATCGTGCCGATCGGGCAGCCGAGGGCGGTCGCCGCCTCGGCGTACGGAAGGCCCAGGACCTGCGTGAGGACGAAGACGTCACGGCGTTCGGCGGGGATCGTGCCCAGCAGCTCGGCGAGGGCGATTCCGTCCTCGAACCCGGGCAGGCCGCGCGGCTGCGTCCGTTCGGCGGCGGTCTGCCAGTCGTCCCGGTCCGAGATCCTGGGACGGGCCGCCTTGTGGCGGAGGCTGTCGATGACGGTGCGCCGGGCGATGGACAGCAGCCAGGTGCGGGCGGAGGAGCGGCCCTCGAAGCGGTGCAGGCTGCCGAGGGCGCGCAGGAACGTCTCCTGCGTGAGGTCGTCCGCCGCCTGCGGATCGGCGCTGAGGTACGCGACGTAGCGCCGGACGTCACGGTGCAGGGCGCGTACGAAGCGGTCCACCGCATCGGGGTCGCCGTCGCGCGCGGCGAGCGCCAGCAGGGTGGTCGACTCGTCGGCACCGTCCGTACGGCGTGCGGGTGCCGTCGTCGTCTCGGCGGCGGTCGGACGGGGATGGAGGGCAGGGGTCATCGCCTGATGTCCTTCTGGGAATCCGGGATCCGGAGCCGGCGCCGCGCACGCACTGCGACAGCGGGGCGCGGCGGGCCGGTGAGCTGTACGGCCTGCCGGACGGCGAGGCCGATGACCGAGGCGGGCGGCGCAGCAGCGGCGCGCGCGTCGGTGAGCCGGCTGTCAGCTGACAGCGGTCCCGGGGGGCGGACCCCGTGAGGTGAGGGCGTGGACGAGCAGGAGCCCGCGCAGACGGCGCGGGCCGAGGCCGCGGCGGGGACGCAGGCGCGGCCGGTGAGGGGGCGCGGGCAGGCGCAGGGGCGGCCGCAGCGGTACGAGGAGCAGACCGGCCACGGCGCGCAGGACCCGGAACGCGCCCCGCTCCCCGTACGCGAGCCAGAGCCCGCAGAGCAGGGCGGCGAGCAGGTGCGCGGCCAGCATGCCGGTCGGTGACATGGAGCCCATGTCGTGCCCTGCGGGCAGAGCAGTCCGCACCGGCATCCGCACGGGCATCGGCATCTGCATCGGCATGTGCACGGCCATGCTGCCGTCGGTCATCGCGTGCGCGGCGTGATGCGCGTGGCCGGCGCCGCGCACCGGCGCGGACGGCTGAACGGCCGCCTGGGCCCGTGAGAACCCGGTGTGCAGTGCGGCCTGGACGGCGACCGTCGCCGAGATGACGGCCGGGAGGCCGCGTTCGCGCCCCGCGAGGAACCAGGCGAACGCACCGGTGGCGCCCGAGGCCGCCGCCACGGCCCACCAGGGGACCGCAGTCCCCGTCATGAGGATGTGGGCGAGGGAGGCGAGCAGCACGCAGGTGGCCGCGAACATCGCAGCCCGTACCGCGCGACAACATCGTCCCTGGGTCATGGCGGGCTCATCGTCGCATCCCTCTCGTGGCCGCTACAGAGGGGCGTCGGGAATTGGCATCACCGGACAAAACCATATGTGTCGCACGCCACAACAGGGGCTGGGAACCCGCCTGTTGGCCGTTCCGACTCCTGCCGTGGACCGAAATGACAGGTGTGGGATCGGAGTCTGCAGTGGCAGTACGGACGACCTCGGCGAAGGCGGCCGGGGCAGCGGCGGAGGGCCGCCTGACGGCGCTGCTGACCGCCGCCATGGCCTTCTCCATGCTGCAGCTGTTCCTGCTCGGCGCGCTCGGTCCGCGGCTCGTGGGCGAGTTGGGCGTCTCGCCCACCGCCCTCGGCCTGACGACGACGATCGGCTTCGCAACGGCGGCCGTTCTGTCACCGGTGGGCGGGCGCATGGTGGACCGGACGGGTCCGCGCCGCTCCCTCGTCGTCCTGCTGCTGGTGTCCGCGGCGGCGCTCGCGCTGATCGGCGCCGCGCCCGGGCCGGGGTTCCTCCTCGCCGCCGTCGCGCTGGGCGGACTGCCGCAGGCGCTCGCCAATCCCGCGACCAACAAGGCGGTCCTGGCCGCCGTTCCGCCTTCCCGGCGCGGGGCGGTGACCGGGATGAAGCAGTCCGGTGTGCAACTGGGCGCGTTCGCCGCCGGGTTGCCCCTGGCGGCGCTGGCCGGCGGGGTCGGCTGGCGCGGGGCGGTGTGGACGGCCTCCGCCGCGGCCGTCCTGGCCGCGCTCTGGGCGCATCGCGCCCTGCCCGCCGACCCGCCGGCCAGAGCGGCGGCGCCGCACCCGTCGCCGGTGCCGCGCGGCGCCATCGCCTGGCTGGCGGCCTTCTCCCTCTTCCTGGGCTGCGGAATCGCCTCGGTCAACACCTACGTGGCACTCTTCGGCGCCCAGCGGCTCGGCATGGGACCGACGGCGGCCGCAGCGCTGGTGGCGGTGCTCGGCATCGCGGGCATCGCCGGACGGGTGGGCTGGTCGAAGGCGGCCCGGCCGGGGCGCGCCGAGTGGCTGCCCGGCCTGCTGGCGGCCGGAGCGGTCCTCGCGGCCGGCCTGCTGGCCGCCGCACTGTACGTACGGCCGCTGGTCTGGATCGCGGCCGTCGCGGTCGGGGTGTTCGCCGTCTCCGGCAACGCCGTCTCGATGGTGCTGGTGATGCAGCGGGCCGCTCCCGGCCGGGCCGGGCAGGACTCCGCGCTGGTGGCGGCCGGCTTCTTCGCCGGGTTCGCGGTCGGTCCGCCGCTGTTCGGACGGCTGGCGGAAGCGGGCCGGTACGGGCCGGGCTGGCTGCTGGTCGCCGCCGAGTTCGGCGTGGCGTGCGCCGTCGCAACGACCTGGGCCCTACGCGAACGGAGGCGCGGCACGCGTACGGAGGTCCCGGCGTGACCACCCCGTCGAGCTGGGCCGGGCGGGCGCTGGCCGACGTACTCGACCGGGCTGCCGTCACCCGCGCCGAGACCGGTGACCGGTTCCCGCTGTACGCCGACCCGGACACCGGCCGCTGGACGACCACCGGCCGCGGCGCGTGGACCGGCGGGTTCTGGGCGGGGCTGCTGTGGCTGCGGGCCCGGCACACCGGCGGCGCGCAGGACCGGGCGGCCGCTTCCGCCTGCACCGCACGGCTGGCCGAGTGGGTGGAGGCCGACACCGCCACGCGCGGGCTGATCCTCTGGTACGGGACGGCGCTCGCAGACGCAGACACCGGGGCGCGGGAGCTGCGGACCCGGGCGGCCAAGGCCGCTCTCGCCGCGCTGGACCCCGAACTCGGGCTGGTGCCCTGGGGATCGGCGTTCGGCGGCCCCCGGCTGCTGGCCCGGGCCGACGGCGTACCGGGCATGGTGGCGCTGCTCGCCGCCGGGGGCCCGCAGGGCGCCCGGGCCGCCGCGTCGCACCTGCACCGGCACCTCGACCTGTGCCTCGGCGGAGGCGGACGCGTCGTACCGGCCCGGGAGTTCACGGCAGAGGTGGGCTGGCAGGCGTGCGAGGAGCCTGCGTCCGGCTGGAGCCGGGGCAGCGCGTGGCTGCTGCTGGCCGTGGCCGACGCCCTGCACCGCCCCGAGGTCGCCCGCAGCGCCCCGGAGCGGCTGGCGGCCGTCGCGGAGCGACTGGCCGACGCGTGGACGCGGCCCGGCACCCCGCTCGTCCCCCTGGCCGACGAGGCGCAGCCCGCGGGCCCGCTGGACACCTCCGCCGCCGCCATCGCGGCGGTGGCGCTGCTGAAACTCGCCCGCGTACCGGGCTGCCGGGCCGCGCAGTACGCGTACAGGGCGGCGGCGATCCTGGAGCGCCTGGTGGGCGAGCACCTGACCCGGGGCATGCTGCTGGACGGCTGCTACGACGCGGGCCAGGGTGTCGCGGTGAGGCACGAGCTGATCTGGGGCGACTTCTTCCTGGCGCTCGGCCTGTCCGCGCTGACCGGACTGGTCGGGATCCGGGACGTCTAGCTCGTCTCGTGGCTCTCGTACGTACGCAGCACCCGGCGGGCCACCGAGGTGAGGTGGAGCTCGTCCGGGCCGTCGAGGATGCGGGCCGCGCGGCCGGTGCGCAGGAGCGCGGGCAGTGGGGTGTCGGGGCCGAGACCCGCCGCGCCGTGAACCTGGACGGCCGCGTCCGCGACCTGCTGGAGCATGCGGGCCGCGGCGACCTTGGCCAGTCCCACCTCCACGTGCGCGTCCTCGCCCGCTCCGATCTTGGCCGCGGCTTCGTGGACCAGCGGCCGGGTGGTCCGCAGTGCGAGCAGCGCCTCGAAGACGTGCTGCTGCACGAGCTGATGGCCGGCGAGCGGACCGCGGGACCCCGTACGGGAGTTGGCGCGCTCGCACATGAGGTCGAAGGCGCGCTGGGCCTGGCCCAGCCAGCGCAGGCAGCGCAGGGTGCGGCCCAGCCGGAGGCGTTCCGCGGCGATGGCCAGGGCCTGCCCGCGTCTGCCGAGGAGGTGGTCGGCGGGTACGGCGACGTGCTCGAACTCGATCTCCCACTGCCCGGTCGCCCCGAACACGGGCAGTTCGCGTACGACGCGGAAGCCGGGGGAGCCGGTCGGCACCACCAGGAGGGAGAGGCCCTCGCGGTCGCCGGGCTCCCCGTCGGTCCGTGCGAGGACGGTGACCAGATCGGCCCCGGCCGCCCCCGAGATGAACCACTTGCGGCCGCTGACGAGCCAACTGCCGTCCGGCTGTTCCTCGGCGCAGGTCGCCGTGCGCAGCGGATCCGTGCCCGGGACGTCCGGTTCGGTCATCGCGTAACAGGCGCGCAGCTCCGCGGCGGCCAGCCGCCCGGGGTACAGGCCGCGGACCCGGTCGCTGCCGTGGTTGCGCAGCATGGTCGCGTCGAGCAGGGACGCGGAGCCGAGGGCCGCCGGTCCGTGGTCGCTGGCTCCTTCGGCCTCGGCGATGCGGGCGTACCGGGCCAGGGGGAGCCCCTGGCCGCCCAGTTCGATGCCGAGCGGCAGGGCCCACAGGCCCTCCTCCTTCGCCTGCGCCTGCAACTCCCGCAGGGCTGCGGCTGCCTGGGGGCCGCCCGCGTCGAGTACGGGCTCGCAGGGCATGACCCGGCTCCGGACGAACTCCGCCACCCGGTCCCGCAACTCGGCCTCCTCCGAGGGCGGTCCGGGTCGGGCGTGACCCGTAGCTCCTTGGTTCTGCACCACTTTCCTCCAGCCTGCCGGGAACCCGTGGGAACGACAGTCCGACTGCCTTCCCGAGGAACTGGTCGGGTGCGCACCCTCCCGGGTTCCCGCGTTCCCGCACGTCCGGGGCGCCGGCCACCGCCGCGCCCCAGGAGAAGAGGAGAGGCATGGCGTCACCAGCCGTCACCCGAACCGCCCGGCCGCTCGAAGGACTGCACCTCGCCGCCTCGGGTCCGCCCGGGCTGACCGGCCTGGTCGTGGAGCACCTCACGCTCCTCGGCGCGGGCGCCGGAGCCCGTACGGGCGGGCCGGAGCCGGGCGACGGCCGCGCGGCGCTCATCGCCGTGTCCGGCAGGGGATTCGACCGGCAGGACGCGTCCCTGAGCTGGGCGGCGCATCCGGCGGGCGGTATGACGGACGAGGCCACCGTGCAGGCGGCCACCGGCATCATGTCCGTGCACGGGCGCCGCGACGGCGCTCCGCGCGGCCTCGCGGTCGACTATGCCGCCACCGCAACGGGCGTACTGGCCGTGCAGGGGCTGCTCGCCGGGCTGCTGGCCCAGGCCAGGGGCGGCGTGGCAGGCCGGGTGGACACGAGCGCCGACCGGGCCGGGCTGCTGGCCGTCTCCCAGTACCTCGCCGCCGCCGGGGCCGATGAGGGCGAGGCCGCCGAAACGGCCCCCGGCGGACCGCCGTTCACGTCCGCCGACGGCGTCCTCTTCGAGCTGGAGACGCTGGACCCGGGCGCCTGGGCCGCGTTCTGGCGGGTCCTGGAGGCACCCTTCGAGGCCATCCGGGCCGGCTGGCGGCCGTTCCAGTTCCGGTACGCCACGGCCTGCGCCCCCTTCCCGCGGGCCCTGCACACCACGGCGCGCCGGCACACCTGGCAGCGGATCGGGGCGGCGGCCGCGACGGCGGGCGCCGAGGTCTGCCGGCTGCGGACCCTCGCCGAGCGCGCCGCCGAACACGACGGCGCCGCGCCCTGGTCCCTGGCACCGTACGGATCCGGCCACCGCCCCCTCGCCGCACCCCCCGCCGCCGCCCGGCCGCTGGCCGGGCTGACCGTGCTCGAGGCGGGCCGCCGGATCCAGGCGCCCCTCGCCGCCCACCTGCTGCGCCTGCTCGGCGCCGATGTCGTCCGGATCGAACCGCCGGGCGGCGACCCGCTGCGCGGAATGCCCCCGGCCTGCTGCGGGATCTCCGCCCGCTGGCTCGCCCTGAACCGGGGCAAGCAGGCCGTGGAGGTGGACATCAAGTCCCCCGCAGACCGGCGCCGGCTGCGCGAGATGGCCGCCGGGGCCGACGTGTTCCTGCACAACTGGGCCCCCGGCAAGGCGGCCGCACTGGGACTCGACTCGGCCGACCTGGCCGCCGTGAACCCCGCCCTCGTCTACGCGTACACGGGCGGCTGGGCGGGCCGGATCCCCGGCGCCCCGATGGGTACGGACTTCATGGTCCAGGCCCGCACCGGCGTCGGCGAAGCCGCACGTCCGCGGGACGAGCCCCCTGCACCGTCCCTCATGACCCTCGTCGACGTACTGGGCGGGCTCATGGGAACCGAGGCCGTACTGGCCGGACTGCTCCTGCGCGAGCGCACCGGAGCGGGTGTCCGCGTCGACTCCTCGCTGCTCGGGGCCGCCGACACGCTCACCGCCCCCGCCCTGCGCCGGGCGCGCCGCGGGGCGGATCCGCGCCGGCCCGCCGGATTCCGCCGACCGCTGCGCACCGCCGACGGCTGGATCGCCCCCACCGACACCTGCGCGCCCGCGGCCGCCGCGTACGACCTGCGCGAGCTGCCCACCGTCGAGGCCCTGGCCCAATTGCGCAGCCACGGCCTGTCCGCGACCGCGGTCACCACCGATCCGGCCGACCTGCTGCACCACGACCCGCGTTTCACCGGCTCGATCAGCCGCGATGCGCACGGTGCCCCCGCCGTTCCCGACCCCTGGAGCTTCGTATGACCGTCGCCCTGCACGACCTGCTGCCCGCCGGCCTGCGCCGCACCTGGGCGGTCGACGGGACCTGCCCCGACCTCGACCTCTACAGCCTCTTCCGGGCCCGGCAGATCGCCGACCTGCACGCCACGGCCGTCATCGACGCCCGGGGCGAGCTCTGCTACACCGCGCTGGACCGCAAGGTGCGCGCTCTCGCCACCGGGCTCAGGGACCTCGCCGTACGCCCCGGTGACGTGGTCGGCGTCCAGCTCCCGAACGGCCGGGGGGCGGTCATCGCCGAACTGGCCCTCGCCGCCCTCGGCGCGGTGGCCCTCTCCTTCCCCGTCGGCCGGGGCATCCGGGAGGCCGCGTCGCTGCTGCGCACGGCTGAGGCCGTCGCGGTCATCGCGGCCGTCGAGCACCGCGGCGACCACCACGCCGCCGGCCTGCGGGCCCTGCTGCCCGCCCTGCCGGCGCTGCGCCACGTCATCGCCGCCGGGCGGGTGGGCACCGCACCTGAAGGAACGATTCCGCTGTCCGCGCTGCTGCGTTCCGACCCGGCTGCGTTCGTGCCCGCCCGGCCCGACCCGGACAGCGCGGCCCGCATCCTGGTGTCCTCCGGCTCCGAGGCGGAGCCCAAGATGGTGGCGTACTCCCACAACGCGCTCGCCGGGGGCCGGGGCAACTTCCTCGCCTCGCTCATGCCCGACGGGACCCCGCCGCGCTGCCTGTTCCTCGTACCGCTCGGGTCCGCGTTCGGGTCCAACGGCACGGCCGTCACGCTCGCCCGGCACGGCGGGACACTGATCCTGCTCGACCACTTCACCCCCGAGGCGGCGCTCGCCGCCGTGCGCGAGCACCGTCCCACGCACGTCCTGGGCGTCCCCACGATGGTCCGCATGATGCTGGACCGGCTGGAACACCCCGGTCCCGACGGGGGTGAACTGCCCCCGCCCACGGCCCTGGTCCTCGGCGGCTCGGCCCTGGACGCGACCACGGCGGAGGACGCCGCCCGCGCCTTCGGCTGTCCGGTCGTCAACCTCTACGGCTCGGCCGACGGCGTCAACTGCCACACCGGACTCGGCGCCGAGGCCCCGGAGGCCGACGGCACGGGGATCGTGGCCGGCCGACCCGACCCACGCGTCGCCGACATCCGCATCACCGACCCGGACACGCACGAACAGCTCCCCGACGGCGAGATCGGCGAGATCGTCGCCCGCGGCCCGATGACCCCCATGTGCTACGTCGCCGCCCCGGACCTGGACGCCCGCTACCGCACCCCCGAGGGCTGGGTCCGTACGGGAGACCTCGGTCTGATCGACGCGGACGGCGTCCTGCACCTCGTGGGCCGCCTCAAGGACATCGTCATCCGCGGCGGGGCCAACATCAGCCCCGCGGAGGTCGAGCGGGAACTCGCCTCTCACCCCCGGGTGCGGGACGTGGTGTGCGTCGGCATCCCGGACGAGCTGATGGGCGAACGCCTCGCGGCCTGCGTCGTACCGCGCGGCCCCGAGGCCCCCACGCTCGCCTCGCTGGGCGCACACCTCACCCGGCGGGGGCTCGAACAGCGCAAGCACCCCGAGCGGCTGCTGGTACTGGCAGAACTTCCGCTCACCCCGGCCGGCAAGCCCGACCGCGCCGCCCTGCGCGAGCGGCTGGGGCAGCAGGCGGCCCTCGCACCTCCGCTCGCCCACGCGGGCTGACCGAACCGATGCAGCACGGCACGGCGCAGCGCACGACAGAACAGAACAGCACAGGACAGGACAGGACAGGACAGGACCGTCGGATGAACCGCAGGAACCTCCTCCGAGCCTCGACCGCGATCGGCGCCGCGGCCACGATGGCGGGCACCGCCACGGCGCAGGCCGCCGCAGCGCCCCCGCGATCCGCCGCGAAGGCGGCGGGACCGCTGCGCGTGCACGTCGTCATGTACGACGGAGTGGAGGAGCTCGACTTCGCCGCCCCCTACGAGGTCTTCTCCGCCGCCCGCTTCTTCACGGACCGCGCGGTCGACGTCCGCTACGTCACCACCACCGGCCCGGGAGTCGTGACCGCCGCCTACGGGACCCGGGTCGAGGTCGAGCACGCCTGGGCCCCGCGCTCGGCGGACATCCTCCTCGTACCGGGCGGCGGTTACGGGCGCCAGGACGGCCCCGGCGTATGGGCCGAGATCCGGGGCGGCACGCTTCCCCGGAACCTGGCCGCAGCAGTACGCCCCGGCCTCACCGTCAGCGCCGTCTGCACGGGCGCCATGCTGCTGGCCGCCGCCGGCCTGACCGGGAACCGCCCCTGCACCACCCACCACAAGGCGCGCCCCGACCTCGAGAAGCAGGGCGGCCTGCTGAAGAACGCCCGTGTGGTGGACGACGGCGACCTGGTCACCGCCGGCGGCATCACCTCCGGCCTGGAGCTCGCCCTGTGGCTCGTACGCCGGGAGCTCGGCGCCGACGCGGCGACGGGTGTGGAGGCCATGCTCGAGTACGAGGCACGCGGCACGGTGTGGACACCGCCTGCGGCCGGGTGCCCGTAAACGCAGGAAGGGCGGGGAGCACGGTCGTTGCTCCCCGCCCTTTCGCATGCCGGGTCAGGAGCCGCCCATGGCCTTCTTCAGCTCGGCCGCCGCGTTGCGGTAGACCGGCAGCAGATCGAGGTCCGTGCCCGGATAGTTGACGATCTCGACCTGTCGGGCCCCCGAGTCGGGCAGGACGGTCCCGGTGGACATGTGGGCGTTGTCCAGGACCAGGGCCGGCTTCTTCCCCGAGAGCTCGGCGAGCTGCGCCGGGGTGACCGCCTCGGGACCGTACGTGCCGACCGGGGCGGCACCGGCCAGCCTCGCGGACCAGCCGGTGAACGCCTGGGTCACCACCGCCGGGCTCTTCCCGCCGGGCCAGGAACCCTGGACGTCCTTCGACAGCTTCGCGTACTCGGTGTCGAACGACGCCGTCCACCGCGCGGCGGCCGCCTCGGTGCCGAACAGCTTGCCCAGCCTGGCCACTTCGGCCTTGACCTTGTCGGCGTCGTTGTCGAGGTTCACCTCGACCAGCTCGGCCTTCGAGCCGGCGGCCTCCTTGATCTTGGCCGCGTAGGGCTCGAAGGGGGCGTAGAGGACGAAGTCGGCCTTGCCGACGGCGGCGAGGTCGGAGGGCTTGGGATCGTAGTCCGGGGCGTGGTGCACCGACTGGGGCACGATCACCTTGACGTCCTCGGCTCCGGCGGCTTTGGCGAAGGCGCCCTCCCAGGTGGTGGTGACGACGACGACCGGTTTCCCGCCGGGCGGGCCGTCCTTCGAGGCGGTGTTGCCGTTGCCGCAGCCGGTGACGAGGGCCAGTGCCGCGCTCAGTGCGAGGAGGGAAGCGAGTCGGACGCGGGTGCGCGCCATGAGCTGATGCTCCGTTCGGGAACGAGATGGACCGCGAGGACGAGCGCCCCCGCGGTGAGGACGAGGACCGGCCCCGGGGGCCAGTCGAGGCGCAGGGCGAGCAGGAAACCGGTCAGGTTCACGACCACGCCGATGCCGACCGCCCAGAGGGTGATGGACCGCAGCGAGGTGCCCAGGCGGCGGGCGGCGAGCGCCGGGAGCAGGGTCAGGGCGTCGACCAGCAGTGCGCCGGTGAGCTTGATCGCCCCGGCGACCGCCACCGCGACCAGGACCAGCAGCACCACGGTCAGCGCCCCGACCGGGACGCCGGAACACTGGGCGAGCTCACGGTCGTACAGCAGCAGCGCCACATCGCGCCGCCGCCACCAGAACAGGCCCGGTACGAGGACCGCGAGCGCACCGAGCACCACGAGATCGGCGGTGCCCACGGACAGGATCGAGCCCCACAGCAGCGCGAACGCACCGGAGGCGTTGACCCCCGACACGGCCAGGACGAGCAGCGCGGCGGCGATGGCCAGGCTCATCAGCAGGCCCATGGCCCCGGACAGCCCGTCCGGGGTACGGGCCAGCGGGGCCACCCCCGCACCGGCCAGGGCGCAGGCCACCAGCGCGCAGAGCATCGGGTCGAGCCCGGTCAGCAGCCCGACCGCGATCCCCAGCAGGGCGACGTGCATCATCGCGAAGCGCACCGGCATGATGTCGAGGCCGACGACGACCACCCCGATCACCGGCAGTCCGACCGCCGCCAGCAGCAGGGCGAAGCCGGCCCGCTGTACGGGGACCAGCTGGAGCAGTTCGCCGAGACCTGCGGTCGCGAGGATCACCCGATCTCCCGCAGCCGGCCCGCGGCCATCTCCAGCACGCGGTCACAGCGCTCCGCGAGCGCCCGGTCGTGCGTCACGACGACGAGGGTCACCGGCAGCCCGGCCAGTACCTCGGCCGCCTCCTCCTGGCCGCCGAAATCCAGTGCGGCGGTCGGCTCGTCGGCCAGCAGCACCTCGGCTCCCGCGGCCACCGAGCCGATCGCCCGGGCCAGGTACATGCGCTGCAGCTGGCCGCCGGACAGCGTGTGCAGCGGCCGTCCGAGCAGCGCGCCGACCCCCAGTTTCCGTGCCGCTTCGGCGGCCTCGGCCGGTGCGCCGCCGCTGGCCAGCAGTTCGTCGCCGAGCAGCGGGAACCGGCCGGTCGCCGGCTTCTGCGGGATCCAGGCGCAGGACCGCCGCCGCCAGGCCCACTCGGCGGCCGAACCGGTGCCCCGGCCGCCGACCAGGATGCTCCCGGACACCTGGCGGTGCAGCCCCAGGACCGCACGCAGCAGCGTGGTCTTGCCCGAGCCGTTGGTGCCGGTCAGCGCGACGCGCTCGCCCGCCGCGATCTCCAGATCCACGTCGGCGACCGCCTCGACCCGGCCGTGGCGGCAGGCGACCCCCCGCATGCGTACGTCCAGCCCGCCCATCCGTCGCCCTCCCGTCGTCCGGTGCCGGGGGTTCCCGGCACTCGGAGTTGGTCGGACGCGGGCCCCTTCCGGTTCCGGCGGGCGGCGGATCCGGTTCGGCCGGTTCAGGTCCAGTGAGGGGCGGGTGGAGCGGCCGGGGCCGGGGTCGCGGCCGGCGCGGGTGCCGGGTCGTCGCCGCCCTGGTCGAGCCGGAACGGCGGGTACTCGTCCGTCATGAGCGCGGCGTACGCGGCGACGCGCAGCACCCACCGGTGCAGTCCCACGATCAGGTCGAAGACGTCGCGCGGGTACTTGGCGGTGAAGGCGAGCACCACGGCCGCGATGATCGCCAGCAGCGTGATCAGACCGCCACCGCCGCACCAGCCGTGACGCATGCCGCCGGTGAAGAAGGCGATGACCAGGTAGTGGGGGATCGCGAAGAGCCACCACTTCACCAGGACCAGCGGCCGCGACAGGTGCTCCGGGTAGGCGATCTCGAGGCGCGCCGGATAGCCGGGCTCGGGGCCGAGGCTGAAAGGCGGGTACCGGTCGGTGGCGAGGGCCCCGTACGCGTAGTACGAGACCCGCCACGACCAGCGGAGCACGCCGACGTTGAAGTCGAACAGTCCGCGCGGGTAGCGCCCGGTGAACAGGATCGCGAAGAAGGCGATCACGCTGACCAGGACGAAGACGATCCACAGGAACAGCAGCACGATGTAGTGCGGGATCGCCAGGATCCACTTGACCAGCCACAGCCAGCGCGACAGCGGGCTGTCCAGGTCGGCGCTCACCCTGACCGAGCGATAGGGAGAATCGTTCGCGGACATGATTGCGTCACCGTCCCGTGTCCGGCGTCGTGAGCCCCCGGACCTCGTGCCCCTCCATCATCCGCGCCGCACGGGGCATGCTCCAGTCGGCGCCCCTGCTGTCCGGATGTGACAGACAAGCGTCATTGCGGACATGAGGCCGCGCGGCCAGGATGGACGCATGTCCACGCCCCACCGCGTCGTGATCGCGGTCTTCCCCGATGTCGACCTGCTCGACGTCACCGGCCCCGCCGAGGTCTTCGCCCTGGCGAGCCGGGAGGCGGGGCGCAGGCTGTACGACGTACGCCTGGCGGGCCCGGACGGCGGACACGTCACCACGTCGGCCGGCGTCCGGCTGGTCACCGATCTCTCCTTCGCCGAGGTCGGCGCCGCCGTGGACACCCTCGTGGTGCCCGGCGCCGTCGAGCCGGGGGAGGACGGCCCGGTCGCCCGCGTCGACGACGAGGTGGTCCGGTGGATCGCCGCCACCGCCCCGCACGCCCGGCGCGTGGCGTCGGTGTGCGTCGGCGCGCACCTGCTGGCCTCGGCCGGCCTGCTGGACGGGCGCAGGGCCACCACCCACTGGTCCACCGCCGCCCAGCTGGCAGCCGACCACCCGCAGGTCGAGGTCGATCCGGACCCGATCTTCGTCCGGTCGGGCCGGGTGTGGACCGGGGCCGGGATCAGCGCCTGCATGGACCTGACGCTGGCCCTGGTGGCCGAGGACCACGGGGAGGAACTCGCCCTCGTGGTCGCCCGGCAGCTGGTGATGTACCTCAAGAGGCAGGGCGGCCAGAGCCAGTTCAGCGTTCCGCTCAGCCGCCCGGCCGCCTCCCGCAGGGACATCGACGCACTGCGGGTCTTCATCACCGAACACCTCGGCGAGGACCTCTCCGCGGCCGCCCTCGCGGCCCGGATGTCCGTGAGCGAGCGCCATTTCGCCCGGATCTTCCGCAAGGAGCTGGGCACCAGCCCCGCCGCCTACGTGGAGGCGGTACGGGTGGAAGGCGCCCGCCGGCTGCTCGAGACCACCGACCAGCCCCTGGAACAGGTCGCCGCGGCCGCCGGCCTGGGCTCGGTGGAGACCCTGCACCGCGCCTTCCGCAAGCAGATCGCCACGACCCCGGCCGCGTACCGCCGCCGTTTCCGCACCGCCAACTGACCGTTTCCACCCATCCCTTGCCCGGCGCAACCCGCGCCGGGGCCGCGGCTTCGCCGTGCCCGTTTCCGATCCGAAGGACGGTTCACCCATGTCTGCATCCACCGCGTCCGCCACCCTGCGCGATGTCTTCGGCCTCCCGGGCACGCTGCCCCGCCTGGCCGAGTCCACCCTGATCATGGTCGACTTCCAGAACACCTACCGGTCCGGTGTGATGGCCCTGGAAGGCGCGCAGCAGGCCCTGGCGGCGGGCGCGCGCCTGCTGGCCGCGGCCCGGGCCGCCGGCGCGCCGGTCGTACACGTCGTCAACGACGGCGGCGAGGGGACCCCGTACGACATCCGGGCCGAGATCGGTGCCATCAGCGCCGAGGTCGCGCCGCTCGACGGGGAACCGGTCGTGGTCAAGCAGGTCCCGAACGCCTTCCACGCCACCGAGCTGGAGAAGACCCTGCGGGAGCTCGGCGCCGGACCGGACCTGGTGATCGCCGGGTTCATGACCCACATGTGCATCACCTTCACGGCCCAGGGCGCCTTCAACCTGGGCTTCCGCCCGACCGTCGTGGCCGAGGCCACCGCGACGCGCACGCTCACGGCGCCCGACGGCAAGCCGATCCCGGCGGCCGCCCTCCAGTCGGCGAGCCTCACCACGATCGCCGACCTCTTCGGGACGGTGGCACCCACGGTCGCAGCCCTGACGCCGTGACGGCCGCGCGGGTCAGTGGATGACGCTGAAGCTGCGCCAGGGGAGGCTGACCGGGGCCGTCACGTTCGAGAGCGTGGTGGCCACGTAGATGCCGTCGCCGCCGTCGAGCTTCTTGCAGTCCTCCGTCCGGTACAGGACGACGTCGACGAGGGTGTTGTTCTCGACGTGGGTGGCGCCCTTCGGGAGGGCGATCTTGTGGCATCCGTTCACCGACGTGTTGGAGTAGCTCAGCTCGACCGGCGAGTCGTGGCCGCGGAAGGTGAGCATGCCGACGGTGCTCCGGCCCAGGCCCGAGCAGGCGGTGGCGGTCAGCAGAATTGCTGCGGCCGCGGTGATGACGCCGATACGCCGGCTGTGGGACATGGCGCGGTCCTCGTCTGTGCGGGGGTGGCTGGCCTTGCCCACAGCCTGCCCCGGCGGGGCACGGGCGGCATCCGGTGCTCCGCCGGGCGGATGAACGCGGCCGGGACGGGAAGGGAGTCGGCCATGACTGACCTTCGTATCGGCGTCCTCGGATTCGGGCTGCGCGGCAGCATCGCGCGCACGGCGCACCGGCCCGGCCGCGGGTCGGCGGTCACCGCCGTCGCGGACCCCGATCCGCGGGCCCGGGCGGATGCCGCCGCGGCCTTCCCGGGCGCGTACGTCACCGCCGACCACCGGGCGGTGATCGACGACCCCGAGGTCGACGCCGTCCTCGTGCTGACCCCCGACCACACCCACGCCGACCTGGCCCGCCAGGCACTCGTCGCCCGCAAGCCCGTATTCGTCGAGAAGCCGCTCGACATCTCGGTGGACCGCTGCGACGAGATCCTGCGCACCGCCCGCGAGACGGGCACCCGCCTGTACGTCGGGCACAACATGCGGCACATGCCCGTGGTGCGGACGATGCGCGCGTTGATCGCGGCCGGCGAGATCGGCCGGGTCAGGACGGTCTGGGTCCGGCACTTCGTGGGCTACGGCGGCGACTGGTACTTCAAGGACTGGCACGCCGAGCGCCGGTACACCACCGGCCTGCTGCTCCAGAAGGCCGCGCACGACATCGACGTCCTGCACTGGCTGGCCGGCGCCTACACCGACGACGTCCAGGCGATGGGCGACCTGATGGTCTACGGGGACAACCCGCACCGCCGCGCGCCCGGCGAGCCCAAGGGCGAGGACTGGTACACGGAAGACGGCCACTGGCCCCCGCACACCCAGCGCGGCCTCAACCCGGTCATCGACGTCGAAGACGTCTCGCTGCTCAACCTCCGCCTCGCCAACGGCGTGCTCGCCGCCTACCAGCAGTGCCATTTCAGCCCCGACTACTGGCGCAACTACACCGTCATCGGGGATGCCGGGCGCCTGGAGAACTTCGGCGACGGCCCCGGCGGCGAGGTCCGGGTGTGGAACGCCCGGCGCTCCGGGTACCGGGCCGAGCCGGACGCCTCCCACACCGTCCCGGACGCGGCGGCCGCGGGCGGGCACGGCGGCGCCGATCCGCTCCTGATCGACGAGTTCCTGCGCTTCGTACGCCACGGGGGAGCCACGGACACCTCGCCGGTCGCGGCCCGTATGGCGGTCGCGGTGGGCTGCCTGGCGACCGAATCCCTACGCGCCGGCGGCACGCCCCGCCGGGTACCGCCGCTCGACCCGGACCTGGTGGCGTACTTCGACCGCGGCCAGCAGCCCGCCGGGCCCCGGTGAACGGCCCGTGGGCGAAACGGCCCCGCTGTTTGCCCAAGAGTTCCCCAAGGGCGGGCCTGCCTCCGGGCCCCGGCCCTGCAGGGCCCTACCTTGGGCCCGCATGAGCGTCCTTGCTGAGCGTCACCGGGCCGAGGGCATTCCCGGGCGGCGCGGCCTCGTGCGGGGCGCCCTGACCGGTGCCGTGGCCCTGTGCGCCGGGCTGGCGTCCGGGGCCGGCTCCACGGCGCGCAGCACCCGTACCGGTCTGCACGGCCCGCGGCCCGCCACGCCCGAGGCGGCGCTGCGCGAGCTGTCGGCAGGCAACGTCCGCTGGCGGACGTTCCACGAGGCCCATCCCGACGCCACCCGGACCGTACGGCAGGCGCTGGTCGGGGGACAGCACCCGTTCGCCGTCATCCTGGGCTGCGTGGACTCCCGCGTCCCGCCGGAGCTGGTCTTCGACCAGGGGCTCGGCGATCTGATGACCGTACGGTCGGCCGGCGAGGTCCTCGACGACGCGGTGCTCGGAAGCATCGCGTTCGGGGTCGTGGAGCTGGCGATCCCGCTGGTCGTGGTGCTCGGGCACCAGTCCTGCGGGGCCGTGACCGCCGCGGTCCGCGCCGCCGAGGGACTGGAGCAACTGCCCGGACACCTGCGTTACCTGGCCCAGCAGATCCGTCCGGCCGTCGACCGCAGCCTGCGCCGGGAGGCCCGAGTCGATGCGGCGGTCACCGAGAACGTACGGCTCGTACGCTCCCGGCTGGCGGCGGAACCCGATCTGGCCGCCCGGGTCACGGCCGGGAAGCTGGCCGTGGTCGGCGCCCGGTACGAGCTCACCACCCAGCGGGTGCGCCGGATCCGCTGAGGCACGCACCTCGCGGACCGCCCGAGAACCGGCCGGGGGTCAGGTCTCCTCGGGTTCGGGCAGGGGCTGCTCGGACCAGATGACCTTGCCCTCCGGGGTGTACCTGGCGCCCCAGCGGCGGCTGATCTGGGCCACCAGGAAGAGGCCGCGGCCGCCCTCGTCCGTGGTCTTCGCGTAGTGCAGCCGCGGCGAGCTGCTGCTGCCGTCGAAGACCTCGCAGGTCAGCATCCGGTCGTGCAGGAGCCGTACGCGGACCGGTTCGGCGCCGTGCCGGATCGCGTTGGTGATGAGCTCGCTCAGCACCAGCTCCGTCCCGAAGGCGAGCTCCGACAGGCCCCATTCCTCCAGCTTCGCCACGGCGACGGCCCGCATCGCCCCGACCGCGCTCGGCTCGAACGGCACGTCCCATTCGGCGATGCGGTCCGCCGGCAGCGCCGACGTCCGCGCGACCAGCAGGGCCACGTCGTCGCGCGGGCGCACCGGCAGCAGCTCCGCGAGGACCGCCCGGCAGGTCTCCTCGGGCCTGCGGTCGGCGTGGGCCAGGGCCGAACGGAGCAGCGCGAGGCCCTCGTCGATGTCGCGGGTGCGCTCCTCGATCAGCCCGTCGGTGTACAGCACCAGCTGGCTGCCCTCGCTCAGGTCCAGCTCCGCCGACTCGAAGGGGAACCCTCCGAGCCCCAGCGGCGCCCCCGCGGGCAGCTCCGGGATCTCCACCGTGCCGTCCGGGCGCACCACCGCCGGCGGCATGTGGCCGGCCCGGGCCACCGTGCAGTGCTGGGTCACCGCGTCGTACACGGCGTACAGGCAGGTCGCGCCGATCAGGCCGCCCTCGCCGCCGCCGCCGTCCACGCTCTGGTCGATGTACTGGACGAGGTCGTCGAGGCGGGCGAGGAGTTCGTCGGGCGGCAGGTCCAGGGACGAGAAGTTCAGTACGGCCGTACGCAGCCGGCCCATGGCGGCGGCGGCGTGCAGCCCGTGCCCGACGACGTCGCCGACGACGAGGGCGACACGGCTGCCCGGGAGCGGGATCACGTCGAACCAGTCGCCGCCCACCCCGGACTGCGCGGGCAGGTAGTAGTGCGCGACCTCCACGGCGCTCTGCTCGGGCAGATCGCGCGGCAGGAGGCTGCGCTGGAGGGTCACGGCCAGGGCGTGCTCGCGGGTGTAGCGGCGCGCGTTGTCGATGGTGACCCCGGCCCGGGCGACGAGTTCCTCCGCCAGCGAGACGTCCTCCTCGTCGAACGGCTCCTTCTCCGCCCGCCAGAAGTTGACCACGCCGAGGGCGACCCCGCGGGCCTTGAGGGGCGCCGTGATCAGGGAGCGGACGCCGTAGTCGATGATGGCCTGCGCCCGGGGCGGGTCCTGGGCCTGCCAGCCCGGCGCGTCCGCAAGATCGCTCACCAGCTCGGCCCGGCCGCTGTTGAGCCCGCGTGCTTGCGGCGTCGAGGGCAGGAAGTCGATCAGCCGGCCCTTCGGGTAGAGCGGGACGTCGTCCCGGATGCCGCTGACCCCGGTGCGGCGCAGGTCGGCGGTGACGGCGGTGGGCTCGTCGCCCAGGAGTACGGGCTCCGCCAGGTCGACGGTCACGAAGTCCGCGAACCGGGGCACGGCGACGTCCGCGAGCTCCTGGGCCGTGCGCTGCACGTCCATCGTGGTGCCGACGCCCACGCCCGCGTCGTACAGCAGCCTGAGCCGTTTGCGGGCCGCCTCGGCCCGGGTGCTGAGCACCTGCATCTCGGTGGAGTCCCGGATGGTGACGGCCATGCCCTCGGGCCTGCCGCGGGGCCGGGTCGGGCGCTGGTTGACGACCAGCAGCCGGTCCCCGGCCTCGTGCACCTCGTCGGTGGCCACCCGGCCGGACAGCAGGAGGTCGGCCATCTTCCGGTCGAGCCCGGACAGCTCCCGGATGTGCTGGCCCTCCGCGTCGGGCGGGAGCCGCAGCAGCCGTTTCGCCTCGTCGTTGGCGAGGAGGAGGCGGCCGCCGCCGTCGGTGATCAGCACCCCCTCGCGTACGGAGTGCAGCACCGCGTCATGGTGCTCGTACATGCGGGTCATCTCGAGCGGGCCGAGCCCGCGGGTCTGCCGGTTCAGGCGCCGGCTGATCAGGGCCGCGCCCGCGGTGGCCAGGGCGAGGGCCGCCGCGCTGGTGCCGAGGATGACGGGGAGTTGCCGGCCGGCCAAACCGGTGACGTTCTTCACCGTGAGGCCTGCCGACACCAGCGCCACGACGGGGCCGCCGTCCTTGTAGGGATCGACGAAGACGGGGACCACGGCCTGGATCTCCTGGCCCAGGGGGCCCTTCACGCTCTCGGTGTACACCTGGCCTGCCAGTGAGGGCGCGATGGTGCCCACGAACTGTTTGCCGATCCGGTCGGGGAGCGGATGGGTGTAGCGGATCCCCTGGTCGTTCATCACGACGATGAAGTCCACTCCGGCGTCCCTGCGCGTCACCTCGGTGAGCGGCTGGAGGATCTTGGAGGGATCGGGGGAACGGAGCGCCTCGCGGAGCCCGAGACCGTGCGCGAACGTCTGCGCGACCGCCACCGAGCGGGAGCGGGCCTCGCGGTCGACGTCGTGCCGCGACTGGAGGACGAGCGCCAGTACCGCACCGGCAGCGAGCAGCACCACGATCGCCACCTGGAGGACGAATACCTGTCGGGCGACGCTGCGCGGGCGCTTTTTGCTCAGTGACCGCACCGACGTCCCCGGCACGGGTTGCAAGGATGGGTCACGAACCATTTGTAGCACTGTCGGTGGTCCGCAGCCGTGAGAGCCGCGAGTGCCGTCCGGGCGCGCCGTCAGTCGGTGCGGCTCTCCCGCCAGGTTTTGAGCACCTCGTCGACGTCGAATTCGGTGAGCTGGAGGGGCGGCCCCGGCGGCGGCCTGCGCAGGGCTGCGCGGATCTTCTCGTTGATCTCGGCGAGGACGGCCCGCACCCGGCGCTCCGAGGGCGCCGTCCGGGCCGCCTCCAGGGCGTCCTCGGCCTCTTTGCGCAGGGCGAGCGCCGGCGGCAGGGCGGCGAACCCCTCGCGGTGCATCTTGTCCCGGATCCACCACAGCTCGTCGTACGGGGCGTCGATCGAGGCCAGCGGCTTGCCGTAGCCGGGCAGTTTCTCGAACTCGCCGCGCTCGGCGGCCTCCCTGATCTGCCGGTCCACCCAGGACTCGAAACTGACGCCCGGTGGCTTGCGCTCGGTCACGGTTTCCTCCTCGACAGCCCCTGCCGATCAGCGTATCGCCGGGCCGGCGGCAGGAGGTCGCCCGCGGTCGATCACCGCAAGAATTATCTTGACGTCAAGATTAACCTCGGGCAGGCTACCACGAAGTATCTCGATATCGAGATACTTCGGCGGGGGATGCGGAGGCCCGGGATGATCTGGCGGCGCGGTGCGGGGAACCGGCAGGACCGGCGGGACGGAGCCGGGCTGCTGGCGCAGTTGCGCCGCCCGCCCGGCGGCCGGGACGCCCGCATCATGCTGTTCGCCCAGCTGCTGGACCGCACCGGGACCGGGGTCTGGGCCGCGTCCTGCGTCCTCTTCTTCACCTTCGTGGTCGGACTGGACGCCCGCCAGCTGGGCCTGCTGCTGGGCGCCGCAGGCGTGGCGGGCATCGCCGGGTCCCCGCTGGCCGGCCACCTGGCCGACCGCTTCCCCGTACGCACGCTGCTGATCGGCAGTCACCTGCTGCGCCTCGGGACGGTCTGCGCGATGCTCGTGATCACCCGCTTCGAGGTACTGCTGCTCGTGGTCGCCGTCACCTCCCTCGGCGAGCGCGCGTCCAAGATGCTGGAGATGCTCTTCGCCACGCGGGCGGCGGGCGAGCAGCGCGCCACGTACCAGGCGCTCTCGCGCAGCGCGGCGAACGCCGGCTACGCGCTCGGCGCGGGCATCGCCGCCATCGGTCTGGCCGTGGGCACCCGCGAGGCGTACCACGCCCTCATCCTCGGCAACGCGCTGTCGTTCCTCGCGGCCGCGGCGCTGGTGTGGCGCACGCGGGAGCAGGACGGGCACGGCCACCGCCCCGGCCACCGGAGTGCCCGGGTGGCCGGCGGGACCGGGGACGCGGCCGCGACGGGCCCGACGGCCGCAGCGAACCCGTGGCGGGACCGCGGCTACCTCAGGTTCGTCCTGCTGGACATCCCGATGTGCCTGGACGACTCGATCCTGGGCGTCGGGCTGCCGCTGTGGCTGGTCGACCACACCGACGCACCGCACGCCGTGGTGCCCGCCTTCCTCTTCGTCAACACCGTCCTCGTCGTGGCCCTGCAGCTGACCGTGTCGGCGCGGGTCCGGCTGCCGCGCCAGGCCGCCCGGGCGGTCGGCCTGTACGGACTGACGACGCTCGCGTGCTGCACGCTCCTGGCCCTCACCCCCGAACACGGGGCCTGGGCCGCCTCGGTCACCCTGCTGGCCGCGGCCGTGCTGGTCACCGCGGCCGAGCTGATCCGCTCGGTGAGCTCCTGGGAGCTGGCCGTCTCCCTCGCTCCGCAGGAGGCGAGGGCCTCGTACCTGGGGGTGGCGGGCATGTCCCAGTCCATCCAGAAGTCCGCCGGGCCGCTGCTGCTGACCGGCGCGGTGATGGCGGCCGGGCCGACGGGCTGGCTGGCGCTCGGGGCGGCGGTCGCGGGGCTGGCCGTCGTCCAACGGCGGGCCGGCCTGCGGCGGCTGGACGCCCTGCAGGCCGCCGCTCCCGTTTGACGGGACCCGTCTTTCCCCTCCCAGATTCCCCAGTCGACGGGAGAAGTTCCCCTATCTCTCGGGAACGGCAGAAATCTAGCCTCGCTACTGCCTGTCCGCGACTGGGATCACTGCGATCGAGGGGGAAGTGTGACTGTTCGGGAGGTCGGTGTTCTGGCGATCGGCGCGGGTCCGGCGAATCTGGCCCTGGCGGTGGCCATCGAGGAGTCGGGTTCGGCCGAATTGGCGGACGGGACCCTGCTGTTGGAGCAGAGTCCGGACGTCACATGGCAACGTGATCTGCTGATGCCGTGGGCGCGCAGCCAGGTGTCCTTCCTGAAGGACCTGGTGACGCTCCGCAATCCGTCGAGCAGGTTCACGTTCCTCAATTTCCTGCACGAACAGGGGCGGTTGGACGAGTTCGTGAACCTGGGAACGTTCCACCCGTTCCGGTGGGAGTTCTCGGACTACCTGCAGTGGGTCGCGAAGTCGCTGGAGCGGGTGGAGATCCGCTACGGGGCGCGGGCGGCGCAGGTGGATCCGGTGTGCGGGCCGGACGGCTCCGTCTCCGGGTGGAGCGTGCTGCTGACGGACGGGGACGAGATCCGCTGCCGGGACCTCGTCGTCGGCGGAGGCCGCGACCCGCGCGTACCGGAGGTGTTCTCCGGACTACCGCACGACCGGCTGATTCACAGTGCGCAGTACCGGACGCGGATTGCGAAGATTCCCCGGGACGAGCCGGTCCGGGCCGTGGTGGTCGGCGGGGCGCAGAGCGCCGCGGAAATGTTCTACGCGCTGCACGAAAACCTGCCGCAGAGTCAAGTGACAATGCTGGTACGGTCGATCGGCCTGCAGACGTACCAGACCAGCAAATTCGTGAACGAGTTGTTCTTCCCTTCCTTCGTGGACGAGTTCTACGAAAGTCCGGCGGAGGTCAGGGCGCAGCTGCTGGACGAAATGCGCTTCACGAATTACGCCGGTCTGGCGCCGCCGTTCCTCGACGAGCTGTACACGATGCTCTACCGGCAGAAGGCGCTCGGTCCGCAGCGTTCCGAGGTGCGGGCGATGACCGAGGTCGTGGGCGCCCGGCTCGAGGACGGGGACGTCGTGCTCGACCTGCGGGACCGGATGAGCGGCAAGACCGAGCCGCTGCGCTGTGACCTCGTGCTGCTGGGCACCGGCTACGACCCCCGCAAGCCCGCCCTCGTACGGGAGCTGGCGGCCCGGGTCGGCATCGGCGAGGTCACGGTCAGCCGCGCCCACCGGGTCGAACTCGGCGAGTCGGCACGGGGAGCCGTCTACCTCCAGGGCGTCAACGAGGAGACCCACGGCATCGCCGACTCCCTCATCAGCGTCCTCGCCCACCGCTCCCAGGACATCCTCACCGACCTGCTCTCCCGCCGCGCCGGCGCCGAATCGAGGAGCGTCTGATGCAGCGGACACTGGTGATCGCCCCAGGCCCGACCGCGAACGGCGATCTGCACCTGGGCCATCTGGCCGGCCCGTTCCTGGCCGCCGACGTCTGCGCGAGGTACGCACGCGCCGCGGGCCACGACGTGCTGTTCGGCACGGGCGTGCACTTCACGCAGAACTACATCGTGACCACCGCCAGCAGGCTGGGCGTACCCCCCGAAGAACTGCGCGTCCGGTCGGCGGGCCAGGTGGAGCAGACCCTCGCGGCCATGGGCATCCGGCCGGACGGGTTCGTCCGGTTCGGCGACCGGTACGTCAAAACCGTCCGCACCTTCTTCGAGCGCCTGCACAGCAGCGGCGCACTCCGGCTGCGGGGCCTCAGGTTCCCCTACGCGCCGCGCACCGGCGAGTACCTCACCGACGCCTACGTACGCGGCGGCTGTCCGGTGTGCCTCGCCGACGGGTGCGCCGGCCTCTGCGAGAACTGCGGGCACTGGATCGCGTCCGGCGACCTGATCGACCCGCGCTCCACCCTGCACCCCGACGACCCGGTGGAACTGCGCGAGCAGCAGGTCCTGGTGCTGCCGCTCGAGGAGCACCGAGAGGCGCTCGTCGCCTACTTCGCCCGGCAGAGCGCGACGATGCGCCCGCGCCTGGCGCAGATGATCGAGGAGATCCTCGCCCGGCCGCTCCCGGACTATCCCGTGACCCTCCCCATCGCCTGGGGCATCCCCGCACCCTTCCCGGAGGTCGCGGACCAGGTGATCTACGCGGATGCCGAGACCATCGCGTGGAGCATGCACTGCACCGCGCTCGCCGCCGAGGAGCGCGGCGAAGTGCTCGCCGCCGACGACGAGTTGTGGTTCTCCGAGACCGGCAACAAGGTCGTCTACTTCTTCGGGTCGGACGCCGGTTTCGCCTTCGCGGTCGTCGGGGCGGCCATGCTGGAGGCGCTGGGCGGCTACACCCTGCCCGAGCACTTCGTCACCAACGAGTTCTACGAGCTGGACCACGACAAGTTCTCCACCAGCCGCGGCCATGTCGTGTCGGGCCGGGAGCTGGCCGCCGAGGTGCCCAGGGACGTCATCCGCTTCTACCTCGCCGCGACCAGCCCCGACTTCCAGCGCACCAACTTCACGCGCGAGGCCTTGGCCCGGGTGGCCGGCGAACGGCTCGTCCAGCCGTGGAACCGGGTCGCGGGCAAGGCCGGCAGCTGGGCCGGCCAGGGGCCGTTGCCGGTGTCCGGGCGGTCGCGGGAGGCGGCCGCGCGCCTCCTGGAGCGCTTCGCCGCCGCCTACGACGTCCGCCGCTTCAGCCTGACCTCGGCCGCCTTCACGCTGTCCGAGCAGCTGGCACGGCTCGACCGGTGGGAGGTGGGCCCGGCCGATGCCGGTGACTTCTGCCACGAGGTCGACGTCTTCCTGCGCTGCGCTGCGCCGCTGCTGATCGACCTGGCCGAGGCGGGCCTCCCCGACCGTGCGATCCCCCCCGAGCCGCACGCCACGGAGTTCACGCCCGTACGGCTGCCGCTCCTGGCGGAGCCGGGACGGTGAGCGCGGCGGCGGTCGTGGTCGTGGGAGCGGGCGTCACCGGGCTGCTGACCGCCGTGGAGTGCGCGCTGGCCGGCCACCCCGTGGCCGTGCTGGACAGGGGTCCGATCCCCAACCCGCACGCCAGCTCCTTTGACCAGCACCGGGTCGTCCGCACGTTCAGCCCGGACGATCCGGACGCCACCCGGCGGATGACCGCCGCCCGCCGCCGGTGGCAGGACCTGGAGGCGCTGCTCGGGACCCGCTTCCACCGGCGGGTCGGAGTGGTCACCGCCTGGCCCCGGGAACGCCTCACCGCGCTGGCCGCGTCGGCCGCCGAGGCGGGGGTCTCCGTACGGACGGTGGAACCGCAGACGCTGCCGCACCTGGAGTTCCCGCCGGACTCGGCGGGCCTCCTGGACGTGGACGGCGGGGTGCTGCTCGCGGAACGGGTCCTGCACGCCGCAGCCCGCCGGCTCGCCGGGCATCCGGCGGTGACCTTGCGTCCGTACACCGCGGTGACCGGGATCGACACGGACTCCGGGAAGGTGCAACTGGCCGACGGCGAACGGCTGGGCGCCGACCTGGTCCTGGTCGCGGCCGGACCGTGGACCCGCGAGCTGGTCGGGCAGCCGGTCGTCCTGCACCGCCAGACCATGGTCTACCTGCATCCGCCGGCCGACGCGGCGCGGTGGTGGGCGCAGGCACCCGCGGCCGGCGGGCTCGGCGCGGACGGCCGGGCCTGGGCGGTGCCGCCCGGGGACGGCACGCTCCTGAAGATCAGCTCCGATGCGGTGTGCCGGGTGGTGGACACCACCGCGGACTGCGCCGCCGAGGACCAGGGGCCCTGGGCCGAGCGGCTCGCCGCGGCGCCGCCGCTGACCGGCCTGAACCGCTACACCGTGGCCGCGGTGAAGGCCTGCCACTACGCGGCCGACGCGGAGACCGGCGGCGCGCTGCTCGCCCGCGAGGGTCCCGCCGTCTGGTCGCGGGCTGCGTGCGGCGGATCCGGATTCAGTGCGGCCCCGCTGGTCGCGGACCGCATCGTCGATGTCTTGAGGGAAGGGGCGGCATGACGGAGGATGCTCCGGTCCGGGTGTTCGACGCGCTGAAGGCGACTCCGACACCGGTCCGATATCTTCTCGGCGGCGTACTGGTCAACCAACTCGGCGCGTTCGTCCAGACGTTCCTCGTGCTGTACCTGACCTACCGCGGCGCGTCGGTCAGCGTGGCGGGCCTCTCGCTCGTCGCGTACAGCATCGGTTCGGTCTTCGGCACGATGCTGGGCGCCGAGATCACCCACCGGTTCGGCCCGCGGGCCACCATCATGGCGGCCATGGGGGCCTCCGCCCCGCTGGTGGCGTCGATCTCTTGGCTGAGCGGGCCGGGGATGCTGTGGGCGCTGCTGGTCGTGGTCGGGCTCGCAGGCCTGTTCACCCAGGCGTACCGGCCGGCGGCCGCCGTGATGCTCAGCGACCTGATGCCGGAGCGGTACCAGGTCATGGCGTTCTCGATGATGCGGATCGCGCTGAACATCGGCGCCGCCCTGGCCCCGCTGATCGCAGCGGTGGTCATCCTGGTCGATTGGGACCTGCTGTTCTGGATCGACGGCGGGACGGCGCTCGTCTACGCCCTGCTGGCGTTCGCCCTGCTCCCGAAGAAGGCCGTGGAAGGGGAGGCGGAGCAGGGAGCCGAGGCCGCAGCCGCACCCGAAGCCGGGACGTCCGGCCAGGCCGCAGGCGGCCGTTCGGCGTACGCCACGATGCTCCGCGACCGGAAGTACATGCTCTTCCTGGGCGCCATCCTGCTCGGCTCGCTCACCTACGCGCAGGGCCACATCGCCCTCCCGCTGGAGCTCGCCGAAGACGACTATCCGACCAGCTTCTACAGCACCGTGCTCACGGTGTCCTCCGTCGTGCTGATCACCTGTGAGCTCAAGATCACGGCCTACCTGAGCAGGCTGCCGAAGCACGTGCGGGTGATCACCGGCCACCTGGTGGAGGCCGTCGGCCTCGCGGTCTACGGGCTGACCTCCCGGTCCGGTGCGTTCACCATCACCGGTGCGGTCCTGGTCGTCTGCGGGATCATGATTGCCGCGCCGAGCATGTTCGCCCACCCGGCGACGTTCCCCGCTGCGGTCAAGGCCCGCTACATCGGCACCATGCAGGCCGTCGGCGGAGCCGCCTCGGCGCTCGCGCCGCTGTTCGGCGTCTTCCTCTGGACCAGGCTCGGGGGCGGGTTCTGGCTGCTGTGCGGCGTCGTGACCGCCGTGGCCGGGCTGCTCGCCCTGGCCGGTGTGAAACAGCCGCCCGAACCGGCCCCGGCGAAGGACGCGGACGCCGGCACCGAAGGAACGCCCGAAGTCGTCGGAGGCACGTCATGAACGAGCAGCAGCAGCCCGGCGCCGCCTCCGGGCCGGTCCTGATCGTCGGGTTCGTCGGCGTCACGCTCGCCGCCATCGGGGAGTTCCAGCCGGACGACTCGGTGATCTACATCGAGGAGCCCGACGTCGTCCGCAAGCGGCACGTGCACGAGCAGCTCGACGGGGTGGCGTTCGTCCGCGGTCTGATCGAGTGGGAGTACCACCTCGCGGGCAAGGCCGACGAGTTCCACAACGCCCACCCCGACCTCGCACCCGTCGCGGTCGTCCCGGCGATCGAGTACGCGACCCCGTTCGCCGCGCGCCTCGCGGAGCGCTACGGCCTGCCCGGCGCCGGCCTCGGGGCCGCCCAGATCCTCCGCGACAAGGCCCTGCTGCGGCAGGTCAGCGCCGCTGCCGGGATCGCCAACCCTGCCAGTGTCCGCGTGGAAGGCCCCGCCGGCGTACGGGACTTCCTGCGCGGCCTTGGCGGCCCCGTCGTACTCAAGCCCGCCAACCGCCAGGCCGCCGTGGGCACCCGGGTGATCCACCACGCGGCCGAGGTCGAGCAGGCATGGGCGGACTGCCTGGTCCAGGACGAGGGCGTCTTCGTGCCCGACCGGCCCATGGAACTGTCCATGCTCGCCGAACAGTACGTCGAGGGGCCCGAGTTCAGTGTCGAGATGCTGGTACGGGACGGGCGCGCGCTGTTCGTCAACGTCACCGGCAAACAGCTCTTCCCCGGGCCCCACCCGGTGGAGATGGCGCACACCGTGCCGGCCGACATCCCCGAGGACCTCGCGGAGACGCTCGGCGCACAGACGGCGCGCGTGGTCCGGGCCGTCGGCTTCCGCGACGGGATCGTGCACTGCGAATGGATCGTCTCGAACGGTGTGCCGTACCTCGTGGAATGCGCGGGCCGGCTCGCCGGCGGCGGCATCGTCGACACCATCCAACTCGCCTACCCGGTCCAGCTCATGCGCAGCTACTACGCGGTGATGAAGGGCGAGGAGCCGCCGGCCGAACTGCCCCGGCGGGCCAAGGGCGGAGCGGCCGTACGGTTCCTGGCCACCGGGGCGGGACGGGTCACGGCCGTGCACGGCGTCGAGGCCGCCCGGCAGGTCGACGGCGTGTTCCTGGTCGCGGTCACCGCCGGGCCGGGCGACCGGTTCACCGGGCTGCGCCACTCCTGGGACCGCGCGGGGATCGTCATGGCCACCGCGGACAGCTCCACCGAGGCACTGCGGCGGGCCGAAGCCGCCGCGGCCGCAGTCCGGATCGACATCGAGGGGGAAGCATGACGGTACGGGAAGTCGGTGTCCTGGCGATCGGCGCCGGTCCGGCGAATCTGGCGCTCGCGGTGGCCATCGAGGAATCCGGCTCGGCCGAACTTGCGGACGGCACCCTGCTGTTGGAGCAGAGCCCGGACGTCAAATGGCAGCGCGACCTGCTCATGCCGTGGGCGCGCAGCCAGGTGTCCTTCCTGAAGGACCTGGTGACGCTGCGCAACCCGTCCAGCAGGTTCACGTTCCTCAACTTCCTGCACGAGCAGGGGCGCTTGGACGAGTTCATCAACCTGGGCACCTTCCACCCGTTCCGGTGGGAGTTCTCCGACTACCTCCAATGGGTCGCCTCCTCGCTGCAGCGGGTCCGGATCCGGTACGGGGTCCGCGCCGCGCAGGTCGACCCGGTCGTGGCAGCGGACGGTTCCGTCTCCGGGTGGAGCGTGCTGCTGACGGACGGGGACGAGATCCGCTGCCGGGACCTCGTCGTCGGCGGAGGCCGCGACCCGCGGGTGCCGGACGTCTTCGCCGGCCTGCCCGCCGACCGGCTGATCCACAGCGCCCAGTACCGGACCCGGATGGGGGAGATCCCGAAGGACGAGCCGGTCCGGGCCGTGGTGGTCGGCGGGGCGCAGAGCGCCGCGGAGATGTTCTACGCGCTGCACGAGAACCTGCCGCAGAGCCGCGTGACCATGGTCGTACGGTCGGTCGGCCTGCAGAACTACCAGACGAGCAAGTTCGTGAACGAGCGGTTCTTCCCCTCGTTCGTGGACGAGTTCTACGACAGCCCCGCAGAGGTCCGGGCGCAGGTCCTGGACGAGATGCGGCTGACGAACTACGCCGGTCTGGCGCCGCCGTTCCTCGACGAGCTGTACACGATGCTCTACCGGCAGAAGGCGCTCGGTCCGCAGCGCTCCGAGGTGCGGGCGATGACCGAGGTCGTGGGCGCCCGGCTCGAGGACGGGGACGTCGTGCTCGACCTGCGGGACCGGATGAGCGGCAAGACCGAGCCGCTGCGCTGTGACCTCGTGCTGCTGGGCACCGGCTACGACCCCCGCAAGCCCGCCCTCGTACGGGAGCTGGCGGCCCGGGTCGGCATCGGCGAGGTCACGGTCAGCCGCGCCCACCGGGTCGAACTCGGCGAGTCGGCACGGGGAGCCGTCTACCTCCAGGGCGTCAACGAGGAGACCCACGGCATCGCCGACTCCCTCATCAGCGTCCTCGCACACCGCTCCCAGGACATCCTCACCGACCTGCTCTCCCGCCGCGCGGCCGCTGCCGAAACCGGGAGGCCGTGATGACCGACGACCTGATGACGAGCGACGTGATGACGAGCGACGTGATGGCCGCCGACAAGGGAAGCCTGCTGGTCATCGGCAGCGGGCTGAAGGTGTACCGGGAGTACCTCGTCGCGCCGATCCGCCGCCGGGCCCGTGCGGCCGGCCTGGACATGGTGCTGCTCAACAACCTCAACCCCACCTGGCAGCACGAGTACTTCGACGAGATCATCGTCGCCAACGTCTTCGACTCCGAGGCGATGGGCGCGGCGGCCCGCGAAGTCGCCGCCCGCCGCCGCATCGTCGGCCTGATGTGCTGGGACGAGCCGCTGGTCCTGGACGCCGGGCTCCTCGCTGCCGAGTTCGGTGTGCCGGGGCTGTCGGTACCCGGCGTACGCGGCTGCCGGGACAAGCAGCTCACCCGGGCCGAACTCACCGCGGCGGGCCTCTGCCAGCCGGGGTTCGAGCTGACCACCACCGTGGAGCAGGCCAGGGCGGCCGCCGCGCGGATCGGCTATCCCGTCGTGATCAAGCCGCGTGCGATGGGCGCCAGCATCGGCGTCGTGTTCGCGGCCGACGAGAGCGAGCTGGACGCCGCGTTCCGGATCGCCCTGTCCGCGAGCGAGGTCGACCCGGGCCCGTACCGGGCGAGCGCCATCGTCGAGGGGTACGCGCCCGGGCCGGAGATCAGCATCGACGGCGCCGTGCACAAGGGCGAGTACCTGCCGATGTTCGTGGCCCGCAAACACAGCAGCGACCAGCCGTACTTCGAGGAGGTCGGGCACCTCGTCGACGCGGCCGACCCGCTGATGGCGGACCCCGGGCTGATGCGCACCCTCGCCCGGGCGCACCAGGTGCTCGGCATCGAGGACGGCATCACGCACAGCGAGGTCCGGCTGACCGGCCGCGGGCCGCTGATCATCGAGATCAACGGCCGCCTCGGCGGGGACCTGATCCCCTTCCTCGGCAGGACCGCCACCGGCATCGAGCCCGGCGAGGTGCTGTTCGACGTGGCCACCGGGCAGCGGCCGGACACCCGGCCGACCCGGCGGGCCGTCGCCGGCATCCGGTTCGGCTACCCGGAGCGGGACTGCCTGCTGCGGTCGGTCGCCGTACCGGCCGAGGCTCCGGGCCTGGTCGCCGCCGCGCCGATGGCCGAGCCCGGGACCACGCTGCGTCTGCCCCCGGGCGGCTACCTGGCACGCCACTCCTTCGTGGTGTGCCAGGCCGACGACAACCGGACCTGCCTGGAGCGGCTGGACGCGGCGGCCGCGCTCGTCGCACTGGACGCGGAGCCGATCGGCCCGCCGGATCCGGACGCACCGTTCGAGATGCCGGCCGGCCTGCTCGACGTGGACGAATGACCGGCACACACCATCACCTGAGGGGGAACGCATGAGCACGACCCGGAACCCGGGCACCGAAGCACCCACGACCGCAGCAGAGATCCTGGAGCGTGCCAGGGCACTGGCTCCGCGGCTGCGGGAGCGGTCGGCGGAGATCGAGCAGGCCCGGCAACTCCCTGCGGACGTCGTGGACATGCTGCGCGGCACCGGAGTGTTCCGGATGTGCTTCGGGCCCGAGTGGGGCGGCCCCGAGCTGACGTCGATGCAGCAGGCCGAGGTCGTGGAGACACTGGCCTACGGGGACGCCTCGGCCGGCTGGTGCGCGGCGATCGGCGCGATGACCGGGGCGATCAGCAACTTCCTGGACCCCGCCGTGGTCAAGGAGGTGTTCCCGAGCCTGGACATGATCACTGCCGGGCTGATCGCGCCGGCCGGGCACGCCGAGCGGGTTCCGGGCGGCTTCCGGCTGAGCGGCCGGTGGTCGTTCGGCAGTGGGATCACCCATGCCGACTGGGTGACCTCCGGGGCGTTCATCTACCAGGACGGCAAGCCCTGGGCGAGTCCGGACGGCAGCAACGCGCACGCGTCGCGCCAGTTCCTGGTGCCGGCCCACGAGGTCGAGGTCGTCGGGAACTGGGACACCACCGGCCTGTGCGGCAGCGGGAGCAGCGACTACACGATCACCGACGTGTTCGTGCCCGAGGAACACACCTACACCTTCTACAAGGTACGGGGCCGCACGGACACCCCCATCGCCCAGCCCGACTCCTTCATGCGCAGCCTGTGCGCGGTGCCGCTCGGGGTGGCCAGGGCCGCCCTGGACCACGCCCGGGAGACCGCGCTCACCCGGGTGGACAAGATGACCAACACGCCGTGGGCGGACACCTTCCGCGTGCAGGTCACCCTGGCCGAGTGCGAGGCGGAGTTCAACGCCGCCCGCAGTGGCGTCCACAGCAGCTCACAGCGGCACTGGGACGTACTGGCCGGCGGCGGCACCCTGGACGATCTCACCGCCACCGAGCGGGCCGCTTCCTCGCTCGCCTGGGTGCACGCCTTCCGCACCTCGCGGGCGATCGTGAACCGGCTCTACGACCTGCTCCAGGCGTGGTCGATCAACCGGTCCTCGCCGATGGACCGCTGGATGCGCGACACCGCGACCATGTGCCAGCACGTCGCCGCCTCGGACCTGATCCTCGAATCCGGCGGGGCCTACCTGCTGGGCCGGCCGCCCAAGTTCCGGATGAGCCTCGGCATCGTCAAGTAGGGCCAAGTGAAAGGCGATCACATGAGCATGACCCGGAACCCGGGGGCCGAGGTGCCTGCCACCGCGGCGGAACTCCTCGCCCGTGCGAAGGAGCTGGCGCCGCTGCTGCGGGAGCGGTCGGCGGAGATCGAAGAGGCGCGGCGGCTGCCGGCGGACGTGGTGGACATGCTGCGCGACGCCGGGGTGTTCCGAATGGCCTTCGGCCGGGAGCTGGGCGGCCTGGCGCTGACCACGATGGAGCAGACGGAAGTCGTCGAGACGCTGGCGCACGGGGACGCCTCCGCGGCCTGGTGCACCGTGATGGGCGCGAGCAGCGGCATCTTCAGCGCCTTCCTCGACGAGACGGTGGCCAAGGAGATCTTCCCGACCCCGGACACGATCACGGCCGGGCTGCTGCAGCCGACGGGTCACGCCGAGCGGGTCCCCGGCGGTTTCCGGCTCTCCGGCCGCTGGTCCTTCGGCAGCGGCATCACCCACTGCGACTGGGTGACCTCGGGTGCGTTCGTCTACCAGGACGGCGAGCCGTACGCGAGCCCGGACGGCAGCAACCCGCACGAGTCGCGGCAGTTCCTGGTGCCCCGGGCCCAGGTGGAGGTCATCGACAACTGGCACACCCTGGGCATGCGCGGCACCGGCAGCTGCGACTACACCATGGACGGTGTCTTCGTCCCCGAGGAGCACACGTACAGCTTCGGCAAGGTGCGCGGCCGCCCAGGCCCGCTCGCCCAGCCGGACGCGTTCACGCGCAGCATGTGCGGCGTGGCGCTCGGGGTGGCCCGGGCCGCCCTGGACCATGCGCGCGAGATCGCCCGGACCCGGGTCGACCGGATGACCGGGGTCGCGTGGAAGGACCACTTCCGGGCCCAGGTCACGCTCGCCGAGTGCGAGGCGGACTACCTCGCCACCCGGGGCGGGGTGTACGGGAGCCAGCGGCGCCAGTGGGAGGTGCTGGCCGCCGGGGGAACCCTGGACGACCTCACTCCCGAGGAGCGCGCCGCGTCGCCGCTCGCCTGGGTGCACGCCTTCCGCACCTCCAGGTCGATCGTCAGCCGGCTCTTCGACCTGCTCCAGACCTGGTCGATCCACCAGTCGTCGCCGATGGACCGCTGGATGCGCGACACCACCACCATGTGCCAGCACGCCACCGCCCAGGACCGCATTCTCCAGTCGGCCGGCGCCCATCTGCTGGGAGGTAAACCCGAGTTCGGGATCTGCCTCGGCATCGTCAGATAACGCAATTCGCCTGCGTGCAGGCCAGGGGGGAGAAAGTCCGATGGGCCGAGGCCTGGTGCTTTTGGTCAATCCCAACAAGGTGCACCCACCGATCGCGCCCTATGCGCTCGATGTGCTCACGACCTCGTTGGAGGCCGCCGACTTCGAGGTCGAGGTGGTGGACCTCACGTTCCACCGGGAGGACTGGAAGTCCTGCCTCTCCGAATACTTCGGAGCGCGCAGTCCGGTCCTCGTCGGTGTCACGATCCGCAACACCGACACCGTCTACGCCTTCGAGCAGCGCCCCTTCATCGGGGAGCACAAGGAGATCATCACCGAGATCAAACGCCTCACGGACGCGCCCATCGTCGGCGGCGGCATCGGCTTCTCCTCCATGCCCTTCGCGCTGGTCGACTACTTCGGCATCGACTTCGGCGTCAAGGGCCCCGGCGAGCAGATCATCTGCGACCTCGCCGACGCGCTGGTCACCGGGCGCGACCCGCGCACGGTGTCCGGTCTGCTGTGCAACACGGGCGAGGGGGTCGTGCGGGTACCGCCGCCGGCGCTCTCCCTGACGCCCCGGCGCGCCGTGGCACCGCCGTCCGCAGGGCAGTTCGAGGACCGGGTGTGGCAGGTGGACCAGGCCGGAACGTACCTGCGCCGCTCCGGCTCGCCGCACAAGGTGGACAACCTGCTCTACTACCAGCGCGGCGGGCTGGCCGGCATCCTCACCAAGAACGGCTGCACCTACCGCTGCTCGCACTGCGTCGAACCCGATGCGAAGGGCATCCGGTTCGGCCGGCGGGACGTCGCCGCCGTGGTCGACGAGATGCAGTCCCTCGCCGCGCAGGGGATCCTCGACCAGCACACCACCGACAGCGAGTTCAACCTGTCCATATCCCACGCGAAGCAGCTGCTGCGCGAGATCGTCCGCCGCAGGCACGCAGACTCCGGCAATCCGCTGAACGACTTGCGGCTGTGGGTCTACTGCCAGCCTTCGCCGTTCGACGAGGAGTTCGCCGGGTTGCTCGCCGCCGCGGGCTGCCGCGGGGTGAACGTCGGCTCCGACCACGTACGGGCGGACATGCTGCGCGGCTGGAAGGTCACCGGGAAGGGCACCACGTACTACTCCTTCGCCGACACCGAGAGACTGGTCCGGCTCTGCCACGCCAACGGCATGCTGACCATGGTCGAGGCGCTGTTCGGAATGCCGGGCGAGACGCCGCAGACCATGCGCGAATGCGTCGAGGCGTTCATGGCACTGGACGCCACCGTGACCGGGTTCTCGCTGGGGCTGAGGCTCTTCCCCCACACGCCGCTCGGCATCGCGATGGCCGAGCAGTGCGACGGGGTGCGCACGGTGCCCGGACTGCAGTCGAACACGGCCACCGGCCCGATCGTGCTGAAGCCACCGGCCCGGTGCTCGGGCCCGGTCGAGTACGAGCGGCAGTTCATGTTCGACGAGTCGGGCAACTTCCGGCTCGTCTGCTACTTCTCGCCGGATCTCCTCGAGGACGCCGGAACGGTCGATGACCCCTCCGGACGGTGGAGCCGGTCCGTGGAACTGCTCTGGGATCTCGTCGACCCCGCCGACCACCACCGGGTCATGCTGCCGACGCTGGCAGGCATGAGCGAGCACGACAACAACTACGCGGACAATCCCTTCCTGACGAGTCTCAGCGGACTCGGGTACACCGGAGCATTCTGGGCGCATTGGCGAGACCGGGAGGCAATTCTCCGGCAGGCGCAAGAGGTAGGAATGGCAGAGTCCGCAGAAAACTGACATGGACGGATGTGAATGTCGTTGCCCACACGATGATCGCGCCGCGCGGATATCCCCCCGACCGTTGCGGTAAGACTGGCCCGTGCACCATTCTGGTGGCGGCCGGTCGGCCTGGGCCGCCGTAAAAGATCGATTCGGGGGGAAGGTAGAAATGCATCAGACGACAAACATCAAGGGGCTGCTCTGGCCGCTCTCGTCACAGGGTGATGCGCAAAGGGAGTTCACGGGCCGACGGCCCGACGGTGATCTCGCGGTGGTCGCCAGACCCCTCGCCACCGTCACCGTCGTGCTCGCCGACGCGCAGCCCGCGATACGCCACGGAGTCCGTTCCGTCCTGGAACGGTCCGGGGGGATATCCGTCGTCGGCGAGGCCGCCACGGCGGACGAGGTGATCGCGGAGACCTCCCGCTGCCGGCCCCACGTCCTCGTGGTCGACCCGCTCATGGACGAACGGGCCGGTATGCGGGTGATATCCGAAGTGCTGAGATTATGGCCCGAAACGGGCATCCTCGTCTTCAGCTCGGTCGACGACGACCGGGTCGTCACCGCGGCGCTCCAGGCCGGTGCCCGCGGCTATCTGTTCAAGCGGGCCGACGCGGACCAGATCCTGCGCGGTATCCAGGCCGTCGCGGCCGGGGAGGGAATCGTCGACAAGTCGATCGCCAACCGGCTCGGAGCCCTCCTGTGCCCGTCGTCGACCGGGCAGTATTACTACCCCTTCCCGCAGTTGACCAACCGGGAGCGGGACGTTCTGGAACGTATCGCGGCGGGCAAGTCGAATGCGGCCATTGCCCGTGAGCTCGTGCTCGCATCGAAGACCATCAGCAACCGAGTCTCCACGATATTCGGAAAACTCGGCGTGGCCGATCGGTCCCAGGCCATCGTGCTGGCCCGCGACGCGGGTCTGGGGCACAGCTGATCCGCCGATATCGCCCCGTGTGACAGCCTGCGGAAGATTCCCTTTCGGCAAGGGAACAATTCCCCTGTCGAAAGGGAGCCGCCCTCTCCTAGCCTGATCGGTGTCATCCGCCCGCCGGAGAAGCCGGAAAAGCCGGAATGTCGCAATGCTGCAATGCCGCAATGCCGGAATACCGCAATCAAAGACGTCGATCGGAGCGGAACGTTGACCGACCAGGAACAACCCGACGTGGAGATCCGCACCGCGGAGCCCGACCACCTGCTCCGGGAACACGGCCTGGACCTCAAGCTGCTGTACCCCTGGCCGGGACTGGAAGCGCCGTTCCGCGGGGCGTGGTGCGTCCTGCGCCCCGGCGACGTGTCGGAGGCGCACGCCCACCGCGAACGCGAGATGTTCATCGCCATGGCCGGACGCGCCGCCGTGGTCTGCAACGGCCGCCGGTGGGAGCTCGCGGCGGGGGACATCGCGCTCATGAAGGGCGGCGCCGAGCACCACGTCGTCAACGAGCACGACACGGACTTCTCCTACTACGCGATCTGGTGGGGCCGGAGCATGTCGGCCGAGTTCCTCGCCGGCCGGCCCGCGCAGAACACGGAAGCGGACACGGCCACGTGATCAACTACGACGGCCGCAGGTTCCGCAAACCGCAGGGCGACGTCCGCACCGTCGCCGTCTACCACCAGCAGGGCGACCTGGTCTGGGGCGAGGTCGTCGGCGGCGAGGTCCGGCGCGGGTGGACCGTCGGCACCTGCACGCCGGACGGCACCCTGTCCATGGGCTACACCCTCGTGTTCGCGACCGGCGAGGTGGTCTGCGGGCGCACCGTCAACACACCCGAGGTGGCCGAGGACGGCCGCCTGCGGCTGCGCGAGGTCTGGGAGCGCTACGGCCCGCACGCCGCGACGGGAATCTCCTACATCGAAGAGGTGCAGTGAACGGCGCATCCGAGGCGGACTGGCAGCGGCTGGAGAAGACGGTCGCGGGCCGTGTACGGCGACCCGGCGACGCCGGTTTCCGCGAGTCCAGCACCCCGTTCAACACCCGCTACGCCGCGACCACGCCGAACGGCGTCGTGACGGCGGCGAACCACGGCGACGTACTGCACGCCGTCGAGTGGGCCCGCGACACGGGCGTCCGCCTCGTCGCCCGCAGCGGTGGCCACAGTTACGCGGGCCACTCGGTCAACACCGGCCTCGTCCTCGACCTCAGCGCGCTGAACACCGTCGTCGCCGACGGCTCCACCGGGCTCGTCACGGCCGCCGGCGGGGCCCGCATGGCCGACGTCTACGCGGCGATCCAGCCCCACGGGATGGCGTTCGCGCTGGGCAACGGAGCATCGGTCGGCATCGCCGGCCTCACGCTCGGCGGCGGCTCCTCCTCCACCTCGCGCAAGCTCGGACTCACCGCGGACGCCCTCGTCCGGACCACCCTCATGACCGCCGGGGGCGAGGTGCTGACCTGCGACGCCCAGGAGAACCCGGACCTGTACTGGGCCTGCCGCGGCGGCGGAGGCGGGAACTTCGGCATCAACCTGTCCTTCACCTTCCAGGCCACCGCGGTGCCGGACGTCTCCACCTGCCTGCTCCTGTGGGACGGGGCCAACGCCCCCGAGGTCTTCGCGGCGGTGCAGGAGGCCACCCGGCACGCACCGGACGAGTTCTCGCTCCGCCTCGGCGTCGCCGCCGCCGACGGCGACCCCGTGGTGTCGGCCGTCGGACTCCACCTCGGACCCGCGAGCGAGCTGCGGGAGATGCTCGCCCCGGTCCTCGCGACGACCCGGCCCGTGCGCGAGGACATCGCCGACCGCACGTTCTGGGAGGCCAAGGACTACCTGCTGCACGAGACCTCCGCCGGGGCGTTCGCCGTACGGACCAACTTCGCCGCAGAGCCGCTGCCCCCCGAGGCCGTGGCCGCCGTCATGTCCCGGCTCGCCCGCCGGCCGGGCAGCCGCAACCCGGACGGCTGCGGCCTCGCCCTGTACACCTGGGGCGGAGCGATCAACCGGGTGGCCCCGGCCGACACCGCGTTCGTCCACCGCGACGCACGGTTCCTCGTCAGCATGGACACCTCCTGGACCGGAGAGGACGGTCCGGACACCGTGGAGGCGAACCTGCACTGGCTGGCCGGTCTGCAGGAAGAGGTCGCGCCGTACGTGGGCCGGGGCGCGTACCAGAACTTCATCGACCCGGACCTGCCGGACTGGCGCACCGCGTACTACGGCGCCAACTATCCGCGGCTCGTGGAGATCAAGAAGCGGGTGGACCCGGACGGCTTCTTCACGTTCGGTCAGGCCATCGGATCGTGACGGGACCCTGCCGGCCCCACCGGTAGCCGGGCGCACCCTGCGCATCTTCTGCACCGGCATGGGTAGGCGGCTCCCATGAGCGAGGAGACCCGCACGCTGCTCCTCGGCGGCGGGACGCACGGAGCCGTCACCCGGTGCCGGGACTTCACGCGCCACGCGCTGACCGAGTGGCGCTGGATCACCGACGAGCCCACCGGAGGGCCGGGCGCGCAGCATCCGTACGACCCGGACCGGCAGGAGGCCGCCGAGGACGTCCTGCTGCTGGTATCCGAGCTGGTGAGCAACGCGTGCATCCACGGTGGCGGGCCCCGCGCGCTGGTGCTGCGCCGCAACCCCGCGCGGCTGCGGATCGAGGTCGGCGACGGGAGCCCCGAGCACCCCCGTCGCCTGCGGAGGACCGGTTCCGCCCTGCCGGGCGGGCACGGCCTGCTCGTCCTGGACCGGCTCGCCCGGAGCTGGGGCTGGGAGCCCTACGCCGACGGGCAGACCGGCAAGACGGTGTGGGCGGAAGTCCCGGCGCCGCTCACGGCTCCGGTGCCCCGTCCTCCAGCAGGCCTGCCCGCAGAGCGGTCAGCGTCCGGTTGAGCAGCCGCGATACGTGCATCTGCGACAGCCCCAGCCGCTCGCCGATCTCCGACTGCGTCAGCCCGTGGCCGAAGCGCAGCGACAGCAGCGTGCGCTCCCGCGCCGGAAGTTCCGCCAGCATCGGCTTGAGCGACTCCAGACACTCGATCGTGTCGTACGCCGCCTCCTCCTCGCCGAGCGAGGGCCGGTCGGCGTACGCGTTCCGGTCGCCGTCTTCCTGTGCCGGTGCGTCCAGGGAGCGCGCGGAGTACGCGTGCGCCGCCTTCTGCCCCTCCACGAGCTCCTCGGGCGTGACGTGCAGCCGCCCCGCCAGCTCGGCGTCCGTGGGCTCGCGGCCGAGGTCCTGCTCCAGCGCGTCGTGCGCCTTGGCGGCGTCGATCCGCAGCTCCTGAAGCCGCCGGGGCACCTTGACGGCCCAGCTCGTGTCGCGGAAGAACCGTTTGATCTCGCCGACGATGGTCGGCATCGCGAAGGTGGTGAACTCCACCCCGCGCTCCGGGTCGAACCGGTTGATGGCCTTGATCAGGCCGATCGTGCCGACCTGGACGATGTCCTCCATCGGCTCGCTCCGGCCGCGGAACCGGCGGGCGGCGAACTTCACCAGGCTGAGGTTGAGCTCGACCAGGGTGTTGCGTACGTAGGAATACTCGGCACTGCCCTCGTCGAGGGCCCGCAGCCGGTGGAACAGCGCCCCCGACAGCGTCCGGGCCTCACCGGTGCTCACACTCAGTGTGTCCTGCGGAATGCCCTCGGTGATTTCTGCGTACGGCATCTCGGCTCCTCCGACGGGTGGTCGTGACGCAGCGGTCTGGGGCACGGCCGTCTCGTGAGCTGTCCCGGGGGTTATACCCCCGTCCGGGTGACATGAAGCGGTGCATTGTGAAGCCGCAGCTCAGGGCCCTGCCTGCGGAGAGCGCAGGGCCTGGCGCACCGACCAGACGACCGAGACCAGGGGCACCGCGACCACCGCGCCCAGCACGCCCGCGGCGATGGCCCCCGCCACCACCGACAGGGCCACGACCACCGGGTGCAGCCGCACCGCCCAGCTCATCAGCATCGGGTGCAGCACGTGCCCCTCGATCTGCCCGATGATCACGATCAGGCAGACCACCAGAGCCGCGACCAGCGGCCCCTTGGCGGCCAGCGCGACCACCACGGCCACCGCGAGGGCCACCGGCGAGCCGATCAGCGGGACGAACGCCGCGAAGAACTCCAACAGCGCGAGCGGCACCGCCAGCGGGACGCCCAGCGCGAACAGTGCGATCCCCACCAGGATCGCGTTGGTCGCGGCGACGAGCACGATGCCGTGCGTGTACCCGGTGAACGTCCGCCACGCGGCCCGGCCGGCGACCGAGATGCGCTGCTGCGCACCGTGCGGGAACTGCGAGCACAGCCAGCGCCACTGCCTGTCACCCGAGTAGATGAAGAAGACCGAGCAGAACACCGACAGGGCCACCACGGTCAGGGCCTGCACCAGCCGCCCGGCGCCGGTCACGGCCGTGCTGAGCAGGGTCGCGCGATGGCTGGAGAGGTACGCGCCGATCCGGTCCCGCAGGTCGCCCAGCGCATGCGGGCTCAGCCGCAGGGGCGGCCGTTCCAGCAGCGGCTCGAGCCGGTCCAGCCCCTCCCGGAACTCCGCCACCAGCGAGTTCCACTCCGCCGCCACCGTCTCGCCGACGAACGCGAGCGCACCCAGCGCGAGCACGATGCTGCCGACGAGTGAGCAGGCCACCGCCAGGGAGCGGGGGATCCAACGGGCCAGCAGATCGGTCACCGGGCGCAGCAGCGCGGTGGCGACCAGGCCGAGGAAGACGGCCACGCCGACCTCGTGGAACCGCCCCAGCACGATGAACACCGTGTACACGACGGCGCCCACCACCAGCAGCCGCCAGGAGTAGTCCGCGGCCGTCCGCAGCGGGGGCGACACCGAGGACACGTACGGCGTCCCGGCGGGCCTCCCGCCCGGGCGGCGGCCGCGGGCCCGGGCGCGGCGGGCGGCCACCCGGCCGCGCGGGCCCTCCGTACGAGACCCCTCCGTACGAGACCCCTCCGTACCCGCCCGGGCCGGGCGGGACTCCGGCCGCCTCGCGGATCGCCTGGTCATGTACCGCCTCTGCCGGTGGCCCGATGGGTGCATTTCCCTGTGAACTGCCACGCTGGATCCGGTACCCCACGCACCCGGAGCCAGATTCGCCCGAAGGAACCGCCGAATGCCCGCCCCGCGAGGCGGGGGCCGCCTCTCCTGCTTGAGGCGCTCCCCGCGGGGCAGGAGCAGGCCGGCGGGACCGCGGACGGAGGGCGCCGACCGTCTCGGGGGCCTTGGGTACGCGAGGAGGTGAACCCGGTGGGCATCGCCCTTCCGACGGCGTCACAGGCGTCGAGGAGCCCGAAGAGAGCAGGAGTCCGGCGCGACATGATCACGGTCGGGGTTGAGGAAGAGTACGTCCTGCTGGATCCCGTCACCCATCTGCCCGTGGCGCGGGCGGAGGAGGTGCGGGCCGCGGCGGGACTCGTCTCATGGGTGGGCGAGGGCGAGGTGCAGAACGAGCTCCTCCAGGCCCAGGTCGAGGTCGCCACACCGGTCTGTACGGACCTGGACGAGGTCGCGGGCCACCTGCTGCGGCTGCGGCACGCGCTCGGTTCCGCCGCCGAGGAGTACGGCTGCCGTCTCGCCAGCTCCGCAGCGGCGCCCCTGCGCGACGCGGTGCCGGTCCCGGTCACCCAGAAGCCGCGGTACCTCAAGATGCGGGACGAGGCCTGCCGGCTGGTCGACGAGCAGCTGATCAACGGCATGCACGTGCACGTGGCGGTGCCCGACCGGGAGATGGGCGTGGCGGCCCTGAACCGGCTGCGCGTCTGGCTCCCGACGCTGCTGGCCATGTCGTCGAACTCGCCGCTGTGGGACGGGTGCGACACCGGATTCGCGAGCTGGCGCACGATCGTCTTCGGCCGCTGGCCGGTCAGCGGCCCGACCCCGTTCTTCCGTACGCTCGCCGACTACGAGGAGCGCGTCGAGGCGCTGCTGGAGGCAGGGCTGATCGCCGACCGGGGTCAGCTCTACTGGCAGGCCAGGCTGTCCGAGCGCTACCCCACCCTGGAGGTGCGGTGCCTGGACGTGCAGCTCGATGCGAGCGACGCGGTGCTGCTCGCCGGGATCGCCCGTGCGCTGGTCAGCACCGCGATCGCCGAGGAGAAGGCCGGAATCGCACCCCCCGACTGCTCGCAAGAGCTGCTCCAGGCGGCCATGTGGCATGCGGCCCGGCACGGCCTGGACAGCACCCTCATGGACCCGAAGGGCCACCGGCTGCGCAGCGCCGGCGACGTGCTGTCGCTGCTGATGCAGTACATCACCCCCGCCCTGGAAGAGGCCGGGGACGAGCGCGAGGTGGGCTCCCTCCTGCACCGCCTGCTGCGCCGGGGCACCCCCGCGGACCGGCAGCGCCGGGCGCTCGCGGACGGGGGCATGACGGCCCTCGTCGACCTGATCACCGGGCAGGGCGCCGTGACAGGGGGCTGACCCCTGCCCGGCGACCCCTCGCCGACGTGCGGGGCAGCCGCCGGGACGCGAGGATGAGCGGGACGACGGACGGAGCGTGAGCGGTGGAGATTTCTACGAGGGAGGTCTTCGGCGCCCCGTGCTGGGTCAGCCTGATGGCCCGCGATCTCCAGGGGAGCCAGCAGTTCTACGGCGCGGTCCTCGGCTGGAAATTCCGGCCCGCGCGGCTCGGCGAGGGGTGGACGGTCGCCGAGCTGGACGGAGTGCCGGTCGCCGGCATCGGGACGCTGACCGCGGACCTGCCGGTCGCCGTGGCGTGGACCCCGTACTTCGCGGTCGACGACGCCGACGTGGCCGCGGACCGCATCCGCGAGCGCAGCGGCACCGTCGCGGTGGGTCCGGTCTCCTTCCCCTCGGGCGGCCGCGGCGCGCTGGTCGCCGACCGGGACGGCGCGGTCTTCGGCATCTGGGCCGGCGGGGTGTCGGCCGACTGGCGCGTGGGCCGCGGCCCGGCGCCCGCCTGGCTGGAGCTGCGGACGAGGGACGCCTTCGAGGCGGCGATCTTCTACGGCGAGGTGCTGGAGTGGGCCACCGGCCGTGCCGGATGCTGCGAGGTCTCCTACGAGAACGACCAGGTCGTCCTGCGGCAGGCGGGCGAGCCCGTCGCCCGCCTGGACGGCGGGATCAGCGAGACGGCGGCGCACGCACCGGAGACCAGGCCCCGCTGGCACGTCTACTTCCGCGTCCCGGACCTCGACGAGGCCATCGAGGCGGCCACCGCGGCCGGCGGTACCCCCCTGTCGACGGTCGTCTCGAGCGCCACCGACCGCTGGGTCACCCTGCGCGACCCCGAAGGGGCGATGTTCACCGTCACGGCCGCCCGGGAGGAGCCCTGGACGCCCTGAGCACGGGCGGCGCGGTGAATCGTGCGAGTCCTGCGGCGGGTGCGCGTCGTGCGGTGGGTCAGACCTGGGCGGCTCCGCCGTCCACGAACAGCTCGATGCCGGTGATGTAGCTGCTCTCCTCCGAGGCGAGGAACAGGGCCGCCGCGGCCACTTCCTCCGGGCGGCCGGTCCGGCCCAGCGGCACCCCGGACGTCACCTCCTCCAGGATGGCGGCGGGCGCCCGGCCCAGAGCGGGAGTGTCGATCGGACCGGGGCTGAGCGCGTTCACCCGGATCCCGCGCCCCGCGAGCTCCAGCGCCAGGCTGCGCGCCATCGACCGTACGGCCGCCTTCGCGGCGCCGTAGACGCCGAACCGGGTGGACCCCGCCGAGCCCGCGGTCGAGCCGACCAGGATGACCGAACCGCGCTCCCCGAACAGCGGCAGCGCCCGCTGCACGGTGAAGAAGGGCGCGCGGAAGTTCAGGTCCGAGACGGTGTCGAACTGCTCCTGCGTGAACTCGGCGACGCCGCCCGCCTTCCCGCCGCCCGCGTTCGCCACCAGGACGTCGATCGCCCGGCCTTCGGCCGCGACCGCCGCGAACAGCCGGTCGAGGTCCGCCGCCTTGGTGACGTCACCCGGCACGCCTACGGCTCCACTCCCCAACTCCTCCACGGCCGCCGCGAGTTCGGCCTCGCGACGCCCGGAGACGAACACCCGGGCACCCTCCCGCACGAACCGGTGCGCCGTCGCCAGTCCGATGCCGGCCGACCCGCCCGTGATCACCGCGACCTTGCCGTCGAGCTGTCCCATGAGCGCAGAGAGTCCGGCAGCCGCCCGGGGAAGTCAAGGGCCGCGCACGCCCCGCCCGCGGGCCGGATCGCGTCCGGCCCGCGCGGCCCTGTGGGCCCAATGGCCCACCGCGCTCGCGGGCCGCGGGCGGCCGGTGTCCGCTGGCAGGGTGAACCAGGTGTTCCCCCTGCCCGGCCGCCGATGCTGGACGGGACTGCCGCCGGCCGCGGGCGCCGCCGTCCTGGCCGCCGGCATCCTCTCCGTCGGCCTGCACCTGATCGGGGCCGAAGCGCTGTCCCTGGCCGCGCTGGTCCTCACCGCGGCGCTGTGGCTCGTACTCGCCGCCGGCTTCACCACCCGGCTCGTGGGCGATCGGGGCCGCTTCCGGGCCGAGGCGGACACCCCGGCCGCCCTGACGGCCGTGGCCGCAACGACCGTACTCGGCTGCCGTTTCTCCCTGCTGGGGTGGCAGGGCCTCGCCGCCGCCCTGCTGGTGCTCGCCACGGTGCTGTGGCCCTGGCTGCTGCTCGCCGTCGTACTGCACTGGAAACACCGGATGCCCGGGGCCGCGTTCCTCGTCTGCGTGGCCACCCAGGGGATCGCCGTCCTGTCGGCGATCCTCGCCGCCGCCGTCCACCGCGACTGGCTCGCCCGGGCGGCGCTGGCCGCCTTCTGCCTCGGCCTGCTGCTGTACGCGGTGGCCCTCTTCCACTTCGACTTCCGCGAGGTGGTGCGGGGCGCGGGCGACCACTGGGTGGCCGGCGGCGCACTGGCCATCTCGGCGCTGGCGGGATCGAAGCTCACGGCCTCACCCGTGTGGACCGGTTCGGCCCACGCGGCGCTGCGTACGGCCACGCTGGTGACGCTCGCCCTGTCCCTCTGCTGGTACGTGCTCCTGCTGGCCGCCGAACTGCGCCGGTGGCGGCCGCATTACGACATCCGGCGCTGGGCGACCGTCTTCCCCCTCGGAATGACGGCCACCGCCTGCCTCTCGGCGGCCGGCCCCACCGGGGTGGGACGGCTGCAGCCGCTGGGCGAGGTCCTGCTCTGGATCGCCGTGGGCGCATGGCTGCTGACCTGCGCCGCCCTGGTGTTCACCCACTCCGGCACCCGGCGGGAGCGCTAACGGCCCTCGGGGCCCGCCCGCTCGGCGGCCGTCACCGCGCCCGCCGCCGCGATCGAGAGGAGCAGCGCCACCGCCAGCGCCAGGGCCCAGTGGGATCCGTGGTGGAGCGTCAGCAGCCCGCCCGCCAGGGCCCCGCAGAACAGCACCGCCACCGACACGAGCCGTCGTACGGCGCTCCGGTCCCATGGCTCGGCGGCCAGGCCCGTCAGCGTCCGGGTGACGACGGTGGTTGTCAGGTCGGGCACGGCCAGCCTCAGCACGACGGCGTTCTGCAGGCCCATGCCGAGCGCGAGCAGCCCCACGACCGGCAGCGGCCCGGACCCGCCCGCCGTCAGCGCGAGCGCCGCGGCCATCAGTACGGCCTGCACCGCCACCAGTGGCGCGAACATCCGCACCGGCTCCCGGCCGCGGCGCAGCCGCCCGGCGGCCGTCGCACCGGCCAGGAAGGCGGCGAGGGCCAGCAGGGAGGCGGTGGCCGACAGCTCGCGGTCCCCGGCGAGCGCGAACCCGAGGAAGGCCACGTTGCCGGTCATGTTGGCGACGAAGACGTGGTCGAGCCCGAGGAAGGTCACCGCGTCGACCACCCCGCTCACGAAGGTCAGCCCGACCAGGAGCGTCGGCAGCACCCCGTGCGGCCCGCTCCCGCCCTCCGGCCCCGGCGGGAAGAGCAGCGCGGCCAGCGGCCGCAGGAACCCGCGCCGGGCGGCGGCCCTCACTGCGGCGCACCCTCCGCCTCCGGACCGGCGGCGGTATGCGCCAGGAGCGCGAGCTGCAGCCGGTTCGCGGCGTCCAGCTCGGCCAGCATCAGGCCGATCCGGTCCTTCACCTCCTCCTGCGCCAGCTGCAGCCGCTCGCCGATCTCGCGGTTCGTCAACCCCTCGGCGACCAGGCCCAGCACTTCGGCCTCCCGCGCCGACAGGACGTCCAGCCGCTCCCGCGCCTGCCGGCGCTGCGCCGCGGCGGGGGTGCCCAGGGCGTCCAGAACGTGCCGCAGCACCTGCGGGGACAGCGCGGCATCGCCCTCCTGCACCGCGCGCAGGGCGGCGAGCACTTCCTCCCGCGGGGCGCCCTTGGGGAGGAAGGCGTCCGCGCCGAGCGCCAGGGCCTGCTCCACGTCCGCGTCCAGCCCGACGCCCGTCGTGACGACGATGTGCACGACGGCACCCGAATCGGGTGAGCGCAGCGCCGCCGTCGCCTCCGGCCCGCTCATCCGCGGCATGTGGATGTCCAGCAGCAGGATGTCCGGCAGATGGGTCCGTACGGCCTCGACGGCCTCGTGCCCGTCGGCGGCCTCGGCCACCACATGGAATTCACCGGTCGATTCCACGGACGTCCGCAGCCCCCTGCGGACCACGGGCTCGTCGTCGGCGACGACCACCCGCCCCACGTGGCCGAATTCCATGCGCGAACCCCGTTCGGAAAGGGACTTCCGGCAGAAACCGTACCCGCCGCAGGAGCGGCATCGACCGAACGACCCGGGTCGACGACACTCCCTTGCCGCGTGGCGACTGTCAGTGGCCGTCAGTAGGGTCGCCCCATGGCATACACGTTCCAGGTGACCATCGATTCCGCCGACCCGCATGCGCTCGCCGACTGGTGGGCCGACGCCCTCGGCTGGGAAGTGGAGCCGATCGACGAAGAGTTCATCCGCAAGATGGTCGCCGAAGGCCAGGCCACCGAGGACGACACCACCACCCACCGCGGAGCCCTCGTCTGGAAGGCCGGCGCCGGCATCCGCCACCCCGACGGGATCGAGCGCGCACCCCGCGTCCTCTTCCAGCTCGTCCCCGAGCCGAAGAAGGTCAAGAACCGCGTCCACCTGGACGTCCGCACCGGCTCCGACAACCCGCAGGAGGTCGTGCAGCGCCTGATCGCCAAGGGCGCCCGGCACCTGCACGACGGTCGTCAGGGCCCCTACACCTGGACCACGATCGCCGATCCGGAAGGCAATGAGCTCTGCGTCTCGCACTAGAGAGCCCTAGGCTGCGCACGTGAACGTCATCCTCTTCGGCGGAACCGGAATGCTGGGCCGGGGTGTTCTGCGTGAGTGCCTGCGCGACGACACCGTCACGGCCGTCCTGTCCGTCGGCCGCACCCCGCTCGGTGTCTCCCACCCCAAACTGCGCGAGCGCATCCAGGACGACCCGTCCGACCTCTCGGCGCCGGACCTGGACCTGGCCTCCTACGACGCCTGCTTCTTCTGTCTCGGCGTCTCCGCCGTCGGCATGAAGGAGCAGGAGTACCGCCGCATCACCCACGACCTCACCCTCGCCGCGGCCCGCCCGCTCGCCGCCGCCAACCCCCGGCTGACCTTCGCCTACGTCTCCGGGGAGGGCACGGACAGCACCGAGCAGAGCCGCTCCATGTGGGCCCGCGTCAAGGGGGAGACGGAGAACGACCTGCTCCAGCTGCCGTTCCAGGCCTACATGTTCCGCCCCGGTCTCGTGCAGCCCGTCCGCGGCATGCCCTCCAAGACCCTCCTCTACCGCGCCGCCTACCTGGTCACCGCGCCGCTCTTCCCGCTGCTCCGCCGCTTCGCGCCGAACCTCGTCACCACCACCGAGGCGCTGGGCCGCGCGATGATCAACGTGGCGAGGCCCGGAGCCGACGTCCGTACCCGCATCCTGCGGCCCCAGGACATCAACCGCCTGGCCCTGAGCCCTCCGGACCAGCGATAATTCGGTACCGGGCACATCCTCCCGCACGTGAGAATGAACCATCTCGAACCGGGAGGAACCCATGGGCCACAACCAGGCCTACCCGACGCTGCACGACCTGCTGCCGCAGCAGGAGCTGGCGGCAGCCATCGACGCCGGGCACGTCACCCGCAAGCCGCACCCCGAACTGCCGCTGTCCATCTACACGTACACGCGGACGGCACAGTACGGGCGCGTCTGGAACCAGGTGACCACGCGCTGCCGGGGGCTCGTCGCCGACGACGTCACCGGCGCGATCGTCGCGCTGCCGCTGCCGAAGTTCTTCAACGTCGGGGAGCACGAGGCCGGCCAGCCGTACGCACCGGCCCTGCCCGACGAGCCGTTCGAGGTGTACGACAAGGTCGACGGCAGCCTCGCCGTGGTCTTCCACTACGCGGGCAGCTGGCGCGTCGCGTCCAAGGGATCCTTCATCAGCACCCAGGCCACCTGGGGCCAGCGCCACCTCGACGGCCGCGACACCTCGGCCCTCGTCCCCGGCGTGACCTACCTCGCGGAGATCCTGTACCCGCAGAACCGTATCGTCGTCGACTACGGCGACCGGCGGGACCTGGTGCTCCTCGCCGCGTTCGCCCTGGACGGCACCGAGGTCCCGCTCGCCGAGGCCGCGGTCCACTGGCAGGGGATCGGATCCGTCGTCACGGTCTGGCCCGCCATGCCGCTCGCCGAGCTGCTGGCGCTGGCCGAGTCGAACACGCTGCCCGGCGGTGAGAACGCCGCCGGCACCGACGCCGAGGGCTTCGTGCTGCGGTTCGCCTCCGGCGTGCGCGCCAAGGCCAAGCTGTCCGAGTACGTACGCCTCCACAAGCTGGTCACCGGCGTCACCGAGCGGGACATCTGGCGCAGCCACGGCATCGAGCGGTTCGCGGACCTGCCCGTCAAGGAGCTGGCGCAGGGCCTGCACTGCACCGTCGCCGACATCGAGGCGTCGGGCGGCAAGCCGCTCGAGGCGCTGCTGGAGCAGGTGCCGGACGAGTTCGACAGCTGGGTGCGCGAGGTGGTCGCCCGCCTCGAGGACGCGGCGGCGCAGCGCGAGCGCGCCATCGACGAGGCGTTCGCAGGGCTCGCCCCGCTGGCCGGCGACCGGGGCGCGTTCGCGCGCGCCGTGCGGGCCCTGCCCGACCGCCGGATCCGTCCCGCGATGTTCCTGCGCCTGGACGGCCGGTCCACCGAGCTCGTCGTATGGCGGGACGTGCGGCCGGAGGCGTCCGACCCCTTCACCACCGATGAGGAGAACTGACCAGTGTCCGAAGACCCCGCCCGCCCCGTCGTCCACGTCATGACGGGGCTGCCGGCCTCGGGGAAGACGACGGCCGCGCGCGCCCTGCAGGCCGAGGCCTCGGGCCGGATGCGCCGCGTCAACCTGGACGACCTGCGGGCCATGCTCGACCTGCCCGACCCGGAGCGCAGCCGCTCGTACCGGCACGAGCAGACCGTCCTGGCCGTCCAGGACGCGGCGGTGCGCGCGGCCGTCGACGACGGCTTCGACGTGGTCGTCGACAACACGCACCTGACCTCGCACATCCCCAAGCGGCTCAAGGCGGCGGTGGCCGGACGGGCCACCTTCGTCGTGCACGACTTCACCGACGTGCCGGTGGAGGAGTGCCTGCGCCGGGACGCCGCGCGGGAGCGGCCGGTCGGCGAGGAGATCATCCGGATACTCAACGACAAGCACATGAGCGCGAAGAGGGGCGGCTGGCGGCTCACCGAGGAGTGGCTCAACGACCAGCCCACGGTCGAGCCGTACGTGGCCGACCCGGCGCTGCCCCCGGCGGTGATGTGCGACATCGACGGCACGCTCGCGCTGACCGGCGACCGCAGCCCGTACGACTTCTCGCGCTGCGAGATCGACGCGCTCAACGAGCCGGTGCGCTACGCGCTGGACGCCTTCCGGCGCGCCGACGGCGACACCATCGTGCTGCTGTCCGGGCGCGGTGAGGAGCACCGGCCGCAGACGGAGGCCTGGCTGCAGCGGCACCAGGTGCCGTACGACGAGCTGTGGATGCGCCCGCTCGGCGACACGCGCCGCGACGACGTGGTGAAGGCGGAGCTGTTCGACGCGCACGTGCGCCACCGGTACGCGGTACGGGTGTCGCTGGACGACCGGGACCGCGTGGTCGCGGTCTGGCGCCGGATGGGCCTGCCCACCTGGCAGGTCAACTACGGCGACTTCTAGGCGCCGCCGCGGGCGCGAGAGCGCAGGCGGTCGCCGGTCCCGCCCATACTGGGGCCATGAGCGTGTTGATCGTGGACGCCGCGAACGTCGTCGGTTCCGTACCGGACGGCTGGTGGCGGGACCGGCGGGGCGCCGCCGAGCGGCTGCGCGACCGCCTCGCGGAGCGGGCCCCGATCGAGGGGATCGGGGCAGTCGAGGAGATCGTCCTCGTCGTCGAGGGCGCCGCCCGGGGCGTCGAGTCCGTGCCCGGAGTACGGGTGGACCCGGCGCCGGGGAGCGGTGACGACCGGATCGTGGAACTGGCCGCCTCCTTCGCGGAACGCGGCTGTGTCGTGGTCACGGCGGACCGGGAACTGCGCGAGCGGGTCCGGGCGTACGGGGCGCAGTGCCTGGGGCCGCGTACCGTACGCCCGGCGGACTGACCGGGAGGGTCAGTCACACCACTTCACGTGGTCCAGGTTCTTGACGTAACGGGCGGTGATCCAGGCCTTCTTGTGTTCCTTGCCGTCCTTGTGGTCCTTGCCGGCCTGCCTGCTGCGCCGGTCGTCCCCGCCCTGCCCGTCCTGCCGTCCGTCGTGCTCACCGCGCCCGCTGTCTTCATCGCGGCCGCTGTCTTCATCGCGCCCGCTGTCTTCGTCGCGGCCGCTGTCTTCATCGCGCCCGCTGTCTTCGTCGCGGCCGCTGTCTTCATCGCGCCCGCTGTCTTCGTCGCGGCCGTCCTGCGAGTCGTGGTCGTCCTTGATGTGAAGGAGGTACCAGATGTTGTTGCCGTCGATCGACTCGCCGTACGTCTTGCACACGATGGCGACCTTGTGGCCCGGCTTGGCGTGGCCCACGACGTCGGCACGGGTGTTCGGCTTGCTGCGGATCTTCAGCGTGCCCTGCGAGATGACCTTGCCGACGGTGTACCTCTTGTCGTTGTAGGTGCCGGACTGGTCGCTCATCGGCTCGAGAAGGACGGCATGGTGTGACGGCGTGCGGGCCATCGGGCCCCCGTCCGCGGCGGCGGTGCCCGCGCCGACCAAGCCGAGCACCAGGCTTCCGGCGGCGAGAGCGAGGACGGTCCTGGTGGGCTTCTGCATGTGCAGGCTCCTCTACGAAGACATCCGCCCGGCCGCGGTCTGCCGCGGTCCGGGGCGGCAACCAGTCGGTCGCCACGGTCGACTATGGCGAGGGAGGGTCGTGCCGACCCGGTGACGCACCGTCGTTTAGCCCGAAATGGCCAATAAGTTCCCCTCGGGGCCCGCAGTCGGAGTACCGGGACGCCGCTCGGCCGAGGCACCCGTTCGAGGGACTCCGGTGTCCCCTACATCTGGCTAGCATTTCTGTCAGTGCTCGTCGTGCGGTACCACACGGGTTCGCACGGTCGTGCGCGTCCGACGAGGAGGGGTCCGATCATGCAGGTGAAAAACGGCGTGGTGGCGAGCGAGATTCCCGGCGCGGTATGGGTGAAGAGCAGTGCCAGCGTGGGCAACGGCAACTGCGTGGAGGTCGCTGCCCTGGCGGGTGGCGCCGTGGCGATGCGGAATTCGCGCTTCCCCGACGGTCCGGCCCTGGTGTTCACGACTGCCGAGATCGAGGCGTTCATCGACGGCGCCAAACATGCGGAATTCGACCATCTGACCGGATGACGCCTCAAGCCGAGGCCACGACTTGAGGGGCGGAGGGGGGCGGCCCATGCTGTGACGGACCATTGCCCCAGTCATAGGGAGTCCTGATGCCCGCCCTCCCTGAGCCGCTGCCCGAGCCGGTCGCTCCCGTCCTGCCGATGGGAAACGATCCGGCCCGGGCGGCGGCCGACCGCTTGCTGGGGCGGGAACTGCGCAGATGCCGCGAGGCCCGCGGCCTGACCCTGCGCCAGGTCGCACCCGTCATCCGCGGATCGGTGTCGAAGATCAGCCGGCTGGAGCGCGGCGAGAGCTCGCCGAAGCCGCGCGACGTACGGGATCTCGCCCGGTACTACGGCGTCGACGCCGAAGAGATGCGGGCGATCGAACGGCTCCTGGAACACGCACAGGACGCGGAGTGGTACGAGCAGTTCAGCGACGTCACCCCCGACTTCCTCAAACGCCTGATCCAGCTGGAGGGCGACGCCGAGGAAATCTGCGTCTACGAGAACCTCGTCGTCCCCGGCATCCTCCAGACCCGCGACTACGCCCGGTACATGGTCCGGGCGGTCATGCCCAGCGCCGACCCCGAGGAGGTCGAACGGGTGGTCGAGCTGCGCGCCGAACGGCAGCTGCGGCTGATGGACGGCCCGCTGCCCCGGGTGACCGCCCTGCTCGAGGAGGGCGTACTGCACCGCCGCTGCGGGAACGCGGCCGTGATGCACGAGCAGCTGGACCACCTGCTGCGCGCCGCAGACACCGACAAGGTGAGCATCCGCATCCTCCGGATGACCCGTGAGTACGGGGCCACACCGCCCTACCCGATCACGCACCTGAAGTTCCGCGACGGGGAGCACGCCGAGCTGGCGTACGTGGAGCACATCAACGGCGCGAACTACGTGACGAGGCCGCGGGCTCTCGACGACTACCGCAACGCCCTCAGCAACCTGCGGAACGTGGCCGCCTCCAAGGACGAGAGCGTCGGCCTGATCCTCGAGGCGAAGCGTCAGTTCGGCGACGGCGACGGCGGCGACAGCAGCGCGGGCTAGGAGGCCGGCACGGGAGCCGCCGGGCGGGCTCAGAGGCGGCCGACCCCGCCCCACTCCACCCAGTCCCGCGGCCGGTTCCCCGGGGGTGGCGGCGGGGTGTCCGGCCGCCAGTCGACCACGTCGACGAGCCCCGGCCCGAGGATCTCCAGGCCGTCGAAGTACCGGCGCACCTCGTGGCTCTCCCGAACCCGCCCCCAGGTGCCGTGCGTGGTCACGTCCATGAGCCGCGTCACGTCGCGCCGGACGACCGGATCGTCGCTCACGAGCTGGCAGATCACCATGAAGCTGCCCGGCGGCAGCTGCGCGGCGGTGTTCCGTACGACCGCCGCGGGATCGTTCTCGTCGTCCGTGTCCCGCAGGCAGTGCAGCACGGAGACGAACAGCGCCGCGATGGGACGGTCCCAGTCCAGGAAGAGGTCCGTGTCCTGGCGGATCTGCCGGGTCAGGCGCAGGTCCTTGGACAGCACGAGCGTGCGGCCGTCCTCGTGCAGGGTCGTCTGGGCGTGCGCCAGGACCATGGGGTCGTTGTCGATGTACGCGACCTTGCAGCCGGGATCGGCCCGCTGCGCCACCTCGTGCACGTTGTCCTGCGTGGGCAGCCCGGAGCCGTGGTCGAGGAACTGCCGGATCCCGTACTCCTCGACCAGGATGCGCACGACGCGCCGCAGGAACGCCCGGTTGTTGCGGGCCAGGAGCTGGGTGCTGGGGGCGATCTCCAGCAGCCGCGCGCAGGCCTCGCGGTCGCTCGCGTAGTTCTCCACCCCGCCCAGCAGCCAGTCGTACATCCGGGCGACGCTCGGGGTGTGCATGTCGATGAGGGGGGTCTGCGGGTGTGCGGGCGGGTGTCCCGACGGGTTCTGCGGCGACTCCACGGGCGCTCTCCCTCCGGCTGAGGTGACCGCCCATGGTAGGCAGTCGGCCGCGCGCAGGCCACCACCCGTAGAGGGCACGCGGCCGTGCCCGCCCCCGAACGGGCACGGCCGCGCGGCGGGGCCCCGGGGGGCGGGGCCGGTGCCGGCTTGGTCCGGCTCAGGGAAATCTACGCGCGGGGTCCGCCGGGCTCGCCCCTCCACAGGGTGAAATCCGCCTACCCCGTTGGGGGGTCACCCTGTACAACCAGGGGTGTACTCATGGGGGGTGACGTGCAGTTGTCCGCACATCCGGCGGTGGCCCGGCTCCGCGCCGCGCTGCCGGCCGTCGGCGAGATCGTGTACGCCATCGGCTCGCTCTGGATCTCGACCACCATGCTCCGCAACTGGCCCGACCCCGACGGCTACTGGCGGGACACCGACGCCCGGGCCTACGGCCTGCTCGCCGCGATCTACCTGCCGCTCGTGCTCCGCCGCCGCTTCCCGGTCGCCGTCCTGATCAGCACCGCGCTCTGCACCGGCTGCTACTTCACCCTCGGCTACTACCACGCCGTCGCCGTGTGCGGCCTCGCGCTCGCGCTGTACACCGTCGCCTCGCTCCGTGAGCGCCGAGTTTCGGCCAGATGTGCGGTCGGTGCACTGCTCGTCCTGCTCTGGGGGACCCGGCTCGCCGAGCCCGGCATCGGCCCGCTCAGCGTCGGCTTCGTGACCGTCACCACCATCGTCTGCTGGGTGACCGGCGACGGCGCCCGGCGGCTGCGCGAGCTCACCCGGCAACTGCGCCGGGAACAGGAGGAGAAGGCCCGGCGGGCCGTCATGGAGGAGCGCATCCAGATCGCCCGCGAGCTGCACGACGTCATCGCCCACCACGTCTCGGTGATCTCCGTCCAGACCGGCCTCGCCGGGTACGTGTTCGCCTCCGACCCGCCGACCGCCCGCCGGGCGCTGGACACCATCGGGGACAGCGCCCACGAGGCCCTGGCGGAGATGCGCCGGATGCTCCTCGTACTCCGTGAGGACGGCCGCGCGCCCGCCGAGGAGGAGCCGCCCCGGGTGTCCGGGCTCGGGCGCCTCGACGAACTGGTCAAGCGGGTCGCCGGGGCCGGCGTGCCCGTCGACGTACGGATCACGGGGACGGCGTACGCGCTGGCGCCCGGGATCGACCTGTGCGCGTACCGCGTCGCCCCAGCAGGGGATCATCGCCGCGTACGCCGCCCCGGTCGCCCGGGACCCGCACCCCGGGCTGGACGCCCTCACCCCGCGCGAGCGCGAGGTGCTCGGCATGGTCGGAGCGGGCCTGTCCAACACCGACACGCCGAGCGGCTCGTCCTCAGCGCCGCCACCGTCAAGACGCACGTGCACCGCTGCCTGAGCAAGCTCGGCGTGTCCAGCCGCGCCAGGCCGTGGTCCTGGCCCACGAGTCCGGCCTCGTCGCCCGGCTGCCCTGACCCCGGTCGCCGGCGGGTCGGCCGGATCGGACCCCCTCCGGATGCGGGGGCCCGGGCCCGCCGCCAGAGTGGGTCCCATGGGTATCGATGACTACAGCGGCGGCCCGGCGGCCCAGCAGACCGGCGTCCTCGTCGTGACGACGAACGACGTCCCCGGCTACCGGGTCGAGCAGGTCATCGGTGAGGTCTTCGGCCTCACCGTCCGCTCCCGCCACCTCGGCAGCCAGATCGGCGCAGGCCTGAAGTCGATGATCGGCGGCGAACTCAAGGGCCTGACCAAGACCCTGGTGGAGACCCGCAACCAGGCCATGGAGCGGCTCATCGAGGCAGCGAAGGCCCGCGGCGGGAACGCGGTCCTGGCGATGCGCTTCGACGTGACCGAAGCCGCCGACGTCGGGACCGAGGTGTGTGCGTACGGGACGGCCGTCGTGATCACGCCCGCCTCCACCTGACGTCTCATCCGCCACGTAAGTCCAGGACGGGGCTCTGCTTTGTCCATGGGCCTGCGGTGGTGCGGTCCGCAAGCTGACAGGTCAGTGAGCGGACCGCGGGCCTCCGTGCCGTGCGGTCTTCCGCCAAGGAAGCGCCGACTCCCGGAGGCCCGATGCGTACCCCCCTCTGGCCGACCGCAGCAGCCGCGGTCGCCGGTCTCCTCGCCACCCTGGTCGTCTCCGTGCCCGCGCCCGACGCCGCGGCGGCGGACAGCGCACCCGTGACGATCGGCTCGAGCGAGCTGTCCGTCACCGTGGACAGCGCCTTCCCCCGGGTCGTCAGCTACACCCGGCGGGCCACCGGGGACGTGCTGAACGGCAACGAGGACGCCCTCTCCGCGATCGTCGTCAACGGCACCGCGTACACCCCGGCCGTGACCGCCACCCCGTCCGCCTCCGCGGTGGACTACGCGCTGTCGTTCTCCGGGGTGACCGTCAGGTCCCGCCTCTCGGTGACCGGTTCCGTCGTCGAGTTCAAGGTCACGGCGATCGAGGACACCCCCGCCCTGCGCGTCCGCACGCTCGCCATCCCCGACCACACCCTCGTCAGCGTCCGCAGCGACCAGCCCGGCGCCGCTCTGGCCACGGCGAACATGCACACCGCCACCACCGGCACCGGGGACACCTTCACCCCCGTCACCGCGAGCACCCCCGTGGACCCCGCCGCGACGACCGTGATGTACGGGCTCGCCAGCACCGCCAGGCTCGCCGCGGCCATCGACTCCAACTCCCTCTACGACACCCCCTCCGGCGGCACTGCCCGGGAGAACGGCCGGATCAGCAAGCGGATCACCGACAAGGGGGGCTACCGCCGCGCCGGACTGTGGAGCGGAGCCTGGCTCTACCGGGCCGCAGGCGCCGCCGACACCGAAACCGAGCCGCTCCCGTACGCGCGGATCGCGATCACCGGGGACCGCAACGGCGACGCGACCGTCGACTGGCAGGACGCCGCCGTCGCCTACCGCGACATCTGGACCCCGCCCACCGGATGGCAGCGGACCGCCGACCGGGTCGTACAGCGCATCCCCTTCAACTTCGCCTCCCAGGCCACGCACCCCTTCGCCGAGACCCTCGACGAGACCAAGCGGGTCAGCCTCGCCACCGACGGCCTCGGCCAGTTCGTCCTCCTCAAGGGGTACGCCTCGGAGGGCCACGACTCCGCGCACATGGACTACAAGAACATCGGCTCCAGGCTCGGCGGCGCCACCGGCCTGAACGCCCTCACCACCGCCGGCCACGCCTACAACGCCGACTTCGGCGTCCACATCAACGCCACCGAGGAGTACCCGGTCTCCGCGACCTTCGACCCGGCCCACCAGAGCGGCGGACTCGGCTGGGACTGGCTCGACCAGTCGTACTACGTGGACACGCGGAAGGACGGCCAGTCCGGCGAGCGGCTGAAGCGGCTCCAGGACCTCAAGACGGCCGCGCCGGGGCTCGACTTCCTGTACGTGGACGTCTGGTACGGGGACGGGTACGTGTCGCGCAAACTCCAGCGGGAGATCGGCGGGCTCGGCCTCCAGCTCGCCACCGAGTTCCCCAACACCCTGACCGAGCAGTCCCTCTGGCACCACTGGGCGGCCGACGTCGGCTACGGCGGCAGCGACCTCAAGGGCATCAACTCCACCATCGCCCGGTTCATCGCCAACCACGCCAAGGACGACTGGATCGCCGGGAACCCGCTCCTCGGCGGCGCCGAACTCACCGCGTACGAGGGCTGGCAGGGCAAGAAGGACTACACCGCCTTCCTGAACACCACCTTCGCCGTCAACCTGCCGACCAAGTACCTCCAGGAATCCCCGATCGTGAAGTGGACCGCGAACTCGGTCACCCTCGCGAACGGCACCACCGCCACCACCGCCGGCAACACCCGGAAGATCACCACCGGCGGGCGCACCGTGCTCAGCGGCGGCAGCTACCTGCTCCCGCGCGACGGCAAGCTGTACCACTGGAACGACAAGGGCGGCTCCACGACCTGGACCCTGCCCGCAGGCTGGTCCGCGCCCAAGCTCTACCAGCTGACCGACACCGGTCGCCGGCTCGTCGGCGACCTCGCCGTCACCGGCGGCCAGATCACCGTCAACGCCGCCGCGAAGACCGCCTACGTGATCACCGACGGCGACGCGCCCGCCCAGGCCGACCCGAAGTGGGGCGAGGGCACCCCGGTCAAGGACCCCTCCTTCTACGCGGGCAACCTGAACGCCTGGACGGTCGCCGGGACCGGGGCCGCGGTCGCCCGCAACGCCCAGGGCCAGAACGAGCTCACCTTCGCCGCCGGGACCGCACCCGCCGTCTCCCAGCAGCTCACCGGTCTGACGCCCGGCACCTACGCCGCCTCCGTCTGGGTATCCACCCCGGCCGGCCGGGCCGCCACCCTCACCGTCACCCCCTCAGGGGGCGGCGCGGCCTCCGTGTACGCCGACTCCTCGCCCCTGGCGAACAACCTGGGCGGCAGCGAGAAGAACGGCACCAGGATGCAGCGCATGGAGGTGCTCTTCGACGTCCCGGCCGGCCAGTCCACCGCCACCCTGAAGCTCTCCGCCGCGGCCGGGTCCGGCACCGTCCAACTGGACGACGTACGCGTGGTCCGCTCCGCCCGCACCCCGCTCGGCGGCCACACCTTCGCCGAGGACTTCGAGAACGCCGACGCCGGCTGGGGCCCCTTCGTCTTCGGCGGCGCGGGCGGCTCCGCCACCGACCCGCGCACCCACCTGGCCCAGCGCAACGCCCCGTACACGCAGGCCGGCTGGAACGGGAAGCTCGTCGACGACGTGATCGGCGGGCAGAACTCCCTCAAATCGCACGAGGAGCGCACCGGACTGGTCTACCGCACCCTGCCCCAGACACTGCGGCTGACCCCGGGGCACGCATACAAGGTCGCCTTCCGCTACGAGAGCGGCTTCGACGGGGACTACCGGTTCGTCACCGGCTCGGGCAGCACCGAGACTGTTACCGCGCTGAACCAGGCCCGTACGCCCACCGACTTCAGCACCACGTTCACCGCCGGAGCCGACGCCTGGATCGGCGTACGGAAGGTGACTGCGGAGGACTCGCACAACGAGGCCGACCTGATCCTCGACGACCTGACGGTGGACGACCTCGGACCGGCAGGCGGAGGTGAACTCCTCGTACCCCAGTCGCAGATGAGCGTGAAGGCCGTCGACAGCCAGGAGACCGCCGGCGAGAACGGCGCCGCCGCCAACGTCCTTGACGGCGACGCCTCCACCATCTGGCACACCCAGTGGTACGCGGCCACCGCGCCGATGCCGCACGAGATCACCCTCGACCTGGGCGCCTCGTACGACGTCTCGGCGCTGCACTGCCTGCCCCGGCAGACGCAGAGCAACGGCCGCATCGCCGGCTACCAGGTGTTCACCTCCACGGACGGGGTGAACTGGGGGACGGCGGCCGCCGCCGGGACCTTCCCGAACACGACGGCCCAGCAGGACGTCACGTTCACGCCCCGCACCGCGCGCTACGTGAGGCTCAAGGCCACGAGCGAGGTGGCCGGCAACCCGTGGACGTCGGTCGCGGAGCTCAACGTGGGGTACCGGCCCCAGTCGTTCACCGCTTCCACGGCGTCACTCCGGTGAGGCACGCCGGGGCCTTGTACCTGCACGCGGCGTCAGCGGACCGGGCCCCGCACGGACTGCTGGGCGCGGAAGCGGACCGGAGCCATGCCCACCCGGCGGCTGAACAGCCTGCTGAAGTACGCGGGATCCTCGTAACCGACCCGCCGCGCGACCCCGGCGACCGGCAGGTCGGTCCGGGCCAGCAGCTCCTTCGCCCGGCTCAGCCTGATCCCGAGGAGGTACTCCTTGACCCCCTCCCCGGTGCTGCGCCGTACGGCCCCGCGAAGTTCGGGCAGCGGGATCCCGAGTCGGGCCGCGTGCTCGGCCACCGAGATGGGCAGCAGTGCGTCCCGGGCCAGGGCGTCCATCACCGCGTCCCCGTGCCGGGACACCTCGGCGCGGGCGTAGCGCAGCGCCACGAGCAGTCCGTGCACGGCCGCGGCGGCCTCCACCTCCAGCAGCGGGCCGCCGCGCCGGGCCGCCCGGACGATCCCGTCGACCACGTGCCGTACCCCCTCCGTCCCGCTCAGCGGTACCAGCGGGCGGTCGGGGGTGATGTAGCCGAGGTCGGTGTACGCCTCCACGCTGCGGCCCGCGAAGTCCACGAAGCACTCGTCCCAGCCGGTCTCCGGATCGGGCCCGTAGTGGTGTTCCACCCCCGGCACCAGCCACAGCAGTGCGGGCGCGCACACCGGCTGCGGCGGGCGCCCGCCGTGGCTGAACCAGCCCCGCCCCCGCGTGACGACCACGGCGACGTGGTGGTCCAGGGCGCGCGGTCCGACCACCGGAAGCAGGCCCTGCTGGATCCCGACGCCGAGACAGACCAGGCCGAGCCGCCGGTGGTTGGCGGTGGGGGAGAAGTACCGCATCCAACTGCTGTACGGGGGGCTGCTGGAGGGGACACTGGGGTGCGGGGGCGTCGGCATCTGCGGATTGTGATCCACCGGGCCGGGAGCCCTCAAGGGGACGCGGGCGCCCCAGTAGGCCGGTGCGTGTCCTTCCGGGGCCGTGGCTCCTTGCGTACGGGCGGCCCCGGCTGCGGGCTGCGCAGCCCGCCCGCCAGTCCGGCGACCACCACGAGCAGGCCGGTCCACACCGGCAGGCCCGGCATCCCGCCGCCCGAGAGCGCGCCGATGGCGGCCGCGGCGAGGGGCGCGACCCCGGTCAGCAGCCCGGCCCGGCCCGCGCCGACGGCGGCCACCGTGCGGTACCAGAGGAGGAACGCCACCGCGGTCACCATGACGGCGAGGTACCCGACCGCCGCCCACTGGGCCGGACCGACGGCCGCCGGAGAGGCCGGACGCCCGGTGAGCAGTGTCAGCACCCCCAGCATCACGGCCCCCAGCCACACCGCGTGCACGGAGACCCCCCACGGTCCGTGCCGCCGCAGCACGGGAACGGCGAGCAGGGTGAACGCGGCCTCGCAGGCGAGCGCGAGCGCGGCCCAGGCCACCCCGGCGGCGTCGGTCCGGCCGGTCCCCTCCACGAGGACGGCCCCGGCAACGACCACCACGGCCGCCACCAGGATCCTTCGGCTGGGTCGACGGCCCTCCAGCAGCGGGCCGAGCAGCCCGAGGAGGACCGGTACGGAGGCCACCGCGACGGCGATCACGGCCGGTTCGGCATGCGCGACGCCGCGTACGACGGCCACGTTGAACAGCACGAGCCCGGTGGCCGCGATCCCGGCCAGCCACAGCCATTCGCGGCCGCGAGGCCGCAGGACCGGCACCCGGGCGACCCGGGCGAACGCGAGGAGGAGCAGGGTGGCGGCCGCGTAGCGGACGGCCTGCGTGGCGAACAGCGGGGCGTGGACCAGGGAACGCGAGACGGTGACGCTGCTGCCGACCAGCACCATGCCGATGGTGCCGGGGGCGAGGTCGCGCAGCGCGCCGGGGGAGGTGTTCATACGGCACAGGCTCTGCCAGCATTGGACCCATGGACAGTGCCGAAGTGCATCGATCCAAGGGGTCCAAAAGGGCGATGTCCGTCGGCGGCTCGGACTTCCTGCAGCTGGACGTCGGCCAGGCGCCGCCGGGCGGCCGTACGGAGTGGCTGACGGCCCGCATCCGCGCCGCCATCGCCGACGGCACGCTGCCGGTGGGCAGCAGGCTCCCGGCGGGCCGCGTGCTCGCGGCGGAACTCGGTGTCTCCCGCGGCCTGGTCACCGAGGCCTACCAGCGACTGGCCGACGCGGGCCAGGTGCTCGGCCGCGGCCGGGCCGGCACGACCGTGGTCGCCGCCCCGCCGGCCACGACGGCCCGGCGTGCCCCGGAGCCGTCCGCCCCGGCCGGTGCGTTCGGGCCCGCCGGCCTGCTCGGGTCAGCCGGCCCCCTCGGCTCCGGCGGGCCGCCCGGACCGTTCGGGCCGCAGGCCGACGGGCCGCTCGTCGATGCGCTGCGGGGTGTGCCCTGCCGGATCGACCTCTCGCCCGGGGTGCCCGACCTCACCGCCTTTCCGCGTACGGCCTGGCTGCAGGCGGAGCGTCGCGTGCTGGCCGGCCTGACCTCCGCCGACTTCGGCTACGGCAACCCCCAGGGCACGCCCGCCCTCCGGGCGGCGGTCGCCGGCTGGCTGGCCCGCAACCGCGGGATTCGCGCCGACCCCGACGAGGTAGTCGTCGTCGCGGGAGTCGCCCAGGCGCTGGGCCTGCTGGCCCACGTGCTGCGCGAGGACGGCGTACGGCGCGTCGCGGTGGAGGACCCCGGCTCGCTCGGCGCACGGCAGCAGCTGGAGTACGGGCGGCTGGAGACGGTGCCCGTACCGGTGGACGGGAGCGGGCTCGACACCGCCGCGCTCCGGGCGAGCGGAGCCGGGGCGGTGCTGCTGACCCCGGCGCACCAGTTCCCGACCGGGGTCGTGCTCGACGGGGAGCGCCGCCGGGAACTGCTCGGCTGGGCGGCGGCCGGGGGACTGGTCATCGAGGACGACTACGACGCCGAGCACCGCTACGACCGCGCACCGGTCCCCGCACTGCGCGCCCTGCTCCCCGAAGGCGTCTGCTACGCCGGGAGCGTGTCCAAACTGCTCGCCCCCGCGCTGCGCCTGGGCTGGCTGCTGGTCCCGCCGCGCCTGCGCGACGCCGTGGTCGCCGCGAAACGCTACGCCGACCTCGGCAATCCGGTCCTCGCCCAGCTGGTGCTGGCCCGGCTGATGGAATCGGGCGAACTGGAGCGCCACCTGCGCTTCGTCCGGCGCCGCCACCGCCGCCGACGCGACGCCATGCTCCGGGCGGTCGACGCGCACCTGCCGGGCGCCCGGGTCCACGGCGCGGCGGCGGGCCTGCACCTGATGGTCACCTTCGACGGCGCGGCCTTCGAGGACACCGCCCTCGCGGCGGCGGCCCTGGCCCTCGGGGTCAAGGCCCACCCGCTGTTCTGGCACCGCATCCGGCCGGGCTCCCCGGGGCTGGTCCTCGGCTATGCGGCGGGCCCGCCGGGCGAGCTGGAGGAGGGCGTCGCCCTCCTCGGCCGGGCCCTCGACCGGCTCCGCTGAGCACCCCCTGCTGCGGGGCGGCGCCTCCCGCCCGGCCTGCCGCGGACACCGCCTCCGAAGGTGCCGGGGGCGAACTTTATGCTCGGGTGCATGCACCACGCGTCCGTCCCCGACATATCCGTGATCATCGCCGTCTACAACGCGATGCCTTACCTGAACGAGTGCCTCGACTCGGTGCTCGGACAGACCCTGGGGGCCGACCGCCTGGAGGTCGTCGCGGTCGACGACGGTTCCACCGACGGCAGCGGCGCCGAACTGGACCGCTACGCCGCCCGGTACCCGCAGCTGCGCGTCCTGCACCAGCCGAACTCCGGCGGCCCCGGCGGGCCCCGCAACCGGGCCCTGGACCTGGCCCGCGGCCGGTACGTCTTCGTCCTCGACGCCGACGACTACCTGGGCCCCGAGGCACTCGAGCGGCTGCTGGACATGGCCGAGTCCCAGGGCAGCGACGTCGTGCTCGCCAAGCAGGTCGGACTCGGCCGGACGGTGTCGGACAAGGCCCACCGGCACGCCGAGGAGGCCGACCTCTACACCTCGGAGGTCTACCGTTCGCTCCACTCGGCCAAGCTGATACGCCGCCAGGTCATCGAGGACGCGCAGCTGCGCTACCCGGACGACCTCTGGTACGGCGAGGACCAGGTCTTCGTGACCGGGGTGTTCCTGGCCGCCGGGAAGATCTCGGTCGTCGGCGACTACGACTGCTACTTCCTGCGCCTGCGCGACGACGGGCAGAACATCACCGCCCGCGCCCGCACCGCGGGCGAGACGGTGGCGCACATCGAGCGCGTCATGGCCCTGGTGGCCGAGCGGGTGCAGGACCCGGTGGGACGGCGCCGCATGCTCGGCCGGCATTTCCGCAGCCTGCTGCGCACGGCGCTGCGGCCGGCCGTCGAGGCCCGCCACGAGAACCCCGGCTTCACGGCCGAGGTGTACGACCGGGCGCGGACGCTGGTGCAGACGTACTGGAAGCCGGACATGGGCGGCGAACTGCCGCGGATCGACTGGATCCGGCTCTACGCGTTCGCCTGCGGCCCGCTGGCCGCCTTCGAGCAGCTGATGGAGTACGACCCGGCGAAGGAACCGGCGCCGCACGAGATCGTCGAGGACGGCCGCGTCTACCGCTGCTACCCGCTGTTCCGCGATCCGGCGGCGGGCCTGCCGGACGTGCTCTTCGACGTGACCGAGAAGCTCAGGACACAGCACCGGCTGGACACGCTGACCTGGCAGGGCGGCCGCGTACGGCTGACCGGCCACGCGTACATCCAGACGCTCGGGACCGGCCGGATGGAGAGCGAACTCGTACTGCGGGCGCGGGAGACGGGCAGCGAGCACCTCGTCCCGGTCCAGGCCCGCCCCGCGCCGGAGCTCACGGAGCTGGATCCGGAGCTGGCGATGGCCGGCTTCCTGGCGGAGCTCGACCTGACCACGGTGGCCGGGGGCGGGCCGATCCCGCCGGGCACCTGGGACTGTTTCCTGAACGTGCGGGCCGACGGGGTCACGCGCACCGTCCGGCTGGGCCGCCGGCACGCGCCGGAGCTGGACCGGACGGCCCGCCGGGCCAAGGTCCTCGCCCGCGACCCGGGCGGTGCCACCGAACTCGCGGCCGCCGCCTTCTTCACCGCGTACGGGAACCTCAGCTTCGAGGTGGTCCGCAGGATCCCGCTGCCCGCGGCCTGACAGTCCGCACGAAAGTTTTTCTCAATCGGCGGCAACCTCCCCGGGGGTCGCGCGTCGTGCGGGGGTGAAGGGCGGCATTCCGCGTCCTCGCACCGACCGTGACCCGACCGTGGAGAACCACTGTGATGAACCTGAAGCGCGTCCCCCTGACCGTCCGCCGGGCGGCCGTCACCGCTGCCGCCGCCGGGGCGGTCGTCGCGCTCGCCGGGCCCGCCCTCGCCGCACAGGGGGCCTCGGCCACCCCGTCGCCCGCCCCCAGCGCGCCGTCGAGCGCGATGCCGAGCGCCGCGCCCACCCCTTCGCGCAGCGTCCCGCCGACGGTGGCGCCGAGCGCCCAGCCGACGCCGTCGCGCAGCCTGCCGCCGACGTCCGCACCGAGCGTCCAGCCCACGGCCCGGCCCAGCGCGGTGCCCACGGCGGCTCCCTCGCCGGCCGGGGACGAGCTCGCGCAGACCGGCTCCTCCGCCACCACCGCCGCCATCGGCGCCGGTGCCGCCACGCTCATCGCCGCCGGCGCCGGCACCCTCTACGCCGTCCGCCGCCGCGCCAACGGCTAGGAATCCGGGAACACCGTGCTCCACCTCGCTCCACCCGTACCGTCCGCACGCCCCCTCACGCCCGGCCTCGGCCGGGCGTGGCGGGGCTTGTGGTCGTTGCTGCTGCGCCGCGAGCGCGCCACCCCGCCGTCGTCGGCGCATCCGTACGTTCCCGGGTACCACGGGACCGGGTCCGGGCCGGCGTACGAAGCCGCCCTGCGCGGGGACGCGCCGCAGCCCACCGTCACCGAGCTCTACCACGCGCACCGGCTGCGCATGGTCCGGCTGGCCGTGCTGCTCGTCGACGACCTGGCCACGGCCGAGGACGTGGTCCAGGACGCCTTCACGGCCCTGTACCGGCGCCACGGGGAGCAGATCAGCGAGGTCGACAACGCGCTCGGCTATCTGCGCACGGCCGTCGTCAACACCTCCCGGTCGGTCCTGCGCCGCCGCCGCACGGCCCGCGCATGGACCCCGCCCGCGGCGGCCGACATCCCGTCGGCGGAGGACCACGTCGTCCTCGACGAGGCACACCGCGAGGTGCTCGCCGCACTCGGCCGGCTGACCCCGCGCCGCCGGCAGGTCCTCGTACTGCGCTACTGGGCCGAGCTCAGCGAGGCCGAGATAGCGACCACCCTCGGGATCAGCCGGGGCGCGGTGAAGTCGAACGCGAGCCGCGCCCTGGACGCGCTGGAGCGGATTCTGGAGGGACGGATATGACGCACGGCGAACGCCCCGTCGAACGCAGGCTGCGCCAGGCCCTCGACGCCCGCGCGGGCGGGATCACCGTCCGCGAGCTGCGCCCCGCGGATCCGCCGGGTCCGCACCTGCGGCGGCTGCCGGCCGCGCGGCTGCGGCTGAACCTGCGCCGGTTCGCGCTGCCGCTGGCGGGACTGGCCGCGGCTGCCGCCGCCGTGGCCGGGTACCTCGTACTGGCCCCGGACCCCGTCCCGCCCCGCCCGGTGCCGCCGGCCTCGCCGCCCGAGATCACCGGACCCGGGCCGACACCGGACTCCCGTACGGGAACCGGCAGTCCGCATCCGTCGGTGGCGCCGTCCCCCCGGCCGTCCACCGCCCCCGGGACCCGCTCGGCGCAGCCGCCCGGGCCGACTCCGACCCCGTCGGGCGCGCGTTCAGCGGCCTCGCCGTCGAGGTCCGTGCCCCCGCCCGCCGTGCCGTCGTCCACGCCCGTGTCGTCCTCACCGCCCCCGAGCGCGGGACCCTCTAACAACCCCTAACGAAATGATCTTCGGGCTGGTTGGATGTCCCTGAGAACGTTGATCTGGGGGTGTGGGGTGGCTCGGCGGAAGCCGTGGGAAGTGGACGATGAACTCTGGGCGGTGATCGAATCGCTCCTGCCGAGGGTGGAGCGACGGACTCGTCATCCTGGTCGGAAGCGGCATCCGGACCGGCTGGTGTTCCAGGGCATCCTGTTCGTTCTGCACACCGGGATCGCGTGGGAACACCTCCCGCAGGAACTGGGGTTCGGATCGGGCATGACCTGCTGGCGGCGCCTGGCTGAGTGGACCGAGGCCGACGTCTGGCCGCGGCTGCACGAGACCCTTCTGGCCCGGCTCCGCGGGGCCGGCGCTCTGGACTTCTCGCGGGCCGTGGTCGACGGCTCACACATACGCGCGTTAAAGGGGGCTCCAAAACAGGGCGAAGCCCCGTTGACCGGGGCAGGAATGGCAGCAAGCACCACCTGATCACCGATGCCACCGGCATTCCGCTTGCCGCCATCCTGACTGGCGGCAACCGCAACGACGTCACCCAGTTCATGCCCCTCCTCCAGGCCGTCCCACCGGTTCGCGGCAAGCGCGGCCGGCCCCGTCGGCGGCCCGACACGGTGCTCGGGGACCGCGGCTACGACCATGACAAGTACCGACGCCTGGCCTGGGCCCTGGGCGTGAAACCCGTCATCGCCCGACGCGGCGTCCCACACGGCTCCGGCCTCGGCACCGAACGCTGGGTTGTCGAGCGGGCCTTCGCCCACCTCCACTGGTTCCGCCGATTGCGGATCCGCTGGGAAGTCCGCGACGACATCCACGAAGCCTTCCTCAGCCTCGCTTGCTCACTCATCTGCTGGCGACGCCTGAAGTCATTCCGATAGCAGTTCTAAGAGCTAGAGCGGGTGTTCTCCACGGCTGCGACCAGCGGGGCGAGTTCGGGGTTGCGCGCCGCCTCGTCCAGCGCCTCGCGCAGCGCCGTGTCGTTGGTCGGCCGGGCGGCGGCCAGCAGGGCCAGGCCGGCCTCGCTCACGTCGGTGTAGATGCCCCGCCGGTCCGTGTCGCAGATGTAGCGGTTCAGCAGCCCGCGGTCCTCGAGCCGGCTGACCAGCCGGGTCGTCGCGCTCTGGCTGAGCACCACCGAGTCGGCCACCTGGTGCATCCGCAGGTGGCCGCCCGGGCCGCTGTGCTGGCGGCTCAGGACGTCCAGCAGTGAGTACTCGCGCACGCTCAGGCCGTGTCCGGCCTGCAGGGCCCGCTCGATGTGCGCCTCGATCCGCCCGTGCAGCAGGGAGAGGGCGCACCAGCCCTGGGCGAGGCCGGTCAGTGCGCTGTCGGTGGCCGTCATGGGCTGCTCTCCTTCGAACCGTGTCCCGTTGCCCGGACTCCCTGTGTCCTACAGGTGTCCTCCCAGGATAGGCCACTGCTGCAATAGCCCGCGCTTGCAAATATCACGCGTCTGCAATTAATGTGGACGCAAGTAAGCGGCGACGGCAAGCGCCACCCGCGACTGCACCGGCATCACCGCACCACCACCTCCCCCCTTGAAGGGCACCCTCATGCCTCTCGCACTCCTCGCCCTGGCCATCGGGGCCTTCGGGATCGGCACCACCGAATTCGTGATCATGGGCCTGCTCCCCGAGGTCGCCGCCGACTACGGCGTCTCGATCCCCACCGCAGGCTTCCTGGTCACCGGATACGCCCTCGGCGTCGTCCTCGGCGCCCCGCTCATGACCGTCCTCGGCACCCGCATCCCCCGCAAGCGCATGCTGATGCTGCTCATGGGCCTGTTCATCGCGGGCAACGTGCTCTCCGCGTTCGCCCCCGCCTTCGGCGTCATGCTCGCCGGCCGTGTCGTCGCCTCCCTCGCCCACGGCGCCTTCTTCGGCATCGGCTCCGTGGTCGCCGCCGGGCTGGTCGCGCCCGAGAAGAAGGCCGGCGCGATCGCCATGATGTTCACCGGCCTGACCGTGGCCAACGTCGTCGGTGTCCCGCTCGGCACCCTCGTCGGGCAGACCCTGGGCTGGCGCATCACCTTCCTGATCGTCGCCGCCCTCGGCGTGCTCGGCCTGCTCGGCATCGCCAGGCTGGTCCCCGAGCTGCCCCGGCCCGAGGGCGTCCGGATCCGCCACGAGCTGGCCGCCTTCCGCAACGTCCAGGTGCTGCTCGCCATGGCGATGACCGTCCTCGGCTTCGGCGGCGTCTTCGCCGCGATCACCTACATCACGCCGATGATGACCGACGTCGCCGGCTTCGCCGACACCTCCGTGACCTGGCTCCTCGTCCTGTTCGGCCTCGGCATGGTCGCCGGCAACCTCATCGGCGGCCGGTTCGCCGACCGCGCGCTGATGCCGATGCTCTACGTCTCCCTGGGTGCCCTGGCCGTCGTCCTGGCCGTCTTCACCCTCACCGCCCACACCAAGACCGGCGCCGCCGCCACGATCGTGCTGATCGGCGCGCTGGGCTTCGCGACCGTGCCGCCGCTGCAGAAGCGGGTCCTCGACCAGGCCGCCGGCGCCCCCACCCTGGCCTCCGCCGTCAACATCGGCGCCTTCAACCTCGGCAACGCGCTCGCCGCCTGGCTCGGCGGGCTCGTCATCGCCGCCGGGCTCGGCTGGACCGCCCCGAACTGGGTCGGCGCCGCCCTGGCCGCCTCCGCCCTGGTCCTCGCCCTCGTCTCCGGCGGGCTGGAGCGGCGAACCGCCGCCCGCCCCGACGGCGGCCGGGTCGTCGCGGCCGGAGCCCCGGCCGCCGTACCCGTCCCCGCCCCCGCCCCCGCCCACCACTGATCCACGACACCCCTCGTACCCCGTGCACCCCGACCCAGGAGAACCCCGCATGTCCAGCGCCCCCGCCCCCGCCCGTACCGCCGTCGCCCCGCTGACCACCGAGGACGCCGAGCTCCTGGTCTCCGCCGCCCGCACCGCCGCCGAGCAGGCCGGGGTCACGGTCAGCGTGACCGTCCTCGACGCCGGCGGGCACCCGCTCGCCTTCCGCCGCGACGACCGGGCAGTGCTGATCTCGGGCGAGACCAGCACCCGCAAGGCCTTCACCGCCCTCCAGCTCGACGCCCCGACCGCCGACCTCGTCGACGCCGTCCAGCCGGGCGGGCCGTTCCACACTCTGCCCACCGCCCTCGACCGGCCGCTGCTGTTCATCGCGGGCGGGCTGCCCGTCCACCGCGACGGCCGGCTCATCGGCGCCATCGGAGTGGGCGGCGGCGCCCCCGACCAGGACCACGCCTTCGCCGCGGCCGCCCTCGGCGCGCTTCTCTGACGCTCCCGCCCGGGTCTTCCGGGTCGCGCGCCCGTGTCCCCCGTGCCACGTTGGTACGGGGGACAGGGGTGCATGATGCGACAGTCCAGGCAGATCCGGTCCAGGCAGCTCAGGAAGGGCCACGTGCTCGCGACGGCAGCCGTCGCCGCGCTGGTCACCCTTGCCGTGCCCGGCTGCACGGCCGCCTCCGACGGGGCCCGCAGCCCCGCCGGCGAGGGCACCACGGGCTCCGCCGCCGGTGCCGCCACCGCCTCGGCGCAGGCCACCTCCGCGCCGACCACCTCGGCCGCTGCCCCCTCGCCGACCCCCTCGTACGCGCTGTCCACCGCCCCGCGCACCATTCCGGCCGTACGGGAGCACATCCCGGCCCGCGGCCCCGGCTGGAAGCCGGCCGCCGCCGCGCGGGTCGTCGTACCGCCCGCGAACGCCGCGGCCCTCGCCGACGAGGGGAGGCTGCTCGCCGGCGAGCTGCGCATGGGCTTCGCCGAGACGGCGGATGCGCGCCCCGGTGACGTGGAACTCGCCCTCGGCCCCAAGAGCTCCGGAGCGCCCGAGTCGTACACCCTCACCGTCCGGGGCGGCCGGGTCCGGGTCACCGGACCGGACGAGGCCGGGGTTTTCTACGGCACCCGCACCCTCAAACAAGCGGTGAAGTCCGCCGGTTCGGCCCCCGAGGGGATCGTGCGCGACGCCCCGGCCAAGCCCCAGCGCGGCCTGAACCTCGACATAGCCCGCAAGAACTTCACCGTGGGCTGGATCGAGGACCAGCTGCGCCGGATGGCCGACCTCAAGCTCAACCAGCTCGGCCTGCACTTCTCCGACGACCAGGCCTTCCGGATCCAGTCCGACACCCACCCCGAGATCGTCTCCACGCCCCACCTCACCAAGGCCCAGGTCCGGCAGATCAACGCCCTCGCCGCCCGCCTGCACATCACGGTCGTCCCCGAACTCGACTCCCCGGGCCACCTGGGCGCCGTGCTGCGCGCCCACCCCGCCCTCCAGCTGCGCGACGTACAGGGCCGGGCCGTGAAGGGCGCCGTGGACATATCGAACCCGGCCTCGGCCAAGCTCATCGACGAACTGCTCCGCGAGTACCTGCCGTTGTTCCCCGGCGCGTTCTGGCACCTGGGCGCCGACGAGTACCAGGCGCTGGTCTACCGCGACCCGCAGGCCTCCTTCCCGCAGCTCGCGCGGGCGGCGCAGCAGAAGTACGGACCCTCGGCGCGCATCCAGGACCTGGCGGAGGGATGGCTCAACGACCGGGCGGACGTGGTGCGTCCGGCCGGCAAGGTGCCCAAGGCGTGGAACGACGGCTTCTTCACCGGAGGCGTGGTCCAGGCGGCCAAGGACATCCAGGTCGAGTACTGGACGGGCAAGGAGCTCGGGGCCCGGCCGCCACTGGAGTACCTGCGCGAGGGCCGCAAGGTCGTCAACCTCAACGACGAGTACCTCTACTACGTGCTCGGCCAGCCCAACCAGTTCACGTACCCCACCGGCAAGCGGATCTACGAGCAGTGGACCCCGCTCGTACTGCGCGGCAGCACCGCTGTGCCCGCCCGCTACGCGGCGCAGATACTCGGCGCGCGGCTCGCCGTGTGGTGCGACCTGGCCGGCGCCCAGACCCAGGCCCAGGTCGCCGAGGGGATCCGGCTGCCCCTGGCGGCACTGTCCCAGAAGGTCTGGGACAGCCGCCCGCCGCAGCCCGCCTGGGCCGACTTCAAGGCCCTCGCCGACCGGCTCCAGCCTCCGGGGTGACCCGTACGGGCGCAGGCGCCGCTACGGGCGGCCCGTGCGCTGCCAGCGGCGCCGGATCCACTGGCCGAGCAGCGGCAGGGCAAGGATCACGGTCAGGGTCCAGGCCGCGGCGAAACCCCAGATCAGCGGTAGTGAGACGGTGACCGAGGCCGCGACCAGCAGGGCCAGCGTCACCGCACCGAGAAGGCAGGCGGCCAGGGTGCGGTGACGCGGGCGTGCGTGCGCGGAGCGCAGGATCCGGACGAGGGAGCGGTCACCCTTGAGATCGGCCTCGATCGCGGAGAGCGCGCGCCGCTCGCGGTCGGACAGTCCGGCTCCGTCCATGACGACCTCCATCGGCTGCCGTCGCCGGGCGGCGCGCACCGCAGCCTCTGGCCTGCGAATACCCGACCTGGCGCGGCCCAACCCTCGCAGGCCGCCACCCGGCCGGGCGGCGGCCTGCGGGCTGGGGTTCCCGGCAGGGTCACCAGATGGAGTTGACCCACTCCGGGTGGTCGATGAACGGGTTCCGGTTGTGCTGGAACGTGTCGAATATGACCTGGTTGCGGCGCTGCTCGAAGGCGTCCGGCGGGTCCTGCTGGTTCCACTGCTTCAGCAGGGAGATGCGGCCGAAGAGCGGGGCGGTGCCGTTGTTGACCTTGTCGTTCATCTCGAGGTCCGCGAAGCCGTCGCCGCCCTCGTAGCGCACGGCCATGTAGAGCAGCATGCGGGCGACGTCGCCCTTGACCGCGTCGCGCGGCTCGAAGGAGTCGGAGTCGGTGAAGCTGCCGGGGGCCTCCGAGACCGGGCTGCCGCCGTTGTCGAAGTCCTTGTTGCCGCGCGTGCTGTTGACCGTGACGTCCTCGGGGCGCAGGTGGTGCAGATCCGTGCCCGGGCCGGTCGCGGTGCCGAAGTCGCCGTGGCTCTTGGCCCAGACGTGCTCGCGGTTCCAGTCGTTGACGCCGCCGCCGTTGGTGGACTTGGACTGGGAGCGGCCCGAGTAGACGAGGATGACGTTGTTCGGGTTCGCCGGGTCCTGGTCGGTCACCTTCAGCGCGTTCCACACGCCGTCGTAGGTCACCTTGGACTGGTTCTTGATGATGTCGTGGAGCGCGGTCTTCAGCGCGGCTCCGGTCTTGCCCTCGGCGGCCGCGTAGTACGAGTCGGCCGAGGTTGCGGTGGCGGTGGTGGCGGCCGCGTCGGCGTGGGGCGCCGCAGTCCGCTGCGAGCCGGCCGACGCAGTGGCCGGAATGAGGACCAGGGCCGCTACGGCGAGCCCGGCGGCCCAGGGCGTGCGTGGGGAGATTTTCATGGTGTGGGGGATACCTCTTCGCAGGCACCGCCCCCGCCATGGCAGTTGGCGGGGCATCAGGTGGCAGAGCCGAGGCTCACATTGTCATGTGCCCTTCAGGTTAAATCCATGTGTCGGAAGGCTGGATTCTGCCCCTGGTGACCGCTGGGCCGAACGGGTGAGTACCTCTTGGCAGAACGCGCCGCTGCGGGCACGGTGGCGGGGGCCCCGGCCGGGGCCGCGCGGACGTGCACACCGTGAACCTGCCTACCGGGAGCAGCCCATGGCACCGAAGATCCTGATCGTGACCGGCGACGCGGCGGAGTCGCTCGAGGTCCTCTACCCGTACCAGCGCCTGCGCGAGGAGGGGTACGAGGTGCACATCGCGGCGCAGTCGGTGAAGAAACTGCGGTTCGTGGTGCACGACTTCGAGGACGGCTTCGACACCTACACCGAGAAGCCCGGCTACACCTGGCCCGCCGACGTGGCGTTCGCCGACGTGGTTCCCGAGGAGTACGCGGCCGTGGTCGTCCCGGGCGGCCGCGCGCCGGAGTACCTGCGCAACGATCCCGAGGTGCGGCGGATCCTGGCCGCCTTCACCGGCTCCGACAAGCCGATCGCCCAGATCTGCCACGGCCCGCTCATCACGGCCGCGAGCGGCGGGCTGGACGGCCGCCGGGTGACCGCGTACCCGGCGCTGGAACTCGACATGAAGGCCGCGGGGGCGGCGTACGAGGACTCCGAAGCCGTGGTCGACGGCACCCTGGTCTCGGCGCGCGCCTGGCCCGACCACTCGGCCTGGATGCGGGAGTTCCTGAAGGTGCTCGGCGCCAAGGCGCCGCTGGCCTGACGTACCCGGAGGGGCGGTGAAGGGGAGGCTCCCCATTCCCTTGTGAAAGGTCCGGGCCCGGGGCGGACCGGACGGCTGTCGTGTGCTGAGGTGGGAGGGTCAACCGACGCGTTGCAACCACCGCTGTTCACAAGGCGGTCGAAAGGACACCACCGTGACGGGACCCTTGGGCCGGCGCAGTTTCCTCGGCGCGGCCGCAGCTCTCGGCGGCGCCGCGCTCGTGGGGCCGCTCGCACCGCTCGCCCGGGCCCGGACCACCGCGTCCCGGCCGGACACCCTTCCCACCCCGCCCGGATTCCAGCCCGAGGGCATCGCCGTCTCGCCGGGCGGGCTCGCCTACACGGGGTCGCTGATCGACGGTGCGATCTACCGCGTGGACCTCGCCACCGGGGCCGGGCGGATCCTGACCGGGGGGCAGGGCCCGGGTGCGATGTCCGTCGGACTCAAGCTGGACGGGCACGGCCGGCTGCTCGTCGCCGGCGGTGCGGACGGCCGGATCCGCGTCGTGCACGCCGGGGACGGCCGGGTACTGGCCACCCACCAGGCGGCCACCGGGACCGCCTTCGTCAACGACGTCGTCGTCGGCTGCGGGGGAGCCTGGTTCACCGACTCCTTCAACGACGTGCTGTACTTCCTGCCCGCCGGTTCGGGCTCCGGTTCCGGCCGGGCCCCGCGTGCCGTGGCGCTCACGGGTGACTGGGCCCCGACCCCGCCCGGCGGCCAGGTCTGGGGCTCCAACGGCATCGAGCGGACCCCGGACGGCCGGGCGCTGCTGGTGGTCAACGACAACGTGAAGGCGCTGTTCCGTGTCGACCCGCGCACCGGCGCCGCCGCCAGGGTCCCGCTCGACGGGGGATCGGTGGCCAACGGCGACGGGCTCGTGGTGCAGGGGCGCACGCTGTACGTCGTCCGCAACTGGGACTACGCCGTCGACGTGTTCACGCTCAGCGCGGACGGCCGCCGGGGCCGGTTCGTCAAGCAGATCACCGATCCGCGCTTCGACGAGCCGACGACGGCGGCGGTCCACGGCGGACGCCTCTACGTGGTGAACGCCGCCTTCGACTCCGACTGGTCGGATCCGGCCACCGCGTCGGCGATCGTCAGCTGCCCGTCGTGATCACGGGGGCGGGCTCGTTCCTGTAGTTGGGGCCGAAGTTCTTCTTCACGGCCGCCTCCCAGGACCCGTCCTGGACCATCTTCTTCAGGGCGGCGTTGATCTTGCCCTGGAGCTCCTTGTCGCCCTTCTTGACGCCGATGCCGTAGCTCTCGTTGCTCAGGCTCAGCCCGACCAGCTTGAACTTGCCCGCGTTGATCTTCTGTGCGGCGTAGCCGGCCAGGATGGAGTTGTCGGTGGTCATGGCGTCGACCACGCCGTCCTGGAGCGCGATGACGCAGTCCGAGTAGCCGTCTTGCTCCAGGAGGCTCGCCTTGGGAGCCAGCTTCTCCTTGACGTTCTGCGCCGAGGTGGAGCCGGTGACCGAGCAGAGCTTCTTGTTGTTGAGGTCCTCGGCCTTGGTGATCGTGGTGTCGTCGGCGCGGACCAGCAGGTCCTGGTGCGCGAGGAAGTAGGGGCCGGCGAAGTCGACCTTCTCCTTGCGCTTGTCGTTGATCGAGTAGCTGGCCGCGACGAACTCGACCTCGTTGTACTGGAGCAGCAGTTCGCGGTCGGAGCTGTCGACCTTCTTGAACTCGATCTGCTCGGGCTTGTAGCCCAGCTCCTTGGCGATGTACGTCGAGACGTCCACGTCGAAGCCGGAGAAGACCCCGCCCTGCTCGCGCAGCCCCACACCCGGCTGGTCGAACTTGATGCCGATGGAGAGGTTCCCCTTGGGGCCGCTGTCACCGCCGCAGCCTGTGGCGGTCAGGGCGAGGCCGATCACTGCGGCCAAAGCACCGGCCTGGGGAACCTTCATGCTGCACTCTTTCCTCGGGTACGCGGGACCCGCCGGCGGGATCGCCGGCAGCGGGTGGAACCGCGGGTACGTACGAAGCGTCAAGACGCGTGTACGAGGAAGCTAGGAAGACGGTGGGCGCGGTGTCACTGGAATTGAGCAAAGCTTGAGGTAACGATCCGGTGCGACCGGCGTTCCTATGGCGCATTGTGCTTCGAACGGGATAAACGGGGCCCGGCGCGGGCGGCGTCCGGAGCGGATCTGTCACGGAGCGTGATCGACCCGGCCGGGGCGGATGCCCTGCGGTCGCCGGTGCGGCCGGAGGTCGTACACGTCGGGCCCGGGTCCTCGGGGAAGCGGCCCAAACTGGCCGGGAACGTACGCTCGTCCGGACCGGCAGGGCCGCGGCATGAAAGCATGGCCGGGCAACACCGGCGAGCGGAGGGGGAGTTCGGTGAGCACGTCGACGACGAGCGGAGTGCGCAAGAGCCTGGCCAAGGTGGAGATCGCCCTGCGGTGGGATCCGAGCCCCTCGGGCACGCCCGCCCATGACCTGGACATCATCGCGGCGGTGTACGGTGCCGCGGACCCCCACGGGGAGCCGGTCCACCTCGTGCACTTCGGCAGCCGTTCGCCCGACGGCACCATCACGCTGAACCGCGACAGCCACACCGGTCAGGGGTTCGGGTTCGACGAGGTCATGACCCTCGAACTGAACCGGATGGCGCCCGCGCTGGGGCGGGTGGTGGTGGGCGTGGTCATCCAGGAGGCCGGCCCGCCCGGCGCCCGTACGAAGACCTTCGCGGTCATAGGCGGTACGGGGGTCCGGATCCGGGAGGGCTACACCGATCTCGCGGTGAGCGATTTCGCGGGGGTCCCGGCGGCCACCGCGGCCACGGTCGCGGAGTTCACACGCGACGCCTCGGGGGTCTGGTCGCTGGACGCCGCCGTACGGGGCTTCGACGCCGACCCGGAGGAGTTCACCCGGGTCATGGGCGCCCTGCGGTCCTGACGGCGTTGACGCTGTGGCTTTGACCTTGGACCTGTTGCTCCTGTGGCTTTGGCGTGCGGCTTTGACGTGAGGCCGCACAGACCGGGCGGTGGTCACTCCCTCGAGTGAGTGACCACCGCCCCGTCCGGGTGGCGCGCTGCCGCCGTCCCCACGAGGCAGCGCGGGCGGATCGCCGTCAGGTCATCGCGACGGCGGCCCACCGGTTCAGGGGGCCGGGGCCCGGTTCCCGTCCGGGACGGGGATCGGGGCCAGGCCCAGGGCGGGCAACAGGGCCCCGTCGACGAACCGGACCAGGTAGTCGGCATCGGCGTACCGCCCCTCCAGCACCGGCCGGATCCGCAGCACGCCCATCAGCTGGGCCGGCAGGAACTCCAGGGCCGGATGGTCCGCCGCGACCTCGCCTCGCGCCACGGCCCGCGCCACCATCGCGTCGAACGCGGCGAGCTCCGGCTCGACCAGCGCCTCGCGCAGAGCCGCCTGCAGCTCCTCGTCGCTGAGCACGGCATGCCCGAGGGCCTGGGTGAGGCGGGTGTCGCGCCCCGAGTTGCCGGCCGCGATCCGGGCCGCCTCGCGCAGGTCGCCGGCGAGCGTGCCGGTGTCCACGGCGACCAGCGTGCCCTGCCGGTGTGCGCGCAGGGCGGCCGCGACCAGCTGGGGCTTGGTCTTCCACTGCCGGTAGAGCGTCGACTTCCCGCAGCAGGCACGGGCGGCGACGCCCTCCATGGTCAGGGCCTCGTATCCGTGCTCGCGCAGCTGCTCCAGGACGGCGTCGTAGAACTCCTGCACCCGCTCCGGGGTGATCTTGGAGCGGCGCGCGGCGGGCGGCGTCGACGTCATGGTGAGCGGCTCTCCTCGGGGGTTCCGCGGTGGTTGGTTCCGTAAGGAAAGTGTACGGGAACGCGAGCGTATCGGTACACCAGCGTATCGATACGCGAATGTATCGATACACTGGCGTGTCGATGTGCTCGCGACCGGCTCCGGCCGCCGTACACCGGCGCACCAGCGCGTGACCATCCGCACGACGCACCATCCGCGTTCAAGCGGCGCGCGAGTACAGGAAGAGAGAGTTGGGGGAATGAGCTCCCACACGACACCTGGCGGGCCGGCCGACGGCCCGGCAACCGGGCAGCGGCGACGCCTCATACGTGAGCTGCTGCTCGTCGCGGGTCTGTTCGCCGTCTACAAGGCGGGCCGGATGCTCTCCACGGACCGCACCGACGAGGCCTTCCGCGACGCCGGCCGGATCTGGGACGCCGAACGCAGCCTGCACCTGCCCGGCGAGGGCGCGGTCCAGCGGCTGCTCCTGCACGGGGACGCCCTCGTGCACACCGCGAACACGTACTACGCGGCCGTGCACTTCCCCGCGACCGCCGCCTTCCTGATCTGGCTGTACCTGCGCAGACCCGGCCACTACCTGTGGGCCCGGCGCGTACTCGCCGTCCTGACCGGCGCGGCCCTGGCGCTGCACCTCGCCTTCCCGCTCGCGCCACCGCGGATGCTCGGCGCCGCGCACCTGGTGGACACCGGGCAGGTCTACGGGCCCTCGGTCTACCGTGCCGCGCCCGCCGCCGACACCATGGCCAACCAGTTCGCCGCGATGCCCTCGCTGCACTTCGGGTGGGCGCTGATGCTGGCGCTCGGCATGATCGCCGCCACCCGCTCCCGCCGGCGCGTGCTGTGGCTGCTGCACCCGCTGCTGACGCTGCTCGTGGTCGTCGGCACCGCCAACCACTACTGGCTCGACGCGATCGTCGCGACCGTGCTGCTCGGCGGCGCGCTGCTGGTCGTCCCGCGCCCGCAGGCGCGTACCGGCTCGCTGCCCGTCGTACGGCACCTGCCGCGCCCGCGGAACGCCGCGGGGGCGGACGCTGCGTCCCGGGAGGCCCCGGCCGAGGTCGCAGGGGCCGGTTCCCAGGTCGTGGGGGCCGGTTCCGAGGCCGTGGGGGTCGCCCGATGAACGCCACCGTCCTCGCCGTCGCGCTCTGCCTCGCCTCCGCCGTGGCCTACGCCTCCGCCGCCGTGGCCCAGGAGCGGCTCGCCCGGGCCGCGGTCGCCCGCAGCGCCGGCGCCCTGTTCGGCAACGGGGCCTGGTGGTGGTCGGCCGGGCTGAACGCGGGCGCCGCGCTGCTGCACGCGGCCGCCCTTCGCTACGGCCCGCTCACCCTGGTCCAGCCGCTCGGCGCGCTGACCCTGGTCGCCGCCGTCCCGCTCGGGGCCCGCGGAGCCGGCCGCCGGGTCGCGGCCACCGAGTGGCGGGGCACCCTGGCCACCGTCGTCGGGCTCGGCCTGCTGCTGCTCCCGGCCTCCGGACCGGCCCCCGACGACACCCTCACCCTGGCCGAGGCACTCGGCGTGTCCGGGGTGACCGCCATCGCGATCGTCCTGCTGACCGCACGCCGGGACGTGAGCTCGGGGCTGCGGCACGCGACGGCGTCCGGGCTGGCCTCCGCCGTGGCCTCCGCCCTGACCCAGACGGTGGCCGTCGCGGGCGGCCGCGGCGGGGCCCTGCTCAGCGTGCGGGTCGTCTCCGTGGCCCTGCTCGTCGTGGTGTTCGCGGTCGGCGGGATGCTGCTGTCCCAGCGGGCCTACCGGGGCGGGCTCGGGGCGCCGCTTGCCGTCGTGAACCTGGCCAACCCGCTGGCCGCGGCCGCGATCGGCATGGTCCTGCTGGGCGAACGCCTCCAGGGCGGCGCGATGGGGATCCTGCTCGCCACCGCCGGCGCGCTCGCGGCCGCGCGCGGGGTACTGCTGCTGACGCGGACGGCCCCGACCGCGGCCCCGGTTCCCGCACCCGCACCTGCACCCGCGCCGGCAGCCGCCGTGGCGATCACACGTGTGCCAGCATGACGGGTATGGCTGACGGATCGTTCCTCTCGCTCTGGTCCAAGAATTCGGTGCTGTCCATCGGTTCGGTCGGCTCGGTGCTCTGCATCGGCTCCGCCGGCAGCGTGCTGTCGGTCGGGTCCGTGGGCTCCGCGCTCTCGATCGGTTCCGCGGGGTCCTGGCTGAGCTCGGGCTCCGTGCTCAGCGCGCTGTCGAGCCGCTCCGTGCTCTCCTTCCGGTCCACCCGGGCGGTGCTCGGAAGAGGGCCCCGCGCAGGGCTCGCGACCGCCGCGGTGGCGTCGGCGGCAGCGGCCGCCGGGGTCGCGCTCGTACGGACCCGCCGCAGCTGAGAACCGTTTCGCCGGTGTTCGCGTCCTCCCCCGTGAACGCGAACACGCATGCACGACGAAGCGGAGTGAACACACATGGGGATCGTGAGCTGGATCGTCCTGGGACTGCTGGCCGGCTTCATAGCCAAGGTCCTGCTGCCCGGCCGCGACCCCGGCGGCCTGATCGGGACCACCCTCATCGGCATCGCCGGAGCCTTCGTCGGCGGCTGGCTCTCCGCGAAGTTCCTGGACAAGCCGATCGCCAACGAGTTCTACGACCCTGCCACCTGGGGCTCCGCGATCGCGGGCTCGCTGGTCCTGCTGATCGGCTACCGGATCCTGTTCGGCAACTCCCGCGACTGAGTGGCGCCGGGAGCACTGCTTAGGCTGGGGCCGCACGGCGCGACGTACGAGCTGCGAGGAGCCCCGAGTCATATGAGCGTCACTCCCGACACTCCCATCACGCCCGTCCCCACGAGCGACCTGTACGACGAGTACGGCGAGGGCCTCGCCATCTGCACCACGCCGTTCCGCCAGTTCGGCGGGCGCCGGCTCTTCGCGGGCCCGGTGCGGACCGTCACCTGTCACGAGGACAACGCGCTGCTGCGCGAACTGGTCAACACCCCGGGCGAGGGCGCGGTCCTCGTCGTGGACGGCGGCGGATCCCTGCGCACGGCCCTCACCGGCGACCTCATCGCCGCAGCCGCGCAGCGCAACGGCTGGGCGGGCCTGATCGTCAACGGCGCGGTCCGCGACAGCGTGGCCCTGGGCGGACTCGACCTCGGCATCAAGGCACTGGGCACGGTCCCCCGCAAGAGCGGCAAGACGGGCGCGGGCACGGTGGACGAGCCGGTCACGATCGGCGAAGCCACGTTCCGCCCGGGGGACACGGTCCACGCGGACGACGACGGCACGGTCGTCCTGCGCACCGTGTAACCGCGCGCAACCCGTAGCCAGGGGCGAGATTCGGCCAGGGGCGGGGCAGGAGCCCTGGTGTCCACCCGGTCGGGCGGGATTCACTGCGGGGCCATGAGACGACACAGGATCATGGGCCTGCTCGGCGCACTCGCGCTCGCCGCGGGCACCCTGGCCGCCGCCGCGGGACCCGCGGCAGCGGCCGACACCACCGCACGCGCGGGCGGCGCCCCCCGCGCCGCCGAAGCGGTCCCGCAGGACCCGGCAGCCGGTTCGGCCGCGCCCCGACCCGGCGCCGGCGCCGAGCCGCCCCCCGAGTTCGGCACCGACTGGCACGACCCCCTCACCGCCGCCCCGCCCGTCGCCCGCCCCGCGACCCGGTCCTGCGAGGTGACCGTCGCCGAGGCCCAGTTCCGCGACTACACGCCCTACCTGGGGAACTACACGCCCCCGGCAGCATGCGGCAGCGGCGCCTGGGCCAAAGTCGTCCTGCGCCTCGACGGCAAGGTCAAGGGCCGTCAGTACGACCGCCTCGGCCACCTCTCCCTCGGCGGCATCGAGATCCTGCGCACCTCCACCCCCGAGCCCTCGCCCGACGGCATCACCTGGTCCGTCGAGAAGGACGTCACCCGCTACCGCGACACCCTCAGCCGGCCGCAGCCCGTCGAGATGCTGATCGGCAACGTCGTCAACGAGACCTACACCGGCGTCATCGACGTCAAGGTCACACTCACCTTCTACGCCGCCGACGGGGACCGGCATGCCCCCGCCCCCGACACCCCCGACCGCGTCCTCCCGCTCACCACCCCCTCCGTCACCACCCCGCGCAACACCGAGCGGCTCCTCGCCGAGGTGTACGCCACCGGCTCCGGCGGCGGCTGCGAGGAGTACTGGTACATGACCACCCCCGACGCCGCCCCGTACTCCTGCAAGGCCGCCGAAGGCCCCTACCGCGAGGTCCGGATCTCCGTCGACGGACAGCTCGCCGGCATCGCGGCCCCCTTCCCGACCGTGTGGACCGGCGGCTGGTCGAACCCCTTCCTCTGGTACGTCACCCCTGCGCCCCGCGCCTTCGACGTCCAGCCGATCGTCTACGACCTCACCCCCTACGCCGCCCTCCTCAACGACGGCCGCCCGCACCGGATCGAGGTGTCCGTCGCCGGCGTCCCGGCCGGGCAGAGCGGCTGGAGCACCCCGGTGAACCTCCTCCTGTGGCAGGACGAAGGGCGCACGGTGGTCACCGGCTCCCTCACCCGGCACGAGGAGGGCGAGCCGGCCAACTCCACCCGCTGGACGCCCGCCACACCCGGCACCCCTGCTGCACAGCACCGCCTCGACACCGAGGGCGGCCACCGCCTCACCGTCGCCGGCCGGCTCGACACCTCCCACGGCCGGGTCACCACCACCGTCACCCGCGCCGTCCACAACACCTCCGTGCACCGCTGGACGGAGGGCGAGAACCAGGACGCGCTGACCGCCACGTGGACCGACGAGGAGAGCGTCACCCGCGGCGCCACCACCGTCCGCACCGCACGCACGTACGCGATGGACGGCGAGACCACCCTCGGCGCCGGGGACCGGCTGCGCACCGTCATCGCACTCGGCGACCGCGCCGAGACGACCACCCTGCGTGGCGGCCGGACCGTGGACCGGACCCGGCTCGACGACCGGTACACGGGCGACGCCGCCTACACCGCGAACGTCCCGCGCGAGCAGCGGCACGCGGTCGGCACCAGCTCCGAGCGCTACCAGCTGTACGGGGCGGACACCGGGCGCGGCTGCTACGACCGCACGCTGACCACCGTCCAGGGCACGGTGACGGTGGACCGCCGACGCTGCTGACACCGGCTGCCCCTACGATGACCGGCCATGGACATGAGTGAGGCCGGCAGACAGCTGGTCGACGGCCGCTTCGAACTGATCGCGCCGCTGGGCGCCGGCGGTATGGGCACGGTGTGGCGCGCCCACGACATCGCACTGCACCGCGACGTCGCCCTGAAAGAGGTGCGCCCGCCGGACCCGGCGACCGCCGCCGCCCAGCCCGGACTCACCGTCCAGCTGCGCGAGCGCGCCATCCGCGAGGCCCGGGCGCTCGCCCGGCTGGCGCACCCGCACGTGGTGACGATCCACCACATCGTCGAGCCCGCGGCCGGTACCGACGGGCACCCGTGGATCGTGATGGAGCTGGTCAAGGGCGGCTCCCTGCACGACAGGCTGGAGTCGGGGCCGATGCCCGTCGCCGACGTGCTGCGGCTCGGCCTCGACGTGCTGTCCGCGCTGCGCGCCGCCCACGCCGAAGGGGTGCTCCACCGCGATGTGAAGCCGGCCAACGTGCTGCTGCGCCCCGACGGCTCGGCCGTGCTGACCGACTTCGGCATCGCGGCCCTGCACGGTTCGACCGCCCTCACCTCCACGGGCGTGCTCATCGGCTCGCCGGAGTACATCGCCCCGGAGCGGGCCCGCGGCGAGGAGGGCCTGGCCGCCTCCGACCTGTGGTCGCTCGGCATGCTGCTCTACGTCGCCGCGGAGGGGACCCACCCGCTGCGCCGGGCCACCACCCTGGCCACGGTCGTCGCCGTGCTCGACGAGCCGATCCCGGCTCCGGTGCGCTCCGGCCCGCTGGGGCCCGTACTGGAACGGCTCCTCGTACGGGACCTGTCCGTACGGCCCGACGCGGCGCAGCTGGAACAACTGCTCCGGGACGCCAGCACTGCTCTCGCCGGCGGTGCCCCGCCGACCGCTTCGCCCACGGCTCTGGGCCAGTTCGGGCCGCCGAGCCCGCAGCCGGGGATCGGCACCGGCCAGACCCGGCCCGTGCAGCCGCAGATCCCGCAGCCCTATGCGCCGGCGGCGCCCTTCACCCCCGGGGGCGGGTCCCCGTACTCGGTCACCGCGCCCGTCCCGGCGGCACACGCCCCGCGCCGCCGCCCGGTACTGCTCGGCGGCCTCCTCGCACTGGTCCTGGCAGGCGGCGTGATCGGGCTCGTCAAGTGGCTCCCCGACGGCGAAGGCGGCAGCGGCTCCGCGAAGGGCGGTGACACCGTCGCCAGTACGGGCCCCTCCACCGCCGCCAGCCCCAAGGCGAGCCTCCCCAAGCCGGTCGGCAGCCCGGTCGCCGCCCCCAAGGGCAGCCTGCTCACCCCCGCCAACGTGCGCACCGCGCTCGAGGCGCTCAAGCAGAAGTCCGGCACGACCGAGTTCGTGGAGATGACGGTCTACGAGGAGTACGTGCTCGCCTCCGTCCCCACCGGCCCGGGAGCCAAGACCTACGACCGCTACCAGTACCGGGACGGCGAGGCGAAGCGCACCGGCCCCGGCGGCACCGTCAAGCCGGACGAGCCGCTGATCGACATGGCGGCCGTCAACTGGGACGCGCTGCCCGGCCTCCTCGACCGGGCCAAGCAGGAGCTCGGCGTGGCCAACCCGACCTCCCGCTACGTCATCGTCGAGCCCTGGCTCTTCGACCAGAGCCCGTCCATGCGGCCCTACCTCAGCGACGAGTACGGGCAGGGCGGCTACGTCTACGCCGACACCCAGGGCAACGTGAAGAAGGTCTACCGCTCCTGACATCGTGTACCCGTACGCATGCCGCACTTGCGTACGGCCCTTCACGGTTCGAGGAGTACGACCACCATGCCCAGTTGGCGCACCACCCTGACGGCGGCCGGAATCCAGGACCCCCGGCTGCGCGACGACTACACCTACGTCGCCCGCCGGGTCCTGCGCCGCGAACCGGCCCCGTACCTGACGCTGCGCCTGCTCGCCGCGCCGCCGCTGGTGCCCTGGCTGGCGGCGGGGGTGGGCTTCATGAACCTCGTCGACGACGTGGCGGAGACCGGCACCCCGCAGGAACGATCCGCCGGTCTGGCCGCGCTCGCCGGGCAGGTGGAGGCGGCCCTGAAGACCGGCGACAGCCGCGACCCGCTGCTGCGCGCGTACGCCCACGCCGTCGCGTCCCGCGGCCTGCCCGAGCACTGGGTCTCGCGGTTCCTGGCGGGCGCCGCCACCGCCGAGGCCTGCTTCGACGGCTTCGAGACCGACGAGGACTTCCAGGCCTACCTCGACGCCTACGCCTGGCCCGGGGTGCTGGTCTTCACCGGACTCCAGTACCAGGGTGGCCCCGACGAGGAACAGGCCGCCGCGTGGCGGCGGTTCGTCGACGCCGCCCAGCGGGTCGACTTCCTCGCCGACCTCGCCGGAGACCTCGCGGAGGGCCGGCTCTGCCTCCCGCGGGCCCGCCTCGCCGAGCACTCCGTCACCCGGGCCGACCTCGAACAGGCCCGCGACACCCCGGCCGTACGCGCACTCCTCGCCGCCGAAACCCGGCTCGCCAGGGCCGCCCTGGACGCCACCGACGGCATCCTCGACCTGGTCGAGCCGGGCCTGCGCCCGGTGATCGCCACCATGACCGAACTCATGGGGCACCAGCTGACCGCGGTGGAACGGGCCGGTGTCGGGTCCCTGCGCAAGGACGTCGGCTACGGCCTGGTGGCCCCCGTCCGCACCCTGATGCGCGCCCGGGCCGGCCGGTCCCGTCTCCGGCCGGGCGTCGCCTAGGGGGTCCGCGGTCATCCCGTCGGGACATTTGTACTGGTGGGGTGCGTACATGCGCATCTGCCGGGGGACCCCGCCCGGTCCCTAGCGTGAGGGGCATGACGCAGACGACGCCCACCCCACGGCCGACGCGGCCGACACGGACCGCGAAGCCGCCGAACGCCGAGCCGGCGATCCGCTTCCGGCACGCCGCCAAGTCCTTCGGCACCGTCCACGCCGTGGCGGGCATCGACCTCGACGTCCGGCGCGGCGAGACGGTCGCCCTGCTCGGCCGCAACGGCGCCGGGAAGTCCACCGCCATCAGCCTGCTGCTCGGCCTGAACGAGCCCGACGCCGGCAGCGTCCGGCTCTTCGGACAGACCCCCGCGCAGGCGGTGCAGGGCGGCCGGGTGGGCGCGATGCTCCAGGAGGGGCGCGCCGTACCGCGGATCACCGTGCGCGAGCTCATCGGCTTCGTCGCGCGGACCTACCCGGCCCCCCTTCCCGTGGCCGAGGCCCTGGAGCTCGCCGGGCTCACGGAACTCGCCGGCCGGCGCATCGACCGGCTCTCCGGCGGCCAGGCCCAGCGCGTCCGCTTCGCCGTCGCCCTCGCCGGCAACCCGGAGCTGATCGTGCTCGACGAGCCGACCGCCGCCCTCGACGTGGAAGCGCGCCGCGCCTTCTGGGAGTCCATGCGCAGTTATGCCCGGCGCGGCAACACCGTCCTGTTCTCCACGCACTACCTGGAGGAGGCCGACGCCCACGCCGACCGGATCGTGGTCCTCGACGGCGGCCGGATCGTCGCCGACGGCACGGGCGAGCAGCTGCGCCGCGCCGCCGGCCGGTCACTGGTCTGCGTCGACCTGGCCGGACGCCCCACCGAGGGCCTCGGCGAACTGCCCGGGGTGGTCTCCGTAGAGGTACGGGCAGACCGTGCGCGGCTGCGTACGGAGGACCCGGACGCCACGGTCGTCGCCCTCGCCGCCCTCGGCGCAGTCCGCGGGATCGAGGTCACCGCGCCCTCGCTCGACGACGCCTTCCTCGCCCTCACCGAGACCCACACCCACACCCCCACGCACCTCCACACCGCTGCTGCCGGGAGCGCCCGATGATCACCGCCTACGTCCGCCTGGAAGTCCGCCGTACCCTGCGCGACACCGGCTTCGTCGTCTTCGGCATCGGCATGCCGGTGCTGATGTACCTGCTCTTCACCAACCTCGGCACCGACGGCGGCGCCGGCGAGTGGAAGACGGCCTCCATGGTGGCCATGGCCGCCTACGGGGCCCTGGGCGCGGCCCTGTCGACCGGGAACGGCGTCGCCGAGGACAAGGGCATCGGCTGGCTGCGCCAGCTGCGGGTCACCCCGATGACCCCACGCCAGGTGGTGGCCGGCCGGGCCCTGACCGGCTCGGTGATCGTGCTGCCGGCCCTCGCCGCCGTGCTCGCGGCCGGGGCGTTCGTCAACGGAGTCCGGCTCGAGGCCTGGCAGTGGGCCGCCGTCACCCTCGTCCTGTGGCTCGGTGCGCTCCCCTTCACCCTGCTCGGCATCGGCAACGGCTACCGGCTCACCGCCCAGACGACCGGTGTGGTCAACGTGGGGTGCAGCCTCGCGCTCTCCGTCGTCGGCGGACTCTGGTTCCCGGTCGAGCTGTTCCCGGACTGGCTGAGCTCCCTGTCCGGCTTCACCCCGACGCGCCGGTTCGCCGAGATCGGACAGTCCCTCGCCGCCGGGGCGGCCCCCGGCCCGGCCGCGGTCGCCGTGCTCGCCGTATGGGCCCTGCTGTTCGGCTCGTACGCGGTGCTCTCGTACCGTCGGTCCGCGAGGACGGTGTGACGCATGAAGCGGGGAACCAGCATGAAACTGCAGGACAGGCGCAGGAACAGGGAGGCCCGGAAGGCGGACTGGGCGGTCCGCAAAGCCGAATGGCGAGCGCGGGAGAAGCGCCGCAAGGCGAGTGGCGAGGCCCCCGATCACGGCTGCGGCCCGATGGCCCCGTCCAACGCCTTCGCGCTGCTGCCCTGGCTGCTGCTCGGCATGGGAGCCATCTCCAACGTCATCAAGGGGGAGACCCCCAACCCCTGGATCGGCGCCCTCGGCCTGCTGCTCTTCAACTCCCTGTACGTCACCCTGGTGTTCCGCGCCTTCGACCGGCGGGCCCGGGAGGCGGCCGGTACCCGCTGGTGCCTGGCCGCCCTCGGCGCCGTCACCTGCGCCCTCGCCCTGGGGTACGGGGGCAACTGGCTGCTGTTCTTCCCGCTGTGGGGCCTGGCCACCGGCGCGGTGCTCCGGGGCCGCAAGCTCGGCCCGGTGATGTTCGTCGTCACCGCCCTCGCCGGGGCGATCGCGGGACTGGACGAGGGCTGGGACACCCTCGGCATCGCCTACGGGACGCTCGTGTCCGGCATGGTCACCGCGGCCATCCTCGCCCTGTCCGAGACGGTCAAGGAACTGCGCGAGACACGGCAGGAGCTGGCCCGGGCCGCCGTGGACCAGGAGCGGCTGCGCTTCTCCCGCGATCTGCACGACCTGCTCGGCCACACCCTCTCGGTGATCGTCGTGAAATCGGAGGCGGCCCGCCGGATCGCCCCCCGGGACATGGACGCGGCCCTCGGCCAGATCGCGGACATCGAGTCCGTCGGGCGCCAGGCGCTCACCGAGATCCGCGAGGCCGTCACCGGATACCGCGAGGCCAGCCTCGCGGCCGAACTCGACCGGGCCCGGGACGCGCTGACCGCCGCCGGGATCGAGCCCGTCGTACGGCAGTCCGGGCCCCCGCTGCCTCCGCAGGCGGCGGCCCTGCTGGGCTGGGTGGTCCGCGAGGCCGCCACCAACGCGATCCGGCACAGTGGCGCGACGACCTGCGAGATCGAGGTACGGAGCTCCGCGGAACGGGTCGGCCTGGTGATCACCGATGACGGGAACGGCGTAGGCTCGACCCCGCCGGGCAGCGGACTGACCGGCCTGGCCGAAAGGCTCGCAGCGGCGGGCGGCACCCTCGTCGGCGGCCCGGTCCCGGGCCCGCGTCGCGGCTTCCGGGTCACCGCCGAACTCCCGGTGGAGCCGGCCGGACCGGAGGGCGTGGGGAGCGCGGAGCGCCCGGAGCGCCCGGAGCGCCCGGGGATCCGGGAGAACGAGGAGAGTCGATGATCAAGGTCCTGCTCGCGGAGGACCAGGGCATGATGCGCGGCGCGCTGGCGCTGCTGCTCGGCCTGGAGGAGGACATCGAGGTCGTGGCGCAGGTCGGCGCCGGGGACGAGATCGTGCCCGCCGCGATCGCGACGCGGCCGGACGTGGCCCTGCTCGACATCGAACTCCCGGGGCTCAGCGGACTCAACGCCGCCGCCGAGCTGCGCACGCGCTGCCCCGACTGCCGGGTGCTGATCCTGACCACCTTCGGACGCCCCGGCTATCTGCGCCGGGCGATGGAGGCGGGGGCCGCCGGGTTCCTGGTCAAGGACGGGCCGGTGGAGGAACTGGCCGCCGCGGTACGCCGGGTGCTCGCCGGGGAGACCGTGATCGACCCCTCGCTCGCGGCGGCCGCGCTCAGCGCCGGCCCCAATCCGCTGACCGCGCGCGAGGTCGACGTGCTGAACGCCGCGGTCGACGGGGCCACCGTGGCGGACATCGCGGCCCGGGTCCACCTGTCCGAGTCGACGGTACGGAACTACCTGTCCTCGGCCATCGGCAAGACCGGCACCCGCAACCGCATGGAGGCCGTCCGCGCGGCCCGCCGCCAGGGCTGGCTCTGACGGCGCGGACGGGGTGGGAGACCTACGGAGGGGCTGCGGGGGCCGCTGGGTTCTCGAGCGGTGCGGCCCCTGCCTGCTGACGGGTCAGTACGGGCCGTTGACGTTGTCGATCGAGCCGTAGCGGGCGGCCGCGTAGTTGCAGGCGGCCGTGATGTTGGCGACCGGGTCGTACGAGTCGTTGGACGTGCCGGGCACGTGGTAGGCCCGGAAGGTCGGGTCGATGACCTGGAGCAGGCCCTTGGAGGGGATGCCGGCCGCGGCGTTGGAGTCCCAGTTGTTGATGGCCAGCGGGTTGCCGGAGGACTCCCGCATCACGTTGCGGTGAATTCCGTTGTAGCTGCCGGGGATTCCGTGCTGGGCCATGATGTCCAGCGACTGCCGGATCCAGCCGTCGAGGTTGTTCGCGTACGTGGTGGCGGGCTTGGCCGCCGCTGCGGTCGTCGCCTTCGCAGCCGTCGCCTTGGCGACGGCTGCCTTCGCCGCCGCGCCGAGGCTCAGCTTGAGCCCGGGGCGAATGATCGAGGGGTTGCCGCCGATGGCGTTCCGGTTGGCCTCGTAGAGGGCCTGCCAGCCGCCGTTCACCGAATGCTCGACGGCGATCTTCGAAAGCGTGTCGCCTACGGTCACCGAATAGGTCAGCGGAGCCGCTGCCTTTTCCGCCGCCGGTTTGACGGCGGGCAGCGTCCGGGTCGTCGCGGCGGGCGCCGAAGCCGGCTGCGCCACGGCCGCTCCGGCCGTGGTCGCGCTGATCAGCGGCAGGGCGAGGGCGGCGCCGCCGGTGCCGGCGAAGGCCAGCTTGCGGGCGATCGGGCGCTGCTTCGGCCGACGGTGCTTTCCGAGTCCGGGCATGGCGGAATTCCTCACGTGCGGAGTGCGGGGGATCCCTGGCGGCTACCGGTTTAGGAAGCTGCCCGCTGGGAACGACGTGACCGTAAGCGAGCCCGCCGGGCCGGAACAAGGCTTGAATTCCACCGGGTGATCGACTTGCCCGTGCCGGGGTCGGAAATGACCTTGGGGGCACCTTCCGGGAATGGCGAAATTCCTTTCCGGGAAAAGGGAATAGCCGCCTCCGGATAAATGATGTTGCCCCTATTCGAGTGACTCACATCACGAGCTCCCGAAGCCTTCCGAGGAAACGGACAAGTCGCCCATAGTCGTGTCCGATTCGGGCATCTCGCCCGTTGTTTGTTAATCGCCCATGCGGGGCTCTTCCCGGCATGCCCGTCATGGTCCGAGGTGCTCCTAGAGCCGCGTCAGCTCCGTCAGCTCCGCCAGCTGTACCAGGGCCGCCGCCACCGCCTCCTCGCCCGCCGGCAGCAGCGGGAGCCGTACGTCGGGCGTGGGGATCCGGCCCCGGGCGTGGAGCACCGCCTTGACCACCGCCGGATTGGGCTCGGCGAAGAGCGCCGCCGACAGCCGGGCCAGGCCGTGGCCCAGGGCGCGCGCCCGCGGCACGTCACCGGCCTGCCAGGCCGCCATCAGCTCCGTGTACCGGGCCGTCGCCACGTGCGCCGAGGCCAGGATCCCGCCCGTCGCGCCCAGCGCCAGCAGCGGAGACAGGTACACGTCGTCGCCCGCCAGCACCGAGAACCCGGCCGGCGGCCGGCCGAGCAGCGCCACCGCCTCCTCGCCGATGCCGCCGCCCGCGTACTTCATCCCGGCCACCCCGGGCAGCTCCCCGAGCGCCCGCAGCGCGGCCACGTCCAGCGGCTGCCCGGTCCGGTACGGGATGTGGTAGACGACCAGCGGTACGGGGCTCACCTCGGCCAGCCGCGCGAAATGTGCCAGCACCCCCGCCGCCGCGGGCCGCACGAACGACGGCACCGTCACCAGCGCCGCCCGCACCTCGGGCCACCTCGCCAGCCGGGCGAGCGTCGCCTCGGCGGCCCGGGTGCCGCTCGCCCCGGCGCCCACGGTCAGCATCGCGCCGCGCTCCCGGCAGACCCGGGCGCAGACGTCGGTGACGAGGTCGCGCTCCGCCTCGTCGAGGGCGGCGGGCTCGCCGGTGGTGCCGAGGGCGACGATCCCGGTGGCGCCCTCGTCGAGCACCGCGTGGGCGAGTGCCTCCAGGGCGTCGGCGGCGACGTCCCCGGCGCGGGTGAAGGGGGTGACGAGCGATACGTGAATCCCGTGGAGGGAGAGGTCGTGTGTCATGCCCACGAGCTTCATCTGCCCGGAGCATCAAATCCAGTTCGCGTTTCTTACCCGAAGCGTAAGCTGAGCCGATGCTCGACGTACGACGCCTGCGCCTGCTGCGCGAACTCGCCCGCCGCGGGACGATCGCCGCCGTGGCCGAGGCCCTGGCCTTCAGTCCTTCGGCGGTGTCCCAGCAACTCGGCGTCCTCGAGCGCGAGGCGGGCCTGCCGCTGCTCGAACGCACCGGCCGCCGGGTCCGGCTCACGCCCGCCGGGCAGAACCTGGTCCGGCACGCCGAGGCCGTGCTGGAACGGCTCGAACAGGCCGACGCCGAACTCGCCGAGGCGCGCAGCGGCCTGGCCGGCGCCCTGCGCATCGGGGCCTTCCCCACCGCCATCCGGGCCATCGTCCCGGCCGCCCTGGTCGCACTGGCCCGGCGCCATCCGGGGCTGGAGCCGATGGTGTCGGAGACCGACCCGGCCGCGGTCGCGCACGCGCTGCGCGCCGGGGACCTGGACGTGGCCCTGATCCACGAGTACGACTTCGTCCCCGCGCAGAAGGAGCCGGGGCTCGCCACCGAACCGCTGTACCGGGAGGCGATGTACCTGGCGGCCCCGACGGGAACGACGGCGGAGGACGCCGCCCCGGGCGACCCGCGCCCCGACCGGATCCCCCGTCAGGGCCCCGACCAGGGTTCCGTGCTGCGGGCCCACGCCGACGCACCCTGGATCACCGCCACCCCCGGCACCCTCTGCCACGCCATGGCCCTGCGGGCCTGCCAGGCCGCCGGCTTCACCCCGCGGATCCGCCACCAGGTCGACGAGTTCCCCACCGTGCTCGCCCTGGTCGCGGCCGGGCAGGGCGTCGCGGTGGTCCCGCAGCTCGGGGTCATGGGGCCCACCGACCCGGCCGTCTGCCTCACGCGTCTCCTGATGGAGCGCCGCACCAAGGTCGCCTTCCGCAGCGGCGCCGCCACCCACCCGGCCGTGGCCGCCTTCGGGGCGGCACTTCGCGCCGCCGTGCCACCGGAACTCGCCACTCCGACTTCCGCCGCGTGACGCAACTCCCCTCCGCCGCCGCGTCCGTGTACGTTCGTTGATCCAGACAGATCCGACCAGAGCGGGGTACGACGTGACGCATCGCGTACGAGGGGTCATCGCCCGGAGCAAGGGCGCACCGGTGGAGACGACGACGATCCTCGTGCCCGACCCCGGGCCCGGCGAGGCCCTGGTCAAGGTGCAGGCCTGCGGGGTCTGCCACACCGACCTCCACTACCGCGAGGGCGGCATCAACGACGAGTTCCCCTTCCTGCTCGGCCACGAGGCCGCAGGGATCGTCGAATCCGTCGGCCCGGACGTCACCTCGGTCGCCCCCGGTGACTTCGTGATCCTCAACTGGCGTGCGGTCTGCGGCACCTGCCGCGCCTGCAAGCGCGGCCGCCCCTGGTACTGCTTCAACACGCACAACGCCACGCAGCCCATGACCCTCGAGGACGGCACCCCGCTCTCGCCGGCGCTCGGCATCGGCGCGTTCGCCGAGAAGACCCTGGTCGCGGCCGGCCAGTGCACCAAGGTCGACCCGGCCGCCGCGCCGGCCGCCGCCGGACTCCTCGGCTGCGGGGTGATGGCCGGCCTCGGCGCCGCCCTGAACACCGGAAACGTCGGACGGGGCGACTCGGTCGCCGTCATCGGCTGTGGGGGAGTGGGCAACGCAGCCGTCGCCGGCGCCCGCCTCGCCGGAGCCGCCCGGATCATCGCCGTCGACCTCGACGACCGGAAGCTGGAGTGGGCGCGGGGCCTCGGGGCCACCCACACCGTCAACGGCCGTACCGAGGACGTGGTCAAGGCCATCCAGGGGCTCACCGGCGGGAACGGCGCGGACGTGGTCATCGACGCCGTGGGCCGCCCCGAGACCTACCAGCAGGCCTTCTACGCCCGCGACCTGGCCGGGACCGTGGTCCTGGTCGGCGTGCCGACGCCGGAGATGAAGCTCGAACTCCCGCTCCTCGACGTCTTCGGCCGCGGCGGCGCCCTCAAGTCCTCCTGGTACGGGGACTGCCTGCCCGAGCGCGACTTCCCCCTCCTCATCGACCTCTACCTCCAGGGCCGCCTCGACCTTGACGCCTTCGTGTCCGAGACGATCCCGCTCGACGGCGTCGAAGCCGCCTTCGCCCGGATGGAGCGCGGCGAGGTCCTCCGCTCGGTGGTCGAGTTCTAGACCCACCCCCGTCCCACCCGACCCGTCCCACCCGACCCGTCCGACCCGACCCGTCCGACCCGACCCACCGGCCCCGGCGCTCACGCGCCGGGGCCGGTGCCGTTTCCCCGGTTGCCCGCCTCCGCCCGCCGTCGTCCGTTCCGGTCCGGCCGGGCACGCGGCGTCAAGGGATCGTGCACGCCATGCCAAGGCCCCGGGGACCGGGGCGCGCCCATACTCGTGACCAGGAGCCACCGCCCGCCGACGGCCGCACGCCGAGGCGGAGCACAGCACTCGCGCAAGCACCGGCGTTTTTCACGGCTCACCCTCACGTTCGCGCTTCCTCGGGCATCGCACGCCCGAAAACAGGAAGGAACAGCTGAATGTTCAAGAAGGCGGCACTCATGGGAGCAGCCCTCGGGCTGGTCCTCGCGTCGATGGCGGGCACCGCCTCGGCCGAGCCCGTCCGATCCGACCCCCTCTCGGCCGTCGCGCCGCGTCCGGACGGCGCACTGGGCCCGTCCGCGGCAGCCGGTCTCTCCTGCGGATGGGGCTACGACTGTGACGACAAGGATCCGGGCGACTACTCCTGGGACGCCAAGGACACCGACGACCGGGCGAGCGACCCCGGCTGCTGATCCTGCGCGGATCCATGCAGGTGTCCCAGGCGGACCGGCAAGCACGGCTCGAGGCCGGGGACTTCAACCTGTGGAGCTCCTCCTTCCCCTCCGGGAGCCGGTCCGCCGGCGGCCGGGAGGGCGCTCCCGCCGCCCCCTCCGACGCCCTCATCCTGCACCTGCCGCGCACCCTCGTACCGCTGCCGGAGGCCAAGGTGAACCGGCTGCTCGCGCGCGGCCTGCCCGCCGGCACCGGTGTCGCGGCGATCCTCGCCCGCCACCTCACGTCCGTCGTCGAAGAGGCGGAGCACCTGGACGAGGGCGACGGCAACCGTCTCGGTGCCCTGACGTCGGACCTGGCCACGGCCTTCCTCGCACGGCACCTCGACGCCGCGGACCTGCTGCCGCCGCACACCCGCCAACAGGTGCTGCTCAGCCGCATCGACACCTTCATCGAGGACAACCTCGCCGATCCGGAACTCTCCCCGCGGACCGTCGCCGCCCGCCATCACATCTCCGTACGGCTCCTGCACCGGCTCTTCGCCGCGCGGGAGGAATCGGTGTCCGCGACGATCCGCAGACTCCGGCTGGAGCGCTGCTCGGCCGACCTCCTCGACCCCCGGCTCGTCGGCACGCCCGTGCACGCCGTGGGGGCGCGATGGGGTTTCGCCGACGCCGCGGCGTTCAGCCGCACCTTTCGCGCCGCCTACGGGATTTCGCCGCGGGACCACCGGCACGGCGCGCCCACGGCCCGTGTCGGCCGGACACGCCCGGCAGGGCAGACCGTCGGCCACCGCCGGTAAGGTGCGGGGCGGCCCGGGGGTCCGTACTACACTCGGCCGGGCCGCCACACCCGTGACCCGGTCGCGATCCGCCCGGGGCAGCCGCACACCCAGGGGCCGTTCGTGACCGTCGACCGAAGCTACCGCCAGCCCGGTGTCGTCCTCACCGACCACCGCTTCACCGTCCCGCTCGACCACACCCGCCCGGACGGCGAGCACATCGAGCTGTACGCCCGCGAGGCCGTCGCCACCGGCAAGGACCCCGAGACCCTGCCCTGGCTGCTCTACCTGGAGGGCGGCCCCGGCTTCGGCGCCCGCCGCTTCACCGGCCGGCAGGCCTGGCTGGAACGGGCCCTCACCGAGTACCGCGTGCTCCTGCTCGACCAGCGAGGCACCGGCCGCTCCACCCCGGTCAACCGGCAGACCCTGCCCCTGCGCGGCACCCCCGCGCAGCAGGCGGAGTACCTCGCCCACTTCCGCGCCGATTCCATCGTGCGCGACGCCGAGGCCATCCGCCCCGGCCTGACCGGCGGTGCGCCCTGGACCGTACTCGGGCAGAGCTTCGGCGGCTTCTGCACCACCCACTACCTCTCCACCGCCCCCGAGGGCCTGACCGCCGCCCTGATCACCGGCGGCCTCCCGTCCCTGACCGCCACCGCCGACGAGGTGTACGAGGCCGCGTACCCCCGCATCGAGCGGAAGAACCTGGCCCACTACGCCCGCTACCCGATGGACGTCGAGCGCGCCCGGCGCATCGCCGCCCACCTCGTGGAGCGCCCGGCCGAACTCCCCGGCGGCTACCGCCTCACCGCCACGGCCTTCCAGTCCCTCGGCATCCTGCTCGGCACCGGCGACGGCAGCCACCAGCTGCACTACCTCCTCGAGGACGCCTTCGTCCCGACCCCGTCGGGCCCCGCCCTCTCCGACGCCTTCCTGGAAGTCGTCCGCGGACTGCTCTCCTTCGCCGCGCACCCCCTCTACGCCCTGCTCCACGAGCCGATCTACGCCCAGGACCCGGCCGCGCCCACCGCCTGGGCCGCCGAACGGGTCCGCGCCGGCCGGCCCGGCTTCGACGCCGAGAAGGCCCTCGCGGGGGACGGGCCCCTGCTCTTCAGCGGCGAGACCATCCACCCCTGGCACTTCACCGCCGACCCCGCCCTGGCCCCGCTGCGCGAGACCGCCGAGCTGCTGGCCGCCCGTACCGGATGGCAGCCCCTGTACGACCCGGCCCGACTGGCCGCCAACGAGGTGCCGGTGGCCGCCGCGGTCTACCACGACGACATGTACGTGGACACCGCGCACTCCCTGCAGACCGCGCGGGCCATCCGGGGCCTGCGCACCTGGGTGACGGACGAGTTCGAGCACGACGGCGTCCGCGCCGGCGGCCCCCGCGTCCTCGACCGCCTCCTGGCCCTCGTGCACGACGAGGTCTAGAACCCCGCTTCCGGTGCGCAGGGTGCGTCTATTGTGCGACGCATGACCGAACAACTGGATCAGCCCGCGCCCCTGGAGCCCATGCCCACCGACTGGCAGCGCGCCCTCGCGGTGGTCGCCCACCCCGACGATCTGGAGTACGGCGGCGCCGCGGCGATCGCCGACTGGACGGACGGCGGCCGCGAGGTCGTCTACCTCCTGGCCACGCGCGGCGAGGCCGGCATCGACACGATCCCGCCCGAGGAGTGCGCCCCTCTGCGCGAGGCCGAGCAGCGCGCGAGCGCCGCCGTCGTCGGGGTCTCCACCGTGGAGTTCCTCGACTACCGCGACGGCATCGTCGAGTACGGCCTCGACCTGCGCCGGGACATCGCGGCCGCCATCCGCCGGCACCGCCCCGAACTGCTCATCACCCTCAACCACCGCGACACCTGGGGCGGCCAGGGCGGCGGGGGCTACTGGAACACCCCCGACCACAAGGCCGTCGGCCGGGCCACCCTGGACGCCGCCGCCGACGCCGGCAACCGGTGGATCTTCCCCGAGCTCCTCTCCGAGCAGGGGCTGGAGCCCTGGAACGGGGTGCGCTGGGTCGCGGTCGCCGGGTCCTCGACGCCGACACACGCGGCGGACGCGGGGCCCGGCCTGGAACGCTCGATCAAGTCGCTGATGGAGCACAAGGCGTACATCGAGGTGCTCACCGACCAGGACCCGGAGGAGTACTGCCGGAACTTCCTCACCGGCTTCGCCCAGCAGGCGTCGGTGCGCTTCGGCGGCCGCCCGGCGGTGACGTTCGAGGTCTTCTCGCGCTGAGCCCACGCCCCTAAACTGACGGCACATCAGTTTTCGTCAGGGGGGCGGGCCGGCTCGTTGATCGACACCATCGGCAACGACATCGCGGAGGGTGAGGAGCGCATCCGTCTGGAGGTCGCGGACGGGATCGCGGTCCTCACCCTCTGCCGCCCCGACCGGCTCAACGGCTGGAGCTGGGAGTCCACCCGCCAGCTGGGCCTCCTCGCGGACCGGATCCGCTTCGACCCGGCCGTACGCGTGGTCCTGCTGCGCGCCGAGGGCCGGGCGTTCTGCGCGGGCATCGACGTGGCCGCCCCCGGCGGCGACATCACGGGGGCGACGGCCGCGGAGCGGACCCGCAACTACTACGAGGGCATCCGCTGGGTCCACGAGCGCTTCGCCGTGCTCTCGCGGCTCCCGCAGCCGGTGGTGGCCGCCGTACAGGGCTACTGCCTCGGCTTCGGCTTCGAGCTGGCCCTGATGGCCGACCTCCGCATCGCCGCCGAGGACGCCGTCTTCGCCCTGCCGGAGGCGCAGCTCGGCGTGGCGGTGGACGCGGGGGGCGACCTGAGGATCGCCCGCGAGGCGGGCGCCGGCTGGGCCAAGTTCCTGGCGCTGACCGGCCGCCGCATCGACGCCGCGACGGCGCACCGCCTGAACCTGGTCCAACTGCTCGTCCCCCCGGCCGAACTGGACGCCGCGGCCCGTGCACTCGCGGCCGAGATCGCGGCCAACGCCCCCCTCGCCGTCCAGGGCATCAAGCGCGCGATCGACGCCTACGCGGACGCCGCCCTGGCCCCGGCGCTCGACCGCGTGGCGATGACGGCGGCCCTCACCCTCACCTCCGAGGACTGCCGCGAGGGCTACACCGCCAAGGCGGCCCGCCGCCCTCCGCACTTCAGCGGAGGCTGAACACAGGGCGGGTCGAGAAGCCCTCGTACATGCCCTCGCCGTCCGGTCCGTACGCGAACTCCGCCATGGACGGGTTGCGGTTGGCGGTGGCCAGTGGCAGCCACGCGAGCAGGTCGCCGTATCCGCCGCAGACGGCCTCGCCGCCGTCACCGCCGTGTGCCGCGGCCGGGTCGGTGCTCAGCTCCGTGCCGTAGCTGTCGTACGCGATGTGCAGCCCGAAGGCGTTGGGTTCGTGCCGCAGGCCGCCGCCACCGTAGGACGGCTCGCCCAGGGGGCACTCGTTCCCCCACCGGAACAGGGTGCCGGCCCCGGCCCCGCACGCATGCTCCCACTCGTCGGCGCTCGGCATCCGCAGCCCGCGCACCGCGAGCGCCGCCGGCGTCCCGGCCGGGCACTCGGTCAGGGCCTCGTCCTCCACGGCCATGAGCACGGTGGCCAGTGTCGCGGTACGGACCGGGCTGAGCACCTCGGCGAGATAGTCCTTCAGGTCGAGCTCGTACCCGTACCCCTCCGCCCGGCTCTCCTCGTAGTCGGCGACCTGCGCGGGTGTGGGCACCCAGGCGTCGAGATCGAACCCGAGCCGCACCGCTCCGCCGGGTACGAGGGCGAACTCCTGCCCCTCGCGCTCGATGCGTACGCGGTGCAGCGGCCCGCCCAGGTGCTCGACGGTGTCGAGCAGCACCACCCGGCCGCCCGCCTGCGCGGCGGCCTCGTGGGCGATGCGCCCGGCGGCGGCCCGGTCGAGCGAACGCCAGTGGGCGAAGGTCAGATCGGCGAGAGACATGGAGGGATCCTCGCAGCAGCCACTGACAACCACCGCTCAGGGGGTGAACGGGCCGCGGCCCAGCTGGGTGCGGACCGGCACCACCTCGGGGTTGACCAGGGCGCGGCGCTGCCAGTTCGCGCCGTCGACCACCAGGGTGTGGCCGGTGATGAACCGGGCGAAGGGGGAGGCCAGGAAGGTGGCGGCCCAGCCGAGTTCGCGCGGAGCGCCGACGCGCAGGGCGGGCTGGCGGGAGCCGCGGTCGTCGGGCGCGGCGCGTTCCAGGCCGTCGCGTATGTCCTCGGTCATGTCGGCGTGCGGGAACAGGCCGGGGACCAGGCCGTTGACCTGGATGCCGTACGGGCCCCACTCGACGGCGAGCGTCTCCACCAGGTTCTTCACCCCCGCCTTGGCGGCCGCGCTGTGGGCGAAGCCCGGGCCGCCGGTCCAGGCGTACGAGGCACCGATGTTGACGATGGAGCCGGCCGTCGCGGCGGCGAGGTGGCGGCGGCCGAACTCGCGGGTCATGAACCAGGTGCCGGTCAGGGTGATGTCGACGACCGCCCGCCATGCGCCCGGGGACAGCTCCTCCGCCGGGGAGGGGAAATTGGCGGCCGCGTTGTTGACCAGGACGTCCGGCAGGCCGAGGGCCGCCTGCGCCGCATCGAAGACCTCGGCGATCCGCTCCGGGTCCCTGATGTCGCAGACGGCGGCCGTCACCCGGCCCGCGCCGGGAACGGCCGCCAGCTCCTCCTGCGCCGTCTTCAGCTGCTCGGCACGCCGTCCTGCGATCACCAGGTCCGCGCCGAGCCGCGCGAACTCGGCGGCGATGGCCTTGCCCAGCCCGGTCCCGCCGCCGGTCACGAGGACCACCCGCCCCCCGTACGTTCCGGGGGGCAGGGCGGCCGTGCCGAGCGGCGGGGGCGCGGGCAGCCCGCGCGGGGTCTCGTCCGTCATGGGGGCATCGATAGCGCGCGGGCGCCGAGATCACCATGCCCGCGACGGGGTCAACTCTGCGGCGCGTACGCCTGCTTGCTCGCGCAGGTCCAGATCACGGCGCTGCCCTTCATCGTCTCCCAGTCGTAGAACGTGCCGCCCACCCGGTCGTCGTCCGAGGCCGCGTACGCCGAGCTGCGCGAGTCCGGGCCGGTGCCGGCGGGGTGGGGGAGGGCCAGAGGGGCTCCCGTGCCCGGCCAGTACGCGGCGTGGAGGAAGTTGGGGTATCCGTCGACGAAGGTGACGGCCGAGCCGACGGCCACGTTCGTGGCCGGGCTGAGCCCGTCGAGGGTGACGTGGTCGTAGCCCTCGACCCGGCCGGGGTCGTTCGGCAGGGCGTCGTAGGGCTTCTTCCAGACGGCCGGCTTGCGCTCCTGCCAGTCGCGGTGGCTGCGGTCCTCGTGGCCGACGACCCGGCCGCGGTCGTCGATGCCGGCCGCGGCCGTCCGGACCGTCGGGTCGTCCTCGGTCCACACCTGCAGGCTGTACGGCGGGTATCCGCCCCCGGCAGGCCAGACGACCGGGAAGGTCTTCCCCCTGGGCTGGTCGTCCTCCTCGTAGGACGTCTGCGCCGTGCCGACGATGTCCCCGCGCGCGTTGATCCCGTTCACCGAGACGATCCTGGTGCTCGGGTGGGCGTCCGCGGGCACGGGCAGCTCGCGCACCACGGCGCCGTTCAGCCATTCCTTGGCGACGCCGCCCTCCATGCCGACGGAGCGGCCCGAGTCGTTGACGTCCGTCACCGCGCTCGAAGCGCTTCCGCCGCCGATCAGCCGGACCGCCGCCGCACCCTTCTGGTACGTGAATCCGTACGGTGTGTCGGGCGCACCGGCTCGCCGGAGGGTGCCCACCATCAGGCCCTTGGCGTTCACCGCGAGGACCTCGCCGGACACGAAGCCCTCGGGCAGCGGGACGGCGTGCACCGCGTGGTCGGCCGTCCAGTAGGCGGGCAGTCCGACGCTTTCGCCGGCCACCAGGCCGCCGGCCCCGAAGGCCCGTACGGATCCGTAGGCGGGCGAGGGGCCCGCCGCGAGGGCCGGCAGCCGCAGGACGTCCGGCGTGCACGCGGCGCCGGCCGCCGCGGCCGGGGCGGCCGCCGTGATCAGGCCGGCCAGAACGACGGCGGCGGCGGCCGCGGACATGCTTCTTCTCATGTGGTGGTCCCCCCTGGACTCAAGTCATGACGAGTGCACGCCACATGCTGCCTGACCGGGGGCTGAAGTGGCCGGATTGACGCGTGGTGTTTCGGACCGGCCCGCAATCCGCTCCACCGACGGTTCCCAGAGTGACAAGCGACCGCTTAGTATGCCGCGGAGCGTGGTTCCTCGACGGCGGCTGGAGGCCCCGGATGCAGGCATGGCGAGTACATACCCCCGGCGAACCCCGAGAGGCCCTGCGCCTCGAGGAGATTCCCGAACCAGTCCCCGGCGAGGGCGAGGTGCGACTGCAGGTCCTCGCGGCGAACCTCAACTTCCCCGACGCGCTGCTCGTCCGCGGCCAGTACCAGATCCGCCCGCCGCTGCCCTTCACCCCCGGCGTCGAGATCTGCGGCCTCACGGACGACGGCCGCCGCGTCATCGCCACCCCGAGCCTGCCGCACGGCGGCTTCGCCGAGTACGTGATCGCGTCCGAACGGAACCTGCTCCCGGCCCCGGAGAGCCTCGACGACGCCGAGGCCGCTGCCCTGCACATCGGCTACCAGACCGGCTGGTTCGGCCTGCACCGGCGGGCCCGCCTCCAAGCCGGCGAGACCCTGCTCGTGCACGCCGCCGCCGGCGGGGTCGGCAGCGCCGCGGTCCAGCTCGGCAAGGCCGCCGGGGCCACCGTCATCGGGGTCGTCGGGGGCAAGCCCAAGGCGCGTACCGCCGAGGAACTCGGCTGCGACCTGGTGATCGACCGTACGACCGAGGACGTCGTCGCCCGGGTGAAGGAGTTCACCGGCGGGCGCGGAGCCGACGTGGTCTACGACCCCGTGGGCGGCGATTCCTACACCGCCTCCGCCAAGTGCGTGGCCTTCGAGGGCCGGATCGTCGTCGTCGGCTTCGCGAGCGGCACCATCCCCGCCCCCGCCCTGAACCACGCCCTCGTCAAGAACTACTCGATCCTCGGCCTCCACTGGGGCCTCTACGCGGCCAAGGACCCGGGCGCGATCCCGGCCTGCCACACCGAACTCACCCGCCTCGCCGCCGAAGGCGCCATCAAGCCCCTGATCAGTGAACGCATCGCCCTCCCCGCGGTGGCCGATGCCGTGCAGCGCCTCGCCGACGGCGCCACGACCGGCCGGGTCGTCCTGGCCATGCCCCGGCAGCCGGGAGCGGCCCGATGACCGCGATCACCGCCGACCACCTGGTCACGCGCATCCGGGACCTGCTCGCCGCGCACCCGCCCGCCGACACCGACCGCACCGACTTCCTGCGCGCCCGCTTCGATGCCGGACTCGCCTGGGTGCACTACCCCGAGGGCCTCGGCGGACTCGGTGCGCCCCGCTCCCTCCAGGCCGTCGTCGACGCCGAACTCGAGGCGGCCGGCGCCCCCGACAACGACCCGCGCCGGATCGGCATCGGCCTCGGCATGGCCGCCCCCACGATCCTCGCGTACGGCACCGACGAGCAGAAGCAGCGCTTCCTGCGCCCCCTGTGGGTCGGCGAGGAGGTCTGGTGCCAGCTCTTCAGCGAGCCCGGCGCCGGCTCCGACCTCGCCGCGCTCGGCACCCGCGCGGTCCGCGAGAGCGGCTCCGGCGACTGGATCGTCGACGGACAGAAGGTGTGGACCTCCAGCGCCCACACCGCCCGCTGGGCCATCCTGATCGCCCGCACCGACCCGGCGCTGCCCAAGCACCAGGGCATCACCTACTTCCTGTGCGACATGCACGCCCCCGGCGTCGAGGTCCGGCCGCTGCGCCAGATCACCGGCGAGGCCGAGTTCAACGAGGTCTTCCTGACCGGCGTCCGCATTCCCGACAGCCACCGGCTCGGCGCCGTCGGCCAGGGCTGGGCGGTCGCCCGCACCACCCTCATGAACGAGCGCGTCTCCATCGGCGGCATGCGGATCCCGCGCGAGGGCGGCATGATCGCGCCCGTCGCCGCGGCCTGGCGCGAGCGGCCCGCCCTGCGTACCCACGCACTGCACCAGCGGCTGCTCCAGCTCTGGGTCCAGGCCGAGGTCGCCCGGCTCACCGCCGAGCGACTGCGCCAGCAGCTCGCCGCCGGGCAGCCCGGCCCGGAGGGGTCCGGCATGAAGCTCACCTTCGCCCGCCTCAACCAGGAGATCAGCGGCCTGGAGGTGGAACTCCTCGGCGAGGAGGGCCTGCTGTACGAGGACTGGACGATGCGCCGGCCCGAGCTCGTCGACTTCACCGGCCGCGACGCCGGCTACCGCTACCTGCGCGCCAAGGGCAACAGCATCGAGGGCGGCACCAGCGAAATCCTCCTCAACATCGTCGCCGAACGCGTCCTCGGCCTGCCCCCCGAGCCGCGCGACGACAAGGACCTCGCCTGGAAGGACCTGGCCCGATGAGCGATGCCTTCGACCTGCTGTACTCCGAGACGGAGGAAGAGCTCCGGTCCGCCGTACGGGCACTGCTCGCCGACCGGTGCACACCGGCACAGGTGCTCGCCCGGGCGGAGACCGGCCGGCCGCACGACCCGGAACTGTGGCACACGCTCGCCGCGGAGATCGGCACGGCCGGGCTGCTCGTACCGGAGAAGCTCGGCGGCCAGGGCGCGGGCCACCGGGAGGCGGCCGTGGTCCTGGAGGAGCTGGGGCGGGCCGTGGCGCCGGTGCCGTACCTGACGAGCGCAGTACTGGCGACGGAGATCCTGCTCGGGCTCGGCTGCGAGGCGCCGGAAGTGGCGCTCCTGCTGGCCGAGTTGGCCGCCGGCCGACAGGTGTGCGCCCCCGCGCTTCCGCTGACCCAGGCCCCGGGCGCGCCACTGCCGGGCGCCGTACGGGACACCGGGGGCGGGGCCTTGACGGGCACCGTGGGCTCGGTGGCGGACGCGGTGGCCGCCGATGTGCTGCTGGTCCTCGCGGACACGGGGCTGTACGCGGTCCCGGCCGCGGAGGCCGCGCTGAGCCCGCTCGTCCCGCTGGACCTGACCCGCCCGCTCGCCACGGTGACGCTGGAGGGGGCTGCGGGGACCCGCCTCGCCGACCCGGCGACGGCCCGCGCGGCGATCGCCGGAGCACTGCTGTCGGGCGCCGGACTCCTGGCCTCCGAGCAGGTCGGGCTCGCAGAATGGTGCCTGACGGAGACGGTGCGGCACGTACGCGGCCGCCACCAGTTCAACCGGCCGGTCGGCTCCTTCCAGGCACTGAAGCACCGTCTGGCGCAGCTCTGGCTGGACGTCGCCTCGGCCCGGGCGGCGGCCCGCGCCGCCGCGGACGCGCTGGCCACCGGAGCCCCCGACGCCCCGCTCACGGTGGCGGTCGCCCAGGCGTACTGCTCCGGGGTCGCGGTCCGCGCGGCCGAGGAGTGCGTACAGCTGCACGGCGGGATCGGCATGACGTGGGAGCACCCGGCGCACCTGTACCTGAAGCGCGCCAAGGCCGGTTCGCTGGCGCTCGGGACCCCGGGCCACCACCACGCCCTGGTGGCGGACTTCGCCGAACTCCCGTCCCCCTAGCGCCGGTCTCCCGGGCGATCGGGTTCGTACCGCGGCCGGTTGGGGAGGGATGCGGGACGGCGACCGCGCCCCACGGCGCGTCGCCGTCGTTGCCGTCCCCGCCGCCGTGGGTGCGGTATACGTCCTGTGGGGCTTGCCCGATGCCGGCGAAGGGAGTGGTTGCCGTGGAGCGTACGGCCTGCTGTGTGGTGGGAGGCGGGCCCGCCGGGATGGTGCTGGCCCTGCTGCTGGCCCGGGCCGGGGTGGAGGTGACCGTCCTGGAGAAACACGGCGACTTCCTGCGCGACTTCCGCGGCGACACCGTGCACCCGTCCACCCTGTCGCTGCTGGACGACATCGGCCTCGCCGAACGGTTCGCCCGGCTGCCGCAGCGGCGGGTGACCTCCGTGCAGCTGCCCATCGGGCCGGACCGGTCCCTCGTCACGGTCGGCAACATCGGGGCGCTGCACGGGAAGTACAACTACATCGCGATGGTGCCGCAGTGGGACCTGCTCGACCTGCTCGCCGACGAAGCGGGCAAGGAGCCTTCCTTCCGGCTGCGCATGGACACCGAGGCGACGTCCTTCCTGATGGAGCGCGGCAGGGTCGCGGGCGTGCGGTACCGCACGGCGGACGGCACCACGGGTGAGCTCAGGGCCACGCTGACCGTGGCCTGCGACGGCCGCGGATCCTTCGCCAGGGTGCTGCCCGAGCTCGGCCTGGAGGGCTTCCCGTGCCCGATGGACGCCTGGTGGTTCCGGCTGCCGCGCCACGAGGACGACCCCAGCGGCCTCGTGGGAGGCCTGGGCGAGCGGTTCTTCAGCGCGCTCATCGACCGCGGCGACTACTGGCAGTGCGCGGGGCTCATCCCCAAGGGGACCGATGCCGAACGCCGCGCCGAGGGCCTGGACCACTTCATGGCCCAGTTCACCGACGCCGTTCCCTGGCTGGCCGACCGGGCCCACGCCCTCACCTCCTGGGACGAGGTCAAGCTGCTCGACGTGCGGCTGGACCGGCTGCGCCGCTGGCACCGGCCGGGGCTGCTGTGCATCGGCGACGCCGCGCACGCCATGTCACCGGTCTTCGGCATCGGCATCAACCTCGCCGTGCAGGACGCGGTGGCCGCCGCCCGCTACCTCGTCCGCCCGCTGCTCGAGGGGACCGTGGGGCTGCACGACGTACGCCGCGTACAGCGCCGCCGCATGCCCACGACGGTGGCGACCCAGGGCATGCAGCGCCTGGCCCACGCCCAGGTCATCGAGCCGCTGCTGGCCGGCCGCACCGCGTTCGGCCATCCCCGGCGGGCCAAACGGCTGACCGAGCTCGTCACCGACTCGCGGTGGCTGAACCGGGTGCCGGCCTACTTCATCGGGTACGGGGCGCTGCGCGAGCGGCCCCCGAAGGAATCGCTCCGCTGAAACGGCATCCCGGATACTGGGACATATACGCTCATTCTCCACAGAGAGGACGATCCGCTTCGGGAGGCGACATGAGCGAGCAGCCGGTCCTTCTGCCCTATGCCGACCCGGCCTTCCTCGCGGACCCCTTCCCGCTGTACCGGCAACTGCGCGAAGACGGCCCCGTGCGCCGCACCGTCATCGCGGGCGGCCTGGAGGCCTGGCTCGTCACCCGCTACGAAGACGGACTCGCGGCCCTGTCCGACTCCCGCCTCAGCAGCGACGTGCGCGACGCCTCGGACACCCGCCTCCTGCGCCAGCTGCCGGCGACGGAGCGCGAGTCGATGCTGAGCAACATGCTCCGCAGCGACCCGCCCGACCACACCCGCCTGCGCCGGCTGGTCTCCAAGGCGTTCACCGCCCACCGCGTGGCCGCGATGCGGCCGCGGATCCAGGCGATCACCGACCGGCTGCTGGACGCGGTCGTCCCGGCCGGCCACGCCGACCTCGTCGCGGACTTCGCGCTGCCGCTCCCGGTCACGGTGATCAGCGAACTGCTCGGGGTGCCGGTGGACGAGCGGCACGCATTCCAGCACTGGACCGACCGCATGATCATGCGGGGCCCGGAGCTGCCGGATCCGGCCGTCGTGAACGAGGCGTGGCAGCACATGCGCGCGTACGTCACCGAGCTCATCCGGGACAAACGGGCAGCCCCCGGCGACGACCTGCTCAGCGCCCTCATCACCGCCCGCGACGAGGAACAGCAGCTGACCGAGGACGAGCTGGTCGCCATGGTGTTCCTGCTGCTGGCCGCCGGATACATCACCACGGTCAACCTGATCGGCGGCGGCATCGCCATGCTGCTCGCCCACCCCGGCCAGCTCGACCTGCTGCGCTCCGACCCGGAACTGCTGCCGGGCGCGATCGAGGAGTTCCTGCGCTACGACGGCCCGGTCAGCCCCGGCATCGCGCGGTTCGCGCGCGAGGACGTCGAGATCGCGGGCGTGACCATCCCGCGCGGCGCGACCGTGCTCATCGGCTCTGCCGTCGCCGACCGCGACCCGGCACGGTTCCCCGACCCCGACCGGCTGGACATCACCCGGCAGGACAACGCCCACCTCGCGTTCGGGCACGGCATCCACTACTGCCTGGGTGCGCCACTGGCCCGGATGGAGGGGCAGATCGCCGTCGGCACCGCCCTGCGCCGCCTCCCCGGACTCGCCCTCGCCGTACCGCCGGCGGAGATCCCCTGGCGCCCCGGCGGACTGCGCGGCCCGCAGAGCCTGCCGGTGACCTTCACCCCCGGCGACCCCGACCTGTCCCGGGGAACGTAGCTCCGCGTCCAGGCCGGCGCCGGGCCGAGCGGGTCTGCCGCTCAGCCGGGTGGACCGGTCCCGACCACGCCACCGCCCGGCCGTCCGCCCGCACCCCACCACCCTCTTCTCCAAGCAGCCTGAGCAGCCGAGGTGACCTCGCCCGCCGCGCCGCGTTAGACCCCATAGCGCGGACCACCGAGCGAGGGAGACCGTATGTACGCCACACCCGCCCCTGCAGCACCGTCCCGCCGCATGTTTCTTCGTACGGCCTTCACCGCGGCGGTGCTCGCCGGCACCGCCGCGGCCCTGGCGCCCGTACTGCGTGCCCGCCGGCCCCGGCAGACCGTCACCCCGGCGCCCCTCACCGAGGAGACGTACCGCGGCCGGCACATCGCCGTCGACCTCGCCGGGGTCCGTATCGACGGCCGCCCCCTGCACGTCATGCGCCGGGCCGACGGCAGCTACCTCAGCCAGATCAACCACTTCCAGTCCTTCGAGACCCCGCTGGAACTCGCCCGCGCGGCCGTCGACGAGCTCGGCACCAACCAGCTCGCCCTCGCGGCCCCGCACCACGGCTGACGGACGGCCGGGACAGCGCAGAACGGAACGGGAGGAGCCCCGCATGTACATCCGGCAGAACCAGAGGAACCTGAACAGCGCCCAGAAGAAGCGCTTCACGGCGGCCGTGCTGGAGCTCAAGCGCAACGGCACGTACGACGAACTGGTCCGTACCCACGGCAAGTACTTCGTGCCGGACAAGGACAGCAAGCTCCGCGTCGGGCACATGTCCCCGTCCTTCTTCCCCTGGCACCGGCGCTACCTGCTCCAGTTCGAGCGGCTGCTGCAGGGCGTCGACCCGGGCGTCTCGGTCCCGTACTGGGACTGGACCACGGACAGCAGCCCGGTCTCCTCCCTCTGGGCCGAGGACTTCCTGGGCGGCACCGGCCGGGAGAAGGACCGCCGGGTGATGACCGGCCCCTTCGCCTACGAGAAGGGCAACTGGGAGATCACCGTGGGCGTCACGGACGCCCGCTTCCTCACCCGCAACCTCGGACGGCCGCAGAACCCGATCGCCCTGCCCACCGCGGCCGAGCTCCAGTGGGCGCTCGACGACCCGGCGTACGACACCTCGCCCTGGGACTCCACGGCGAAGGGCGGCGGCTTCCGCAACAAGCTGGAGGGCTGGGCCGCGCCGAAGAGCGAGCGCTGGCGCAACCACAACAAGGTGCACCAGTGGATCGGCGGCCACATGACGGGCGGTACGGCCCCCAACGACCCGGCGTTCTGGCTGCACCACGCCTTCGTGGACCTGCTCTGGGACCGCTGGCAGCTGAAGCACCCCGCCTCCGGCTACCTGCCCTCGGCCCCGCTCGAACTGGGCGACCTCCAGCGCGGCCGGGTGATCTCCCTCGACGAGCCGATGCCGCCGTGGAACATCACCCCGCGCGACATGCTCAGCCACCAGGGCATCTACCGCTACGAATGAGATTCCGGCCGTCCCGGCAATTTCAGCCGGACGGCTGACGGCTGAACAGGAAAAGGGCCCCCGCCGTACGGCGGGGGCCCTCAGTCCTCGGTCCAACCGGTCAAGCCGGCCGACAGGCGCAGGCGATCAGCCGCCGTAGCCCTCGGTGTGGTGCTCGCCACCGCCCGACGCGTTGACGCAGGTGTTGCCGAACGCGGGGTTCAGCAGGGCGATCACGTTCACGGTGTTGCCGCAGACGTTGACCGGGATGTGCACCGGAACCTGGACCAGGTTGCCCGACAGGACACCGGGGGAGCCGACCGCCGCACCGTGCGCTCCGGCATCGGCGACGGCCAGACCGGCACCGGCGGCCAGGGCGCTACCGGCAACAGCGGTGACGGCGACTGCCTTCGCGATACGCGACATCAAGATCTCCTCGTGAGATTGGGGTGCCACAGCCCGAGCTGCGGCATTTGACATGGCATACAACGCAGCGGGAGCCCAGCGGTCACGGCCGCTGGGCCTTAGTGATGAAGGAAAATCGCACGGAGGCGAAATACGGCTCGATCTGGCCGCCGGCACCCGGCTGCAGGACCGCCACGACGTCACCCGTGCAGCCCGGCCCGGTGTAGAGGGTCGCGGTGCTGCGGGTGGTGTTGGTGACGGCCTTCTGACCGCCGCCCTTGGCCCCGACGCAGCCCTGGGGGTCGGTCAGCCCGTGGACCCTGTCGTCCCGGCCGACGTACTGGAAGTCGGGTCCTGCGGCCTGCGCCGTGCCCGCGGCCACGAGCAGGAGCAGGGGGACCGCGCCGGCCCGGGCGAAGCCGCGGACGCCGGGGTGGATACGCATGGATCGCATGCCCGGTCCAACCCGGCCCGCCCCCGGCCGGGTCACGCCTTGTCACCCGTCGCAGGCCTGTGCGACCGTGCCCGGTAGGCGGAACAGTGGATTCGGTGGATTCGGTGGATGCACCGGAGTCGGTGGAGGAGCGGAGACCGATGAGCACAGCGGGCGGCAGCGGCCGGCCCCGGGTCAGGACCGGGTACGGCGTGGTCGAGGGCCGGACCGGGCCGGACGGCATCGCCGCCTTCCGGGGCATCCCGTACGCTGCCGCGCCCGTCGGCGCGCTCCGCTTCGGCGCGCCCGAGCCCCCGGCCGCCTGGGACGGCGTACGCGACGCCGGCGCGTTCGGGCCCACCGCGCCCAAGGTGCCCTACCCGCCGAAGTTCGCCGCGCTGCTGCCCGACCCGGACGTCCCCGGGGACGGCTGCCTGAACCTCAACGTGTGGACCCCGGCCCCGGCCCCCGGAGCCCGGCTGCCCGTCATGGTGTGGCTGCACGGCGGGGCGCTCACCCGCGGCTCCTCTGCCGTCCCCGTCTACGACGGCGCAGCCTTCGCCCGCGACGGGGTCGTGCTCGTCTCCGTCAACTACCGCCTCGGCGTCCTCGGCTACGGGCTCTTCCCGGATGCCCCCGCCAACCGAGGCCTGCTCGACCAGATCGCCGCCCTGACCTGGGTCCGGGAGAACATCGAGGCCTTCGGCGGGGACCCCGGCCGCGTCACCGTCTTCGGCGAATCCGCCGGAGCCATCAGCGTCGGAGCCCTGCTCGGCGCCCCGCGGGCCGCCGGGCTCTTCGCCGGGGCCGTCCTGCAGAGCGGCGCCCCCGAGGTGCTGGCGCGCGAGAAGGTACGCACGATGGTCCGGCGGATGGCCTCCCTCCTGAAGGTGCCGGCGACCGCGAAGGCATTCGCCGCCACCGCCCTGCCCGACCTGCTCGCCGCGCAGGCCGCCGTGCTGCGCCGCTCCGGCCCGATCACCGGAGGACCCGCGTTCGGCCTGGTCGCCGACCCGGACACGCTTCCGGGCGACGACCCGCTCGAGGCCGCGGCGGCGACGGAGGTGCCACTGCTGCTGGGCTGGACCACCGAGGAGTACCGGCTCTGGCTGGCCCCCACCGGCGCGCTGCGGGTCATGGACCGGCTCGGCCCGCTCACCGTGGCTCTGGCCCGTGCCCGCAGCGGCAAGGACCGGGCCGCCGTACGGGCGCTGCGCGCCGTCCTGCCCGGGGCGGGCCCGGCCGAGCTCGCGGGGCAGCTGCTGACCGACCGGCTGCTGCGCGACCCGCTGCGCAGGCTCGCCGGGGCGCGGCGGAGCGCCCCGAGCTTCCTGTACGAGTTCGGCTGGCCCTCCGGCGTCCCGGGGCTCGGCGCGTGCCACGCCCTGGAACTGGGCTTCGTCTTCGACACGCTCGACGTGCCGGAGGCCTCCTGGCTGGCCGGGCCGGACGCCCCGCAGGAACTGGCCGACCGGATGCACGCGGCCTGGGTGCGCTTCGCCGTGACCGGGAACCCGGGCTGGGCGGCCTGGGACGGCAACGGCCCGCCGATGGTGTTCGGCGGGCCGCAGCGCGTGGAGTCGGTCGAACCGGCGGTTACACCGCCCGTTACTCCACCGGTCCTTCCATGACCTTGCTGATGAACTGGATCGGGCCCTCGCCCATGTTCGGCACGTAGGTCTTGGCGTTGTGCTGGCCGCCGGGGATGACCCTCAGGCTGGTGTGGATCGGCCCCTTGCCGTACGTCGCGACGAACTTCTGCACATCGGGCAGCGTCTTCTTGTTGTTCTCGTTGTCGCCGACCTGGAAGGCGAGGTAGACGTCCGGAGCGCCCTTCTTGTCGATCATGGCCTTCGCCAGCAACTCCGGGTTGTTCTCGGCCTTCTCCTTCTCGTGGCCCTTCCACAGCGAGGAGTCGGGGACGATGTCCGGGCCGGAGCAGATCGCGGCCTTGAACTTGTCCGGGTGCTTGAGCACCGCCTTCAGGCTCGCGAAGCCGCCGGTGGAGGAGCCCATGTAGGCCCAGCCGTCACGGGACTTGACGGTGCGGAAGTTCGCCTTCATCAGGTCCGGGACGTCCTCGGTCAGCCAGGTGCCCATCTTGGGCTGGTCGGGGATGTCGGAGCCGTCCCAGTAGATGCCCTTGTCGTCCGGGCCCGGGTTCAGCACCGGCATGGCGAGGATGAACGGCTTGCTCTTGCCCTCGGCGTACCACTTGCTGATGCTGGTCTGGAGCCCCAGGTCGGTGCCCATCCAGTAGTTGCTCGGGTAGCCGGCGCCGCCGGGCAGGGCGATCATGACCGGGAAGCCGCTCTTGGCGAACTTCGGGTCGTTGTACTCCTTGGGCGCCCAGACCCACACCTTGCCCTTGAAGCCGGACTTCTTGCCGTCCAGCGTGGTGACGGCCACGTGCGTGCCGTCGGCCAGGGTCATCGAGTTCTTGAACTCGGCCTTCGGGCCGGTGGGCATCAGGGCCTTGGAGTTGGCCGCCTGCTTCGCGGAGCCGTCGGCGCCGCCCGCCTGGCCACCGCCCGCGGCCGGCTGGCCGAAGGAGATGTCCTTGCCCTTGTCGGTGAAGGGGGGTATCTCGAAGTGGTACATCACCCCGGCGGCTATGCCGGCGAGCGCGAGGACGGAGACACCCGCGATCAGCCAGCGCCTGCCCCGGCGCGGCCGGCGCCGGTCGTCCTCGGGCTCCTCGTACCCGCCGTACGGCGGCTGCGGTGGCCCGTACGGGGGCTCGTGGTGCTGTTGGGGTTCGTACGGCTGCGCGTACGAAGTGCCGTAGGGCTGCTGCTGGTACTGCCCTTCCGACCGGTACGGCTGGTGCTGTCCGTCGGGTGAGTACGACATGTGCGGTTGCTCTCCGGCTGGTGCTGCCCCGTCGGGGGGTGGTCTCTTCTGTTCGAAGGATGAGCCTACGTGCTCCGTGGTTCCCGTTTTTCCCTGCTCTTGGGTTGACCGAGGGCTGCCCGTTGCCGAACACCCGGAAGGCCACCGGAGTTCCCGGTCTGTTCGCCGCACGTCCCTGGCCCATGCACATGCCCCTGGGTATGGTGCGTCCGCGCCGCCACCAGACCCCCCCTGCCCGGAGGTATTTTCCGTGTTTGGCATGACCTCGTCACGGTCCCGCCGCAAGACCGCCCTTGCCACCGCCTTCGGCCTCACCGCCGCCGGTACGGCCCTGTGGGCCGGCATCGGCGCCGCCTCGCCCGCCCACGCGGCCGGCCTGCCGGCCCCCGACCACGTCGTCGTCGTGGTGTTCGAGAACCACGCCTACAGCCAGGTCATCGGCAGCTCCAGCGCCCCGTACATCAACTCCCTCAAGAGCGGCGGCGCCAACCTCACGCAGTCGTACGGCATCACCCACCCCAGCCAGCCCAACTACCTCCAGTTGTTCTCCGGCTCCAACCAGGGCGTCACCGGCGACAGCTGCTACACGCCGGGCTTCAGCTCCGCGCCCAACCTGGCCTCCGAGCTGCTGGCCGCCGGCAAGACCTGGGCCAGCTACAACGAGACCCTCCCCAGCCAGGGCTCCACCACGTGCAGCAGCGGCACGTACGCGCGCAAGCACAACCCCTGGTTCGCCTTCTCCAACGTGCCCACCAGCACGGCCAAGACCATGACCCAGTTCCCGACGGACTACACCACCCTCCCCAAGGTGTCCTTCGTCGTCCCGAACCTGTGTAACGACATGCACGACTGCTCCGTCGGCACCGGCGACACCTGGCTCAAGAACAACCTCAAGGCCTACGCGGACTGGGCCAAGACCCACAACAGCCTGCTCGTGGTCACCTTCGACGAGGACAACCGGCTCGCCGGCAACAAGATCCCGACCGTCCTCTACGGCCAGCCCGTCACCCCCGGCAGCACGTCGGGCACCACGTACAACCACTACGACATGCTGCGCACCCTGGAAGGCCTGGCCGGCCTGACCACCCACGCGGGGAACGCGGCCACCGCCAAGGACATCACGGGTATCTGGGCCTCCTGACCATGTACGTTGCGGACAGTCGCGGTACTCCCGCGCCCGCCGTGACCCCCGAGCCGCAGGCCGTCGCCCCGGGCACCACCCCGGGGCGGCGGGCGGCGCTCGCCCCCACGGTGCTCGCCCTCGGCGCGGTCAGCCTGATCACCGACGTCTCCTCCGAGATGGTCACGGCCGTGCTCCCCCTCTACCTCGTCGCGGGCCTCGGCCTCTCCCCGCTCGGCTTCGGGCTGCTCGACGGGCTCTACAACGGCATCAGCGCGCTGGTCCGGCTCACCGGAGGCCACCTCGGCGACCGCTTCGGCCGCCACAAGGCCCTCGCCGGCCTCGGCTACGGCTTGTCGGCCCTGTGCAAACCGCTGCTGCTGCTCGCCCACACCCTGCCCGCCATCGGCGCGGTGCTCGCCCTCGACCGCACGGGCAAGGGCCTGCGCACCGCCCCGCGCGACGCGCTGATCTCCCTGGCCGCCGCCCCCGAGGACCGCGGCCGGGCCTTCGGGGTCCACCGGGCGATGGACACCGCCGGCGCGCTGATCGGTCCGATCCTCGCCTTCCTGATCCTGCGCGGCGCCGCCGACGGCTACGACGCCGTCTTCACGGTCAGTGCCTGCGTCGCCGCCCTCGGCGTGCTCGTGCTCGTCCTCTTCGTCCCCGGCCGCCGCACCGAGCCCGCCCCCGGCGCGGAGCCCGTCTCGCTGCGCGCCGCCCTCGGGCTGCTGGGCCGCAGGGACCTGCGCCGGATCAGCCTGTGCGCGCTGCTGCTCGGGCTGTGCACCGTCAGCGACGCCTTCGTCTTCCTGCTGCTCCAGCGCGCCACCGGGATCGCCGACCGCTGGTTCGCGCTGCTGCCGCTGGGCACCGCCGCCGCGTTCTTCCTGCTCGCGCTGCCGCTCGGCCGGCTCGCCGACCGGATCGGCCGTTGGCGCGTCTTCCTCGGCGGCCACCTCGCTCTGCTCCTCGCGTACGGGCTCCTGCTGGCGGGCGGCGCGGGCCACGCCTACGGCACCGTCCTGCCGTACGCCGTGCTCCTGCTGCACGGCGGCTTCTACGCGGCCACCGACGGCGTCCTGATGGCCGCGGCCGCCGGAGCCGTGCCCGAAGAGCACCGCGGCGGCGGCCTCGCCCTCGTCCAGACCGGCCAGGCCCTCGCCCGGTTCGCCGCCTCGCTGGGATTCGGCGCCGCCTGGACCGTCTGGGGCCCGCGCCCGGCCCTCGCCGTCGCGGGCGTGCTGCTGGCGGCCGCGGCCGGCGTCTGCACCCGGCTCCGGCCGGCGGACGCGCCGGCCGCCGGGTCCGCCGCCGAGGCGCGGGCCGGCTGAGCCCGCTCAGCCGCCTCCGAAGTTCCCCCACATCCCCGAAAGGCCCCCATGACCCTCCAACGCCGGATCCTGATCCTCGTCTCCGCCGTCGTACTGCTCGCCGCGGTGGGGGTGCTCGCCGTCGTACGGGCCTCCTCGCGGGCCGAGGAGAAGAACCAGACCCAGGCGGGCGGCCCGCAGATCAGCCGGGGCGAGGTGTCCCTGGCCCCGGGTGGGGCCGGGCGGCGGATCGTGTTCCGGAACATGGCGTGGGGCCCGCACCGCGACGAGCTCGCCACCGTCCCCGCCGCCGCGCCCCAGGGCCCGCGTACCGCCTCCGGCGTGAGCTGCCTGCGTTTCCACGCGGCGGCGGGAACCGGGATCTGCCTCCAGGCCGACAAGGGCGGGGTCCAGGAGAGCTACCGGGCCGTCGTCCTCGACGCCCGCCTCAAGGAGGTCTCGGCACACCCGCTGGCCGGCATACCCACCCGCGCCCGGGTTTCGCCCGGCGGACACCTCGCCGCCTGGACGGTCTTCGTCGGCGGGGACTCGTACGCCGGGACGAACTTCTCCACCCGCACCTCGCTGCTCGACCTGCGCACCGGCAAGCTCGAGGCCTCGCTGGAGGACTTCGCGATCCGCAAGGACGGCAAGGCGTACCGCAACGCCGACGTCAACTTCTGGGGCGTGACCTTCGCCGCCGACGAGCGCACCTTCTACGCGACGCTCGCCACCGGCGGCCGGACCCACCTGGTCCGCGGTGACCTCGTCGAACGCACCGTGACCGCGCTCCGCGAGAACCTGGAGTGTCCGTCCCTGTCGCCCGACGGGACCCGGCTCGTGTTCAAGAAGCGGGTGCCCGGCCTGTCGCCCGACGCCCCGTGGCGGCTGTACGCCCTGGACCTGGCCTCGATGCAGGAGACCCCGCTCGCCGAGGAGCGCAGCGTGGACGACCAGGTGGTGTGGACGGACGACAAGACGGTCGTCTACTCCCTGCCCGGCGACTTCGGCGCCGACCTGTACGCCCTGCCGGCCGACGGCAGCGGCGCCCCCACCCCGCTGATGACCTCGGCCCTCGCCCCGGCCTTCCTCGGCTGACGCCGGGAGGAAGGGCCGGGGCGGGGCCGCTGCCGCACGCGCTGGGCCGATGCGGAGGACGGTTGCGCCGAATGCAGGTCCGTTACGCCGGGATCAGCGTCTTGCGCCGCCGCTTGCGCTGAGCCCCCGCGGACAGCCTCAGCTCGATGATCGACCGCACGGCCGGCCACTCCTCGTCGAGGATCGAGTAGAAGGCGGTACTGCGCACGGCCCCGTCGAGCCCCCTGGAATGGGCCCGGCGGACCCCCTCGCAGGTGAACCCGAGCCGCTCCATCGCCGCGCGCGAGCGTCCGTTGCGGGCGTCGGCGCGCAGCGAGATGCGGCGGACGCCCCAGGTCTCGAAGGCATGGCGGAGCATGAGCAGCTTCGCCTCGGTGTTGATGCCCGTCCCCTGGGCGCCCGGGGACAGCCAGGTATTCCCGATCTCGGCGGCATCGGGGATCGCCGTCGCCGGATCACCGAACGGGACGCCCGGCACCGCGGGCCACACGAGCGGTCCCTGCCAGTAGTCGAGTTCCAGGAACCGGGTCGAACCGACGACCCGGCCGTCGGTGGCTCTGACCACCGCGAAGGGGAGCGATCGACCCGCCGCCTGATCTGCGAGGGCGCGGTCGATGTACTCGTGGGACGCCTGCACCCCATGGGGTACGGGGGTGAAGGCGTAAGTCGTACGATCCTCGGCCCCGGCCACGGCCAAGGCCTCGGTGTGGCGGGGGGCGAGGGGCTCGAGCCGCACGGTGCGGCCGGCGAGGAGTACGGGTACGGGCACGGAGCCTTCGGTCCTTCTGGGCGGTGGGGTGGTTGCACAGTGTGCGCTTCTGACGTCGCCCCCCGTGCAAAACACGAGTGAAAGGCAACGGGCTGTCAGGTGAACGCGAGTGGCTCAATGTAGCTCGTAAATCTCCTCTCATGAACCCCCAAATTGGCAACGTCGCGGCCATCTTTTTCGATGACTTTGGTCCCCGGCCCGGAGCACCCGTAATCCTGATCCGCGGACATCCGTCCCACCACCCGGCGAGGGCCCCCCGGACGGCGGTCCAAAGACCCTCCAACTGTCCTACAAACCGCCTCTGACCTGCGAGGACGCGAGGGTTCCCGGACGTACCCGCGGAAGGCCGCGCCGGTCGGCCGGGCGGATGATCTCGGGCCCCTCCCCGACTGCGCGGACATCGAACGGACGGCCGTCGGGGACGTGTCCGTGGGCGGGTGCCGGGGCGGCGGCGGGCGGGGCTCGGCGGCCCGTGTGAAGTGGCCCGGCAGACAGCGGTCACATCGCATCGATTCGTTGGGCCATTCGGCTGGTCCGCTCCGTCGGGGACGGCGGCTACTACGTGTGTTCGATCCTCTGCTTCACCCGGGTGGTCGGTCTTTCGCCCGGACCGGCCCGACGGCTCCCGCGGCGTACGCCCTCCCGACGCTGCCGGGGGGCCGGCCCGGGGGCGGTCGTCAACTTGGGGGGCGTCGGCAACCCTGCCTTCCTCGCGGCGGGCCGCGCCTGCGCTCCGGCGGCCCGCGTGCTCTTCCGCTGGGCGTTCGTGACGTTCGGCCCGGCGACCGCGGGCCGGGAGGGCGCGCGGGGCGCGGTGGACGGCGCCCGATACCGCCGCCTGCCCCCTACCGTCCCCAACACATCGTTCCCGCACAGAGCTTCACGGAAAGACGAGACACCCCCCACCATGTCCGGATCCCGCATCACGTTCCTCGAGGGCCAGGCCGGCCAGGGCGCCGCCCTCGCCCGGATCGCCGACCGCGTCCGCAGCCAGCTGGCGTCCCCGGAGCGCGCCGCGCTGCGCAACGCCCGGCGCCCCCTGTTCACCGGCATGGGCGCCTCGTACGCCGCCCTCGCCGTCCCCGTACAGCAGTTGCGGACGGCCGGGTTCGTCACCCAGCGCGTCCTGTCCAGCGAGATCGAGAGCGGCACCGCCGGCTTCGACACGGACTGCCTGATCGCCGTCTCCCAGGGCGGCCGCAGCAGCGAGACCATCGCCGCCTGCCGGTCCGCCGCCCCGGGCATCACGAGGGCGGCGCTGCTCAACGTCTTACCGTCGCGGCTCGGCGAGCTCGCCGACGTGACCGTGGGCCTCGGCAACGAGCCCGACTCGTACGCCTCGACCATCGGCTACGCCGGGACGGTCGTCGCCCTCGACCTGATCGCCGGGGCCATCGCGGGCCGCGCGCAGGATCCCTGGGGCGGCATCGCCGAGCACACCGCCGCGGTCCACCGGCAGGCCGCCAGGGTGGTCGCGGGCCTGCGCGAGCGCGGCGCCCGCTGCATCGCCTCCGACACGGTGGCGGCCGGGGCCTCGTGCGCCTCGGCGGAGGAGGGTGCGCTGCTGCTGCGCGAGGTGGTCCGGATGACCGCGGCCGCCTCGGCGACCCGCAACTACCTGCACGGGGAGATGGAGTCGGCGGGCAACACCCTCCACCTGGTGTTCGGCGACGGCCGCGAGATCGAGCTGGCCCGCTCGCTGGCCGGCGCCGGGCACCTCACGCTGCTGCTGACGACCGCCCGGGTCGAGCCGGCGGACAGCCTGTCGGTGATCCGCCTCCCCGAGGTCCCGGACGCCGTGCGCGTCGTGCTGGAGACGGTGGTCCTGCAGGAGCTGGTGGCCCGGCTCAGCGCCGAGCGGGGCGTGCCGATCGAGTCGTTCGTCTTCGCCAACGACGACACGAAGGAAGGCGGCCTCGACAGGTCCCGGTTGGCCGTGGCCGCCCGCGGCCCGGCGAGCGACGGCTCCCGGGCCGCGGGCCCCTGATGAGATCATGGGGCCGCACCGGTTCCCGCACGGGAGCCGGGAGTACGGATACGGATACGGATACGGAGCCCGAGGTGGAGGACGTACTGCGCCGGCTGGCCGCCGTCGGGCCCTTCTTCGCCGTGCCGTACGGGAAGGAGCCGCCGGGGGACGGCTTCCGGCCGCTCGGCGAGCTGTACGGGGCACGGCTCGAGCCGTACGTCGCCGAGGTGGGGCGGCGGATCCGGAGCGGCCCCGGCCGGGTCGCGGCGTCGACCGCGCAGTTCGGGATCGCCTCGCGGCTGTGGTCGCTCGGGCTGGGCTGCGCCGCGCTGGGCGGGCGGATCCCCGACCTGGGGGTCGACCGGGTGTGGTGGCGGCTGCCCGCGGCGGGGTCGCTGGAACTGTGGCTGCCCGAGCCCGGTGCGGGGGCGCTGCCGGCCGAGTCGCTCGGGCAGAGCGTGCTCGGCAACCTCGGGGTCCTGGACGCGCGCCTGCGGGAGCGGTACGGGGTGTCGCCGAAGGTGCTGCGCGGCAACGCCGCGTCGGGGCTGGTCGGGGCGCTGCGGGTGCTGATCGAGCGGGTTCCGGGCGGCCCGGCGGTGTCCTTGGCCGCGGAGCTGCTGGCCGGGGGCGGCGCGCTCGGCGGGACCGGCACCTTCATCCACGAAGAAGGGCTCGGGGTGGCCTTCGTACGGCGCAGCTGCTGCCTCTACTACCAGGTGCCGGGCGGCGGACTCTGCGGGGACTGCGTGCTGCGGACCAGGTGATGACGGAGGCCACCGGGGCGCAGTTGCACTGCTCCCCGATGGCCCCGCAGCAGCACTGCGACGTCGTCTTCGACTGGCTCGCCGACGTCCTGCAGCGTTGGTGCTTCAGCCCGACAGCCGTCAGAACGTGAGGTTCCAGGCGTCGATCTTGCCCGTGTCCGCATTGGCGTTGTCGTTCACCCGGAGCTTCCAGACACCGTTCGCGACCTCGGAGGACGCATTGACGGTGAAGCTCTGGACGATGTTGTCGGTGCCGCCGCCGGCCCGGTTGCTCAGGGTGTAGACGGTGCCGTCGGGAGCCACGAGGTCGACCTTGAGGTCACCGATGTAGGTGTGCTTGATGTCCACGCCCACCTTGAGGGTGGCCGGCGCGTTGCCGGTCACCCCGCTGACGGTGATGGGGCTCTCCACGGTGGCGTTGTCGTTGATCGCGAAGTCGCCGAGGTTCTCGAAGTACTTCCCGGGCGGCGGGGTGGACCCGACCGCCTTCAGCGCGTCGACCTGGCCCTCGCCGAAGAACGAGTTGTTGGCCGCGGTGCCGGTGCAGCGGTTGTCCGACGGGCAGGCGATGTCGTTGGCCTGCGTGGCCAGCTTGTCGCGCAGCTGCGCCGGGGTGATGCCGGGGTTGGTGCTGGCGAGCAGCGCCGCGACGCCCACCACGTGCGGGGTGGCCATCGACGTGCCGCTCTTGCTGCCGTACTTGCCGCCCGGGATGGTGGAGTAGACGTCGCTGCCCGGGGCCGCCACGTCGATGACGCCCGAGCCGAAGTTCGAGAACGAGGCCTTCGTGGTGCCCGTCCCGTTCGCCGCGACCGTGACCACGCCCGGGAGCTCGGTCGGGATGTCGAGGCAGGCGTTGGTGATGGTGCGGGTGACCGGCGTCGAGTCGTTCGGGCTCGCGGAGTCGGTCGTCTTGTGGGCGAGGTCGTAGTTCTCGTTGCCCGCCGCGGCGACCTGGAGGGAGCCCTTGCCCTCGGCGTACTCCTGGGCGCGCTTGACGCCCTCGATGATGGCGGCCTGGTCGATGTTGTCCGGGCAGTTGAACTGCCACGGGTCCGTGTAGTAGCTGTTGTTGGTGACCTTGAAGCCGTGGTCACCGGCCCACACGAAGCCGCAGATGGTGTTCTCGGCGAAGAAGAACGAGTTGCCCGGCTCGGCGACGCGGACCGCGGAGATCTTCACGCCCGGGGCCACGCCGACGACGCCCTTGCCGTTCTTGGCGGCCGCGATGGTGCCCGCGACGTGGGTGCCGTGGCTGTCCACGTCCCGCCAGGCGCCCGTACGGGTGTCGGGCTTGCCGTAGGCGCAGGAGACGGAGTCCGCCGCGTTGAAGTTCGGCGCCAGGTCCTGGTGCTGGTCGTCCACACCGGTGTCCAGGATGCCGACCTTGACGGACGCGGAGCCGGTGGTGACGGCCCAGGCCTGGTCCGCCTTGATCTGGCTCATGTCGGCGCGGACGGGCTCGCCGGCCGGGGTCGTCGACTGGGCCGGGTTGGCGGGCAGCGCCGGATTGTAGGCGTCGGCCGGAACGTCCGAGGTACGGGTGGCCCCGACCTGCTGGACCCCGCTGACCCCGCGCATCGCCGTGGCGAAGCCGGCGGAGGAGGAGTGGGCGACGATCACCCCGATGGCGTCGAAGTTCGAGAAGACGGTGCCGCCGTTGGCGGCGACGGCGGCACGGACCGCCGAGCTGTCACCGGGGGCGGTGATCACCAAGTACGCGCGCGTGCCGGCAACCCAGGTCGCACTCTGGGAGGCCGGCGCCGCGGCCGCGGCCTTGGCGGGGGCGGACTGGGCGGTCTGGCCGGACGGGGAGACCGGGGCGGTGCCGGCGAGCGCGGCGGGTGCCCCGAAGGCGAGTGCCGCGCCGAGCGTGGCGGCGAGCACGAGAGTGCGTCGAGGTCGGCTGGATATGTGGGGTATCAATGCGTCCTCCGAAGACGGCCCGGTGGTGCTCATGGCACCTACCGGGCCGTACGAAACGAGTGGTGGACGCAAGATGTCAGACGCGTGCCCCGGTATGGAAGTACCTTTTACCGCACGACACTTCACAGCCCCATGGCCGAAAATCGACCATGGGGCTGCGTGAGGGCCGACCGGGCTGGGCACCATGGGGGCGAGCCCTGCCCGGCCGGCCCCTGACGGGGCGCTGCCGGTTACGCCGGCACGCCCTCCTTCGCGTCGGCCGGCGACGGGCCGGGCACGGTGGGGAGCTCCGTGCCGTGGCCGTCGTCGACCAGGGTGGTCTCGTCGAACTCCAGGCGTCCCGCGAGGACTTCGGCGGCCCGCTCGCGGTCGAACTCCTTGGTCCAGGTGCCGATGAGCACCGTCGCCACGGCGTTGCCCGCGAAGTTCGTCAGCGCCCGGGCCTCGCTCATGAAGCGGTCGATGCCCACGATCAGCCCGACGCCGTCGACGAGTTCCGGCCGGTGCGACTGGAGCCCGCCCGCCAGCGTCGCCAGCCCCGCGCCGGTCACGCCGGCCGCGCCCTTCGAAGCCACGATCATGAACAGCAGCAGCGAGATCTGCTCGCCGATGGCCAGCGGCTTGCCCATCGCCTCCGCGATGAACAGCGAGGACATCGTCAGGTAGATCGCGGTCCCGTCCAGGTTGAACGAGTAGCCCGTCGGCACCGTGATGCCGACCACCGGCTTGGAGACGCCCAGGTGCTCCATCTTCGCGATCAGCCGGGGCAGCGCCGACTCCGAGGAGGAGGTGGAGAGGATCAGCAGGAACTCGCGGCCCAGGTAGCGCAGCAGCGAGAAGACGTTGAGCCCGGTGCACACCCGCAGCAGGGTGCCGAGGACCACGAACACGAACAGCAGACAGGTCGTGTAGAAGCCGATCATGATGACGGCGAGCGACTTCAGTGCGTCGATCCCGGTCGCGCCGACCACCGCCGCGATGGCGCCGAACGCGCCCACCGGAGCCGCCCACATGATCATCGCGAGTATCCGGAAGACCAGCTTCTGCACATGGCCGATCCCGCGCAGCAGCGGCTCGCCCGCCGGGCCCATGGCCTGGAGCGCGAACCCGCACAGCAGCGCCACGAGCAGCGTCTGGAGCACCTGGCCGCCGGTGAACGCGGAGACGAGGGTGGTCGGGATGATCCCCAGCAGGAACTCGGGAGTGGTCTGCGCCCCGCCCGCCTTGGCCTGCGCCTCTCCCGCGTGCTTGACGGCCTCGGTCAGGTGCAGTCCGCTGCCGGGCTCGAGCAGGTTACCGACGAGGAGTCCGATGGCCAGCGCCACGGTGGACATGATCATGAAGTAGCCGAGGGCGAGGCCGCCCACGGCGCCGACCTTCGCGGCCTTGCGCACCGACCCGATGCCCAGCACGATCGTGCAGAAGATCACCGGCGAGATCATCATCTTGATGAGGTTGACGAAGCCGGTGCCCAGCGGCTTGAGCTCCACGGCCGCGTCCGGTGCGGCGAAGCCGACCGCGATGCCGAGGAGTACCGCGGCGATCACCGCGATGTACAGGTAATGGGTCTTGTCGCGTCTGCCGGCCACGGCTCGCCTCCTGGTGGTGAATACGTCCCGGGAGGACCATCGCGCGAGGCTGTGACCCCGGTCACCCTTGCGTTCATTGAGTTCACGGCCGGGTGACACTGAACGCCATGTTCCGGTTCCCTCGCCCCCCGCGCAGCCTCGCCGGCCAGCTCTTCGCCATGCAGGTGCTGCTGGTCGCCGTGGTCGTCGCCGGCTGCGCGGTCTTCGCGTACGCCACCGCCCGCGGGCAGGCCGAGGAGTCCGCCCGGCGCCAGGCGGGGGCCGTGGCCCGCGCGGTCGCCGACTCCCCGTCCGTCCGCGAGGCCGTACGCGGCGCGGCGCGGGGCGCCGACCCCTCGGCCGCGCTCCAGCCCTACGCCGAGCGGGTCCGCGTCGACTCCGGGGTGGACTTCGTGACGATCATGGCCCCGGACGGGCGGCGCTGGACCCACCCCGACCCCCGCCGCATCGGCGAGCCCTTCATGGGGAACACCGGCCCCGCCCTGCGCGGCCAGACCTTCAGCGAGACCTACACCGGCACCCTCGGGCCGTCCATCCGCGTCGTCACCCCGCTCATGGACGACGGCAAGGTCGTCGGCATGGTCAGCTCCGGCATCACCGTCCGCGCGATCAGCGCCCGGCTCGCGGAGCAGCTCACCGCCCTCGCCTGGGTCGCGGCCGGCGCGCTCGCCCTCGGCGGAGTCGGCACGTACGTGGTCAACGCCCGGCTGCGCCGGCACACGCACGGGATGAACGCGGCCGAGCTCAGCCGGATGTACGACTACCACCAGGCGGCCCTGCACGGCGTCCGCGAGGGCCTGCTGATGCTCGACGGTCAGCGCCGGATCACCCTGATCAACGATGCCGGGCGCGAACTGCTGGGCCTGCAGGGGGACGTCAGGGGAACCGGCGCCGCCGACCTCGGACTGCCCGCACCGCTCACCGGCGCCCTGCTCGCCGACCGGCCCCGGGTGGACGAGGTGCACCTGACCGCGGAGCGGGTACTCGTCCTCAACAGCTCGCCCGTCGCGGGCGGCGGCCGCCGCGGCACCGTGGTCACCCTGCGCGACCACACCGAACTCCAGTCGCTCACCGGTGAGCTGGACCAGGAGCGCGGGTTCACCGAGGCGCTGCGGTCCCAGGCCCACGAGGCGGCCAACCGGCTGCACACCGTGGTCTCCCTCATCGAACTCGGCCGCGCGGACGAGGCGGTGGAATTCGCCACCGCCGAACTGGAGCTGGCCCAGGCCCTCACCGACGAGGTGGTCACCGGCGTCGGAGAACCCGTCCTGGTGGCGCTGCTGCTGGGCAAGGCCGCCCAGGCGCACGAGCGGGGCGTCGAGCTGGTCCTCACCCCTGACAGCCGCGCCGTCGACGGCCGGACCGGAAGCGTCCCGGCCCGGGACCTCGTCACCGTGCTCGGCAACCTCCTCGACAACGCCGTCGACGCCCTCACCGGCGTCCCCGCCGCCAGGATCGCGGTCACCGTCCGGCCCGAGGAGGACGCACTGCTGCTCCGCGTCACCGACAACGGCCCCGGCCTGCCCACGGGCGCCGCCGCCGATGTGTTCCTGCGCGGCTGGTCGGGCAAGGGAGAGGGGCGCGGCCTCGGCCTTGCCCTGGTCCGCCAGGTGGCCCACCGGCACGGAGGCAGCGCGGTCGCCGCCGAAGTGCCGGACGGGGGAGCCGAGTTCACCGTACGACTGCCCGTGCGAAGGGAGCCCACGCCATGAGCGACGCACGCGAGGCGCCCGCGGTGTCGGGGGTGCGGGTGCTGGTGGTCGAGGACGACCCCGTCGCCGCCGACGCGCACGCCCTGTACGTCGGCCGGGTGCCCGGCTTCACCGCCGTCGGCGCCGTCCACTCGCTCGCCGAGGCCACCCGGGTCCTGGAGCGGACCCGGGTGGACCTGCTGTTGCTCGACCTCACCCTGCCCGACGGACACGGGCTGCGCTTCGCCCGCCGGCTGCGGGCGTCCGGGCATCCCGTGGACGTGATCGTGGTGACCTCGGCGCGGGACCTGGCCGTGGTCCGCGAAAGCGTCTCGCTCGGCGTGGTCCAGTACGTACTGAAGCCGTTCGCCTTCCCGACGCTGCGCGAACGGCTGCTGCGCTACGCCGAGTTCCGCGCGACGGCGGGGGAGGCGGCCGGCCAGGACGACGTGGACCGGGCGCTCGCCGCCCTGCGCGCCCCGGGCCCCGCCGAGCTCCCGAAAGGGCTCAGCGCGCCGACCCTGGACCGGGTCGGCGCGCTGCTGCGGGCGGCACCCGAGGGGCTGACCGCCGCGGGGGCGGCCGAGGCGGCCGGGATCTCCCGGATCACCGCCCGCCGCTACCTGGAGCACCTGGTGGACACCGGGCGGGCGGACCGCACCCCCCGGTACGGCCAGGTCGGCCGCCCCGAACTGCACTACCGCTGGCTGGCGGCGGCCGGGACCGGCTCGGTGTCGAAGGTGTAGAACTTCCGGTGGTCCAGCAGGTCCGCCGGGGTCACGTCGTTCCACGGCCGCATGGTGTCGTGCAGGTCGACGACGTTCGCGGTGCCCCCGGCCGGCAGGTACGCGGACTTCGGGTTGCGGGCCTGCCATTCGGCCCACAGCTTGTCGACGAAGGCGTGGTGCATCCAGAACACCGGGTCGTTGGGGGAGACCCCGGTGGCCATCTGGCCGCCGACCCACACGTGCACCCGGTTGTGCAGGTTGGCGCCGCGCCAGCCCTCCAGGTGGTTGCGGAAGCCGTTCGAGGAGCTGTTCCAGGGGGCCATGTCGTACACCGGCATGTTGAGCACGGCGTCCACCTCGGCCTTCGTCGGCAGCTCGGCCACCCCGGCGCCGAGCGCCCGGCGCAGGTACGCGCGCCCGTCCACCCGTACGTTTATCGACCACTTGCCGTTGGCGGCCGCGAACGGCCCGTCGAGGACCTGTCCGTCGCGGGCCCGGCCGGTGCCGCCGAGGAAGTCGGCGGCCCAGAGGGAGGAGCGGGTGGTGCGGTCCGCGCTCCAGTCCCAGTACGGGAGCGAAACCTTCGGGTCCACTTTCTGCAGCTCGGCCTCGAACTCCAGCAGGAAGCGGCGGTGCCAGGGCAGGAACGAGGGCGAGCGGTGGCCGACCCGGTCGCCCGAGTCGGTGTCGCCCATGATGAACCCGTTGTGGGTGGTGACGAACCGGTCGTAGGTACCGGTGCGCTTGAGCTCCAGCAGCGCATTGGTGAAGGCTCGCTTCTCCTCGGCGGTGAGGGCGGCCTGGTTCTTGCGGACGGTCATGCCGTGCCTCCCATGGGCGAGAACGGGGCGAGGGTGGCGCCCTGCAGCTCGCGCACGGCGGCGCGGGCGAGCGAGGCCGGGTCGGGGTAGGTCTCGTAGTGGTTGACCACGCTGATCCAGGTGCCGTCGGCATTGCGCATGACGTGCAGTTCGCGGCCGTCTATCCGGACGGTGGGCAGGCCGTCGTGGCCGCCCCCGTGGTGGCCGCCGTGGTGGCCGCCCCCGGTCGAGGCCGGGGTGATCTGGATGCGGCGGCCCTGGTACACCTCGTCGACCGCGCCGGAGGGTAGGGAGGCGCGGGAGTCGGCGGCGGCTGCGTGCGCGGTGGCGCCGGCTATGCCGAGGGCGGAGAGTGCGCCGGCGGTGGTGCCCAAGGCCTGCCGGCGGGTGATCTTGTTCATGAGTCGAAGAAGTACCAGGAAGGCAAAGGCCGTTAACCGATATCCGGACATGCATGGATAAGTTGCCCGTAGAACCAGTTGGTCGATCTTCCCGTCCGGGCCGGTTGGAGCGGCCCGGACGGGAAGATCTTCGAACGGAAGCCTACTCGACAGTAAGTTGTCCTGTCGTACACGTCCCCTATGGAGGGGGTCACATGGCGGAGTCGGCCGGAAGCTCTCGGTGTCGGCGCCCGAATCCTCCCCCAAGGGGGTCGAAGCCGTCTTTGTGATGATCAGTCACCTATAGTCCGGATATGGCTCTTCATGAGGCGAAAGACGTGCCCGCCGGTGACACCGACACGGACGTGTTCACGTCCGCACTGAGCGGCCAGATCCTCCCCAAGCACCGGATGCCCGACGAGCACTCACCCACCGAGGTGGTCTACGAGCTGCTCAGCAACGAGCTCCTCCTCGACGGCAACGCGGCCCAGAACCTGGCCACGTTCTGCACCACCTGGTCCGACGACGGCGTGCACCGCCTGATGAACGAGTGCCTCGACAAGAACATGATCGACAAGGACGAGTACCCGCAGACCGCCGAGATCGAGGCCCGCTGCGTCAACATGCTGGCCGAGCTGTGGAACGCACCGGCCGGCGGCGCGGCCACCGGCTGCTCCACGACCGGTTCCAGCGAGGCCGCCATGCTCGGCGGCCTCGCCCTCAAATTTCGCTGGCGCGCCCGCCGCCAGGCCCAGGGCCTTCCCGCCGACCGGCCCAACCTGGTGTGCGGGCCGGTCCAGATCTGCTGGGAGAAGTTCGCCCGCTACTTCGACGTCGAACTGCGCCAGGTCCCGCTCGAGCCCGACGCCACCGGCCTGCGACCCCACCAGCTCGCCGAGTACGTCGACGAGAACACCATCGGCGTCGTCGCCATCCTCGGCGTCACCTACACCTGCGACTACGAGCCCGTCGCCGAGATCGCCGCCGAACTCGACCGGATCCAGGCCGAGCACGGCTGGGACATCCCGGTCCACGTGGACGGGGCCAGCGGCGGCTTCGTCGCCCCCTTCCTCCACCCCGACGTGGTGTGGGACTTCCGGCTGCCGCGCGTCGCCTCCGTCAACGCCTCCGGGCACAAGTACGGGCTCGCGCCCCTCGGCGTCGGCTGGATCGTGTGGCGCACCGCCGACCTGCTGCCCAAGGAGCTCGTCTTCGACGTGGCCTACCTCGGCGGCGACATGCCGACCTTCGCCCTGAACTTCTCCCGCCCCGGCGGCGAGGTCATCGCCCAGTACTACCTGTTCCTCAGGCTCGGCCGCGGCGGCTACCGGCGCGTCCACGAGGCCTGCCTCGCCACCGCCCAGTACCTGGCCGGGGAGATCGCCGCCATGGGCCCGTTCACCCTGCTCTACGACGGCCTCGGCGGCCTCCCCGCCGTCTCCTACCGGCTCACCGACCAGGCCGCCGCCGGGTTCACCCTGTACGACCTCTCCGAACGGCTGCGGATGCGCGGCTGGCAGGTGCCCTCGTACCCGCTGCCGGCAGCCCGCGACGACACCGTCATCCAGCGCGTGCTGATCCGGCACGGAGTGACCCGCGACCAGATCGCCCTGCTCGTCTCGGACCTGCGCCATGCGGTGGACCACCTCACCGCCACACCCCCGCCGGCCCCGACGACCGAGCCCCGCTCGGGCTTCCACCACTAGGGGGTACCGACGGGCGGGGCGCTCGCCGTCGACCCCGTGCACGGCCAGTCGAAGATCGTCGTCGTCCACGGGGTCCGTGCCCTGCGCTCCGAGGGGCGGGCGGACGAGGCGGAGACCCTGGAATCGGCCACCGCCGCGGCCAACCCGACCTTCGTCCTGATGCACGGGCGGAACGGGGCCGAGGCCGTTCCGGACGAGCACTGATGACGCGTCCCGGCTGCTGCCCAGCCGCTCAGGCGGATGCCGACCAGCGCATGTCGAGCGCGTCGAGGGCCGCGACCCGGTCCGGGGCCAGGGCCGATGCGCGGGAGCGCTGGTTGGCGATCCAGGCTCCCAGCCTCAGCTCCTGGCCCCCGACCCGTTCCACGTGCTTGCGGGGGACCCGGAGGTGCTGCTCGCGGGTGTGGAACTGGCGGGCCGCGGCCAGGTGTTCCGCCCACTTCTCGGCCTGCGTGCGCCGCGGCCGCGGGCGCTCGGACGCGCTCGCCCCGGTCACGCCCAGCGTGTGCTCCAGCAGCCAGCGCTGCGCCCAGGCCAGCTGCTCCCAGGCCAGCCGCTGGGTGCGGACCCACCGGCCCAGGTCCTCGCCCTGTACGACCACCTCGCCCGGGGTGAGCGGCAGACCGCCGCCCGCGTCGAGGTGGACGCGGGTCAGGTGAAAGGCACGCTGCCAGGAGATCTCCCAGGCCGGGCACCAGGACGCGTCGATGGCCTCCAGCGCCTCCCGGCGCTCCTCGGGCAGGGCACCGGGGCCCTCGCGGCGGGCGGCGGCCCGCTGGTTCTTGACCCACACCCCGACCGGCGCGCCGCGCCAGGTGGCCTCCACGGGCGGCAGCAGGTGGCCGTGTTCCGCCGCCCAGCCGCGGGCCGCCGCGAGGCCCTCCTCGAAGGCCACGTCGAAGTGGCTCCACACCATGCCGAGTTCGTCGAGCTGCGCGACCCGCTCCCGGCCGAGGGCGCCCCGGCGGTGGGTGCGCCGCACGTCCGCGATCCACTGGCCCAGCGGGAACCGGGCCAGCCCGGGCGGCCAGGCCTCGGCGGCCGGCTGCGGAGCGGCCGGCCGGGCCGCCTTCGGCACCCTGAAGGCGAACGGCACCCGCAGGTCCCCGGCCCTGGCCGCGTAGATCCGGGCGGCCTCCACCCCGCGCCGCCAGTGCTCGCGCTCCGGGTGCAGCACGCGCAGCCGGATGAACGCCGCCAGCAGCGCCGGATCCCGCGGTGTGGAGAAGCTCAGCAGGGCCTGCGCCCCCGTCCGCATGCCCGCGCCCGTCACCGCCTCGGTTCCGGATTCCACCCGCGGCCGGCTCGGCGCCTGCGGCTGGGCCAGCGCTTCGACGAGCCGGGTGTCGTGCGCCCGCAGCGCCTCCAGCAGCCGAGCGAGGTCCCCGTACGATCGCGAGGTCAGCATCGACTCGGGCGTCTCGCCCGGCCCCAGCAGCACCGGGACCACCAGCGAGGCGACCTTGCCCTCGCCGGGGTGGATCCGCAGCGCCCGCCCTACGGCCTGGACCAGGTCGGGCATGGAACCCCGTACGTCGGCCCAGAAGACGGAGTCGCACTCCTTGGTGTCCACGCCCTCGCCCAGCACCCGGACACTGCCGAGGAAGGCCTTGTCGGCGACCCCGTCCGCGGCGAACGCGTCCAGCACCCGCCGCCGGTGCACCGCCGTGTGCTGCCCGCACAGCCAGTCCGCCCAGAGCGTACGGGGATACGCCGGCCCCGGCGTGTCACGCGGCGCGGCCCGCAGCCGCTCCCCCACCGCCGGCAGCCCGGCCGCGAAGGCCTCGGCCTCCCTGGTCAGGTGGTGGAAGACGAGGGTCCGCCGGAAACCCTGGTCGGCGGCGGCCTTGATCAGCGCAGTCTGCAGCGCCGCCAGCCGGGCCCCGCGCACGGCGTCCGAGCGCCCGTCGGCGCCCAGCAGCACCGCCGCCTGGAACCCCGGATCGCTGACGTCCACGCACACCACCCGGTACGGGGCGCAGATGCCGCGGTCGATGGCCTCCGCGAGGGAGAGGGTGTGACAGCGCGCGCCGAACGGCCCGTCCGCATCGTCCTCCATGGACGCGACGAGATCGCCCCGCCCGCGGCCGACCTCCTCGGACGCTTCGGACTCCTCGGACGCCTGGCCCTCCTCCGGCTCCGCGCCGTCCTGCCAGACCCGCGGCGTGGCCGTCATGTACAGCCGCCGGACGGAGGGGATCCGGGTGTTGTCGTGCACCACGGCCCACGGTTTGCCGATCCGCCCGGACGTACGGTGCGCCTCGTCGACCACCACCAGGTCCCAGCCCGGCAGCCCGGCGAGGTGGGCGCGCTCGATCGTGCCGAGGCCCAGCGAGGCGTACGTGGCGAACACCGTCAGCCGGTCCGCCGACCGGCCGGCCCAGCGGGCCAGTTCGGCCGGATCGGTGGTGGCCGGTACGCCCGCGTCCTCGGCGCGCAGCGAGCACACGGCGAGGGCGCTCCCGGTCCGGCCGCCCTCCCGCCACGCCGTCACCGTCTGTACCAGCAGGTCCAGCGAGGGCACGAGGACCAGGACCCGCCCGGCCCGCAGTTCCTCGGCGGAGCGCACGGCGACCAGGGACTTCCCGGAGCCGGTCGCCATGATCACCTGGGTCCGGAGCCCGCCTTCGGGCACCCGGCCGCCGGCCGGCAGTTCGAGCGCCCGCAGTACGGCGTCGACGGCCTCGCGCTGGTGCGGCCGGAGCTCCTTCTTCGCCATGCGCCGTACTCCGTCCGTCCGCCCTGATCAGCCTCTTCGGCTCCAGTCTCCATCCTGCACCGAATTTGAAGCACGTGGGGCCTGCTCGGGCGGAGTGTCCGGGTCACATCTTGGCGCCGAAGTTCTGCGTCCACCAAGGGCCGCCCGGGCCCGTGTGGATGCCCACGCCGATGTCCTTGAAGGAGCAGTTGAGGATGTTGGCGCGGTGGCCCGGGCTCTTCATCCAGGAGTCCATGACCGAGGCCGCGGTCTGCTGGCCCTTCGCGATGTTCTCCCCGTACGTCGACCAGCGGTACCCGGAGGCCGTCGTGCGCTTCCCCGGGTCGGCGCCGTCGGGGTTGGTGTGCGCGAAGAAGTCCCGGGCCGCCATGTCGTCGGAGTGCCCCTGGGCGGCCTCCCGCAGCTGCGGGTCCTCCTTCAGCGGGCCGCAGCCGGCCGCCGCACGCTCGGAGTTGACCAGTGCGATGACCTGGCCCGCGACCCCCGCCGGGGCGGGCGCCGGAGCCGGCGCGGGCGGAGGCGACGCCGGCGCCTTGGACTTGGTCGGAGACGGGCTCGGACTCGGGCTCTCTGCGGACGGGCTCGGCGAGGCGGAGGCCGAGGGCGAAGGGGAGGCGGACGCGGAGGGCGAGGCCGAGTCCGAGGGCGGGGCCGAGCCGGCATCGGGCGCCGACAGTGCGGAGACCGGGGTTGCGGGTGCGGCGGCGGTCTCCTCGTCGTTCGAGCCGGGGAAGCCGCCGAGGTAGGCGAGCCCGCCGCCCGCGACGCACGCGGCGAGCACCGCGCCGCCGATCGCGCGGCGGCGGCTCCGGCGGCGCTTGCGCAGGACGCTGCGGCCGCCGCCGGCTCCGGCGTCCGGTATGCCGCCCTGACCGGAGACGGTGGGGGTGAGCTGGGTCGCGGCGTCGGAGAGGTCCGCGCCGTCGAATCCCGTGCCGCCGAAGTCCCGGCCGTCGAATCCGGTGCCGTTGAATCCTGTGCTGCCGAGGTCCGTGCCGTCGAAGCCCGGGCCCGTGCCCGTCGCCGGGCCGCCGAGGCCGCCCGCGTGGGCGCCCGCGCCGCCGTCGTAGGCGTACGCCGCGCCCGCCGGGACGATGCCGCCCGCCGCGGCCGCCCGTACGCCGGCCAGCAGCGCCACCGAGACCGGGACCAGGGCCAGACCGGCCAACAGCCCCTCCGCCGGGAGCAGTCCGCCCCACAGTCCTGCGCACTGCACGCACTCGCGCGCGTGCCGGGCTATTCGCTTGCGCCACAGGGTCGACGGCAGACCGTCCCAGCCGGCGGTCACCGTCCGCAGCGCCTCGCACGGGGGCTGCGTGCCGAGCGCCCGCTCCACCACCCGGGCCGACTCCAGCTGCGCCTTCATCCGCTGCACCCGTACCGCCGTGTGCTGCGGGGAGAGTTCGAGGGCAGCTGCCACCTCGGCACGGGTCAGCTCACCGGCGCACTCCAGCCACCACAGCGACAGCAGCGCCCGGTCGTCGGTCTCCAGCCAGCGGGTGGCGCGGGCCGTCTCCCGCTGCTGGCCTTCGAGCTGGAGCCGCAGGACCGTCAGGTCGACGAAATCGGCGCCCGGGTCGGCCAGCTCCCAGGCGGCCTCGAGTCCGCTCTCGCCGGGGGCGCTGTGCCGGGCCTGCCAGTGCGCCCGGACCCGGTTCATGGCGATGGCCACCAGCCAGGACCGGAAACTCTCGTCCGACCGCAGGGTGCCGAGCCCGTCGAGCGCCCGCAGCATCGTGTCCTGCACCACGTCGTCCACGTCGCAGGAGCCGTTCAGAGCGCGCCCGACGATGTTGTAGACGAGCGGCAGATAGGTGCTGACCAGCTCGTCCTGCGCGCGGGCATCGCCCGCGCGGGCGGCTGCCACCAGCGCTGCCGTGTGCTGTGTAGTCATGTGAGGTTCCCTGTCCGTACCGGCGGTCGATGATGCCCGATACCTGGGAGACCGTCGAGCGCGGCCCGGATAACGGTTATCCGGAAGAAGAACCCGGAGAACTTTCCGGAGGGCTGCTGCCGGCGGGCCGCGCAGTCCGCTCGCGCCTTGTTCTACAGCAGCGGAGCCAGCCCTTCCGTGGCCGCGCGCAGGGCGGGCGCGTACGCCTCGATCTCCTCGCGGGAGACGAGCAACGTGACGGTGGTGACGCTGACCCCGCCGACCGGCCGGCCGGCCGGACCCGGGATCGCGGCGCCGATGCACCGGATCGCCGGCTCGTTCTCCTCGTCGTCCACGGCGAAGCCCCGGGCCCTGACCTCCTCCAGCTCCGCCAGCAGTGACTCCGGGTCGGTCAGGGTCCGCGGCGTGCGGCGCGGCAGCCCCGCGCCCGCGATCAGCGCCCGGACCTCCTCCTCGGGCAGGTGCGCCAGGATGGCCTTGCCGATGGCAGTGCTGTGCAGCGGCATGCGCATCCCGACCCGGGAGGCCGTCCGGAAGGGCTGGTCGCTCTCCAGCTTCCGGATGTAGGTGAGCGTCTCCCCGCTGTGCAGGGCGAGATGGACCGTCTGGCCGGTGGCCCCGCGCAGCTCGCCGAGGATCCGCCCGATGCTCGGCGGCTCGCTGCCGGTGACCAGCGCGGACAGCCCGCGCAGCCGGGGGCCCACCCCGTACCGCGATTCGCTTTCCGGGCGTACGAAGCCCTGCTCGATCAGCGAGGCGAGGATCCGGAAGGTGCTCGACTTCGGCACGGCCGCGGCCGCCACCACATCGGTGAGCCGGTGCGGTCCGCCGGGCGCGGCCACGGCCTCCAGGATCCGCATCGACTTCTCCAGCGCCGTACCGGCCGCCGAGGTCCGGCCACCGCGCGCGGGGCCCCCGGACTCGTCCGTCGTCTCCCCGTCGTCGGGCATGCGCTCTCCAGAGTCAGGGCGGGTGGGGGTAGGGTCAGCGGGAAGCGTTCCGTTAAACGGTACAGCGTGCCATTACGTGGAACAACTTTTCCGCGTCGGTGGAAACCGCTGCCGGGAACAGAGGGAGGGGTCCCGTTGTCCTGTCACCCGTACGACGCCATGGCCGCCCAGTGCCTGCTGCCGGTGCTGCGCAACGCCGACGCGGACGAAGCGGTCCGCCGGACCACCGCCCTGCTGGCCGCCGGCTGCCGCACGGTCGAGCTGACCACCTCCACCCCCCGCTGGGCCGAGGCCGTCGCCCGGACCGCCCCGCTCGCCGACGCGTACGACCGGCCCGCCCTGATCGGCGTCGGCACCGTCACCACCGCCACCGACGCCGAGACCGCCCTCGATGCGGGCGCGGCCTTCCTGATCTCCCCCTACCCGGCCCCCGAGGTCCGCGCCGTCGCCGCCCGCCGCGGCGCGGTCTTCGTCGAGGGCGGCTTCACCCCGGGCGAGATCGCCTCCGCCGTCAGGTCCGCGGGCGCCGCCAAGGTGTTCCCGGCGCACGTCGGCGGCCCCCGGTTCATCCGCTCCCTCAAGGCGGTCCTGCCCGGGGCGCTGTTCATCCCGACCGGTGGGATCCGGCCCGGCGAGATCCCGGAGTGGCTCGCCGCCGGGGCGGCCGCCGTGGGCATCGGCAGCGGCCTGCCCGACGATCCGGGCGAACTGGCCGCCGTCTTCGCGGCGCTGGCACGGCCGTGCTGCTCCCGCTGCACCGCCGAGGGATGCTGAGCATGGCGCCCGCGTCCGGGCCCCGTACCGGCTACGACGTACTCGTCCTCGGCGAGGTCCTCGTCGAGATCCACGCCGACAGCGCCCTGGGCGAAGCCGCCAACGGCACCGGGGCCCGGATCTCCTACTCCGGCGACGCCCTCAACGCGGCGGCCGCCGCCGCGGCCGCCGGAGCCCGGACCGCCCTGCTCACCGTCGTCGGCGACGATGAGCTCAGCCTCCCGCTGCTCCGGCGCGCGGCCGAGCTCGGCGTGGACGTCTCGCACGTACGCCGCGCCCCGCGCCCCAACGGCGCCTACCTGCTCGGCGCCGACACCGAAGGCGACCGGGCCTTCGTCTACTGGCGCACCCACAGCGCCGGTTCCACCCTGTCCACCCGGCACATCGAGTCCTGGCGGGACCTGCTGACCGGCGCCAAGGCCCTCGTCACCAGCGGGATCACCGGTGCACTGTCCCCGAGCAGCCGCGACGCCGTGGTGGCCGCCGCCGAGGCCGTGCACGCCGCCGGCGGTCACGTCTCGTACGACCCCAACTTCCGCTCCCGCCTGACCGGTCGGGCCGAGGCCCGGGAGCTGCTGGCCCGGATCGCCCCGCTGACCGGACTGCTGAAGGCCTCCTGCCCGGCGGACGCACAGGCCCTGGTCGGCACCGGCGATCCGCGGACCGCCGCCGCCCGCTGGCGCGCCCTCGGCGCCCGTACGGTCGTCGTCACCGCGGGCGCCGACCGGCTGCTGCTCGACGACGGCACGCGGGCGGGGTACCACGCCGTACCCGTCAACCCGGCTCCGGTCGACGCGACCGGAGCCGGGGACTGCTTCACGGGCACGGCCACGGCCCGGCTCGCCCTGGGCGACCCCCTCGCCGAGGCCGTCGCCCGCGGCATGGCGGCCGCCTCCCTCTCGGTGTCCGGCCGTGGCGGCACGGGCCACGTCCCCGCGTTCCCCGAAACGGCGGCCCTGGCCGCCGCCCACCCACTAAGAGGCTTCGAGTAGCGCGATCTCCTCCGGGGACAGCGTCAGCGCCCCGGTGGCGATGTTCTCGACCAGGTGGTCGGGGTTCCCGGTGCCGGGGATGGCCAGGACGTGCGGGCCCCGGTTCAGGGTCCAGGCGAGCCGCAGCTGCGCCGCCGACACGCCGTGGGCCTCGGCGACGGCCCGTACCTGCTCGGCGCCCTCCGCGACGAGCCCGGCCTCCTTGCCCGCGCCGGCGATCGCGAAGAACGGCACGAAGGCGATGCCCTGCTGCCCGCACGCGTCGAGGAAGGCGTGGTCCTCGGCCGGGGAGCCGATCCCGTACGGGTTCTGCACGCACACGACCGGTGCGATGGCCTGCGCCTCGGCGAGGTGGTCGGGCCGGACGTTGGACACCCCGAGATGGCGGATGAGCCCGGCCGTACGCAGCTCGGCGAGGGCGCTGAAGTGCTCGGCGATCGAACCGGTCGTCTCGCGGCGCGGTACCCGCAGGTTGACCACGTCGAGGTGGTCCCGGCCCAGCTGGCGCAGGTTCTCCTCGACCTGCCCGCGCAGCTGTTCGGGGGTGGCCCACCACCATTCCCCGGCGGAGTTCCGGCCCGGCCCCACCTTGGTGGTGATGACGAGGTCGTCGGCGTACGGGGCCAGGGCCCGGTTGATCAGCTCGTTGGCGGAGCGCAGCGCAGAGAAGTAGAAGGCCGCGGTGTCGATGTGGTTCACGCCGAGCTCGACGGCCCGGCGCAGTACGGAAGTCACCCGCTCACGGTCACTGGGGGAGCCGTCGGCGAGATGCGTCAGGCGCATGGCGCCGAAGCCGATGCGGCGGACGGTGAGGTCGCCGAGCCGCCATGTGCCGGATGCTGCCGCGGTGATCGTTTCGGAGGTCATGGCGTGAGGGTAACCGGCTCGGCGACCCATCCCGCGGCGAGCACCAGCCGGGAGGTGCGGTGGACGGCGAGGAAGCCGAAGGGGCGGTGGAAGGACACCTGGGCGTGGCGGACCCGGTACCGGTACCGGGGGAGGGCGCAGCCCGCGACCAGATCGACGGCGGTCACGGCGGCGGCTTCGAAGCCTTCGGCGTGGAAGCGGGCCGTCGCCGACTGCCGGGCGGATCCGACGGCGAGGGGTTCGGAGCCGATCCCGGGGAAATGACCGGACCGGGTGTCCGCGGCGGCGTGCAGGCCGAACAGCCGGGCGTGGTCGAGGAGATCGTGGTCCGCGCCGACTTCGAAGGCCACCGTCCCGACGCGCAGGAGGGGTTCACGGCCCGCCGACCGGACCGTCCCGATGTGCAGCCCCGGCCCCGGGTTTCCCTCGGGAAGCAGGCTCGCGCCCGTCGACGGCACGGCCCGGGTGACGGCGGCGGCGCCGGCGGAGAGGACCTCCCCCGGGCGGGCGTCGGGTTCGCCCAGCACCAGGTGGACGTCCACCCCGCGGTCGCCCACGACTTCGAGCAGCGTCACCGGGCCTGTCGGCGTCTGCGTCACGCGGACGCGGTCCAGGAGGGAGGTGCTGCGGTACAGCGCGAGCGCCGACCGCCCGGCCCACGGGCCCTCGGACAGATCGACGGTTCCGGTTCGGAAGGGCTGGATCCACTTCAGCCGCAGTGCGAGCGCCGAGGCGAGGACCAGCCGGGTGTCCTTCCTCAGCGGGGCGGGCATGCGCTCGATCAGCCCGCCGGTCCGGTCCGCCGCCCACCCGTCGAGGGCCTTGCGGTCGGTGTCCTCGTCGCCGGTCAGGGTGCCGCGGGCGCCCTCCGGGAGTCCCGTCAGCCAGGATCCGTGCAGGGAGAGGTCCGCCTTGGTCCACAGCCCGGTGGCCGCCTGGAGGCCTCGTACGCCGGCCAGGTCGGCCAGCAGCTCCCGGGCGGCCGCGGTCGCGGACTCGGCGGGTATCCCGAGGGCTTCGGCGAGTTCGGCGCGGGCCGGGCCGCCCGCGCCGTCGGCGAGGAACGCCAGCAGGGGCCAGACCCCGGCCGCCGTGAGGACGGTGCCGTGTTCGCCGGTCACCGCCTGCCGCGCCCAGCGCGTGGTGAGTCGGTTGACCGCTCGTACCGTCGTGTTCCTCATGGCGGTGAGCGTACGTGGTGGGGCGCCGCCGGGCCGGGTCATTTCCGCGGCCCGGAGGCGCCGGTATCGTGGCCGGTCAGCGGCCGCCCAGGCCCCGGTCGACGGCCGTCATCAGCTCGCCGTCGGCGGTGTCCGCGTCCAGCGACCAGAACATCGCACCGCCCAGGCCGTTCTCGCGGATGTACGCGGCCTTGTTCCGCAGCACCTGCGGGTCGTCGTACGTCCACAGGGTGCTGCCGTCGAACAGCCAGGCGTGGCCGCCGCGCCGGTCGCGGTAGATCTTGTACGCGCCCGAATCGGCCAGCTTCTTCAGCGCCTTGTAGTCCTCGTGCCCGGCCGCCCAGGTCGCCGGGGCCGGGCCCGTCGCCGGCTGCCCCATGCCGTCCCCGCCGCCGCTGACGCCGGTCCAGCCCTGCCCGTAGAACGGCATGCCCGTCACCAGCTTGTGCGCCGGCGCCCCGCGGTGGCGCCAGGCCTCCACCGTGCCGGCCACGCTGAAGTCGCCGCGGGCGCGGAGCGCGGACTGCTGGGCGGTGGTGGGCTCGCCGGAGACGTGGAAGTCGTAGCCCTGGAGGGTCACGAAGTCGAGGTCGCGCATGATGCGGCGGACGTCGAAGCCCGCGTCGATCTTGGCGGGGGCGGTCGGGACGAAGGCCGTGAGCTCGTACTTCTCCTTCCGCTTCTGGCTGCGTGCGTACGCGTCGAGCTGCGTACGGAACTCCTTCACCAGCGCCGTGAAGTTCTGCTTGTCCTCCGGCCGGAACTTCGTGTCCGTGTCACCCGCCGAGCCGGGCCACTCCCAGTCGAGGTCGATCCCGTCGAAGACGCCGGCCGCCGCGCCGGCGCCGCCACGGGCGCCGTCCTGCGGCAGGTTGCCCTTGATGTAGAGGTCGATGCAGGACTCTACGAGCGCCTTGCGGGAGGCCGGGGTGAGCGTGGCGTCCGAGAAGTGCGTGGACCAGCTCCAACCGCCCAGGGAGAGCAGGACCTTGAGGCCCGGGTGCTTGGCCTTGAGCTCGTGCAGCTGATTGAAGTTGCCGGCGAGCGGCTGCTCGGCGCCGTCGGCGACCCCGTCGACGGAGTTCGCGGCGTCGAGCGGGCGCACGTAGTCGGCCCAGGCGTCGGCCTCACCCGGCACGTTCCCGGTGAAGCACGTGCCGTCCGCGCTGATGTTGCCGAAGGCGTAGTTGATGTGGGTGAGCTTGCCGGCGGTGCCGCTCGTCTCGAGGTCTTGGACCTGGAAGTCCCGTCCGTAGACGCCCCATTGGGTGAAGTACCCGACCCGCTTGTACGAGCGGTCGTGACCGCCGTCGCCCTGCGCGGCGGCGGACGGTGCGAGGGCGGTGAGCAGGGAGAGGGAACAGGCGGCGACGGCCAGCCTGCCGAGCATGCTGCGGCGCATGGGCTTCCTTTGCGGATGCGGGAGCGGTGCGGGGACGCGTGCGCGGTGCATGCCGGAAACTATTGGTCTGGACCAGAGCGGTCAAGGGGGCGTCCGGAACTCGGGCCGAAGGGCTCAGGGCTCAGGAGAGGCTCCAGTGGCCGACGTCGTCGGCGAGGCCGGAGTTCAGCGCGAACTGGACCGCGGCGAGGGCGGCGTGGTTCGGCAGGCGGAAGGTGACGAAGCCGAACGCCGAGCCGCCGGGGGCGAGGGAGACGGTCTCGGGGAACGCGGGACCGGCGGCGGTCGTGGTGTTGGAGCCGGTGACGCTCGCCGACGACCTCGGCAGTGCCTTCCGGTCCGCCTGCCACGGAGGTCAACTCCCGGCCGCCCCGTACCTCCTGTCTCACCGGGTGGACGTCGACCGGGTCGGGCCCGACGGCCGACCCCGCTGGGCGTCGCTCTGACCAGCGGAAACCAAACCCCGACCGACTGGCTTCGGACCGTCGGCGCACACGCGTGAGCCGAACTTCCACCCGCATGACCCATAAATCCATTTGGATCTTCGCTGCGCTCCGTGTCAGAGTTGGTCTCACCGAAGGGGTGTAGCTCAGCTGGTCAGAGCGCTGGTCTCCAAAACCAGATGTCGCAGGTTCGAATCCTGCCGCCCCTGCAAGCAGTACGCGCCGTCGGGCCCGTCCCCTCCACAGGGGCCGGGCCCGACGGCGTTCGCACACCTGATCAGAAGGCTAGGCCGTGGGTTCCGTGTAGCCGTACGGGCGGGTGATGATCTCCATGCCGTGGCCCGACGGGTCGAGGAAGTAGACGCCGCGGCCGCCGTCGTTGTGGTTGATCTCGCCGGGCTGCTTCATGTGCGGGTCGGCGAAGTACGGGACCCCGCCTGCCCGGATCTTGCCGAACGAGACGTCGAATTCCTCCTCGGAGACGAGGAATGCGTAGTGCTGGACGGTGATGGACTCGGCCGGGGCGGTCGCGAAGTCGAGGGTGACGCCGTTGGCGGTTTCGACGGGGACGAACGGGCCCCACTCGGTCCCGACCTCGAGGCCGAGGATGTCCGCCAGGAACTCGGCGGCCTTCCGGTTGTCACGGGAGTGGACGATCGTGTGGTTGAGCTGTACCGACATGAGTGAATGCCTCCGCAAGGCACATCACGGGCACCTCCATGCCTCACCCGGTCGGTGACCGACACGCGATGCCGTGATCACGATCCTAAAGGCCGCTTCCGGGTCGAGTCCACCGCAATCCGGTCATGGCGAACCCCCGTACACCGCCTTGACATTGTCCTGGGCGGGATGGGTCCGCCCCGCCGGGCCCGCCGCGAAGGCCCGCAGCAGGTTCTCCGTCACCCGGGTGGTCAGCGCCCCCGCCTTCGCGTCGAGGCCGTGATTCGCCCCGCTGCGGCCGTCGCCGGTGGCGTCCAGCGCCTCCACCCAGCGCATGGTCCCCGTCGCGAACACGCCCGCACCGCTCGGCACCGTGTAGTAAGCCGTGTCCTGGTGGCTGGGACGGCCCTCGCACACCACGGGGGAGTGAGCCAGGATCTCGATCGGACGGGGCGTCGGAAAACCTGTGTTGATCTTGTCGTACTCCACGCCCACCAGGTGCGCGAAGCGGTCGCCCGCCTTGACGCCGGTGCCCTCGAACAGCCAGTGGCCGGGATGGGTCACCACGTACGGGGCGTCCACCGGGTAGCCGTCGTAGATCACGCCGAGCAGCGAGCTCTCCGGATCGGCGCCGGGCGCCGAGCGGAAGTCGACGGTGGCGGGGTGGCCCCGCTTGAAACCGGGATCCTGGTCGTAGGAGGACTTGTAGCAGACCACCGTACGGTCCGGCCCGAAGTCGGAGGGCTCCAGCCGGATCCGGCGGAAGCAGCAGTTCGCCCCCAGGACCGCGATGTTGGTCCCGGCGTCCCGGGCGGCGGTGAAGTGGGCCCGCTGCTCGGGCGACCAGTACTCGTCGTGGCCGAGGGACAGCACCGCAGCGGCCCCTTCCAGCAGCCGCTTCTCCCGCGCCACGTCGGTGGTCGTCGCGTAGGCCAGCGGTATGCCGAGCCGTTCGGCGAGGGCGAGCAGCGGGGCCTCGTACACCAGGAACAGGCCCGCGCCGTCGTCGTACTCGTACGGCCGGTCGAACGTGACGGAGAGGGAGCGCGACGCGTAGCCGCCGCTGGGGCCGTCATAGCTGCCGTACCCGCCCCACCGGTTGTACGCCTGCCAGGTCGCCACCGCGTTCACGACGACCGTACGGCCGGCGCTCGCCGCCGAGCGCACGGTGACCGGGACGAAACGCTGGCCCTCGCCGCCCTGCGCGTCCAGCCGCAGCAGGTAGCAGCCCTCCGGCCAGTCCTTGGTGTCGACGGTGGTCGTACGGGGCCACCGGGTGCGGACCATCCGGGTCGCGGAGTCCACCGTGTGCTCGGGCTGGCGTACGCCGGGCAGGGCCTCGGACCGCCACACCAGCCGGGCCCGGGCGCCGCCGTACCAGCCCATCCGGTAGGCGGAGACGGTGAACCGGGGCGCGGTGGTGGACACGTGCAGGCCGAAGGACTCGCCGGGCAGGACGCTGACCTTGTCGGCGAACCCCTCGATGGCCCGCGCCGGTCCGGCCTTGGTCACGTGCCAGTCGCCGTTCCCGGGCTTGGCGTTCTCGGCCTTGACGTCGAAACCGGCCGGCCCGCCCTTCCCCGCCGCCCCGCCGGGCGCCGGCCCCTTGGCCTCACCGTTCGCCGCCGCCCCCTCGCCGGTTCCGTTCGCGCAGCCCGCCACGGCCCCGAGCCCGGCGGCGGTCGCCGCGCCCGTCGCGATCGCGAGGAACCGCCGCCTGCCCGCGCCTTCGCCGTTCCCGGCCCCGGCTATGTGCTCCTGATCCATGGAGGGCACGTTATGTCACGCTTGACGCCCCTCTGCTACCGGCCCGGCCGTCCTCCCGGACGGCCCGCCCCGCACCGTCTCCCGGCTCACCCCAGCCGCACCACCACCTGCTGTACGGCCCCCGCCGCCGTGGTGAGATCCCCGAAGCCGAGCCGCAGCCGGCCGCCGGTGGCCTCCGAGACCAGGCTCGGCGGCCTCGTCAGCACGGCGGCGACGGGGCGGTTCCAGACCAGGATCAGTGAGGTCAGGGCGCGGGCCGGGTCCGAGACGCACACCGCGGCCGTACCGTCGGGTCTCTCCCGCACCGTCACCGAACAGGGTGCTTCGGCTCCCAGCGGGCCGACCGACCCGGCCTGCCAGAAGTTGACCCCGGTGAAGCCCAGCGAGGGCACCGAGACGCCCTGGGCCGTCTCCGAGTTGGCGAGCACGGACAGCCAGCCCGGAGCGGCGGCCCGGGCGGCCGTCCGGGCCGCCGTCGCCCCCGGCATGATCTGGTGGACGTACCCGGCGCCGGCCGGGGCCGTGCCGTGGTCGTACCAGAGGGTGAGGTAGCGCCGGGTCAGGGCCGTCGTGGAGCCGCCCCGGTTGATGTCGCTCCACCGGCCGGTGCGCGCCTCCCGCAGGGCCTTGAACGACCCGGAGCCCGACATCACGTACCCGCCGAACCCGGCCAGGTGCGCCCAGCCGGGGGAGGCGAAGGCCGCCGACCAGCCGAGGGCGGCCGGCTGGACCGTGCCGCCCACGGTCAGGGCATGCGTACCGGAAGCGCCCAGATTGCGGTTGTCGACGACCGTCTCGACCGCGGTCCCGTCCGAGCAGCGGATCCCGGCCCCCAGGCAGACGATCGTGTCGTCGAGGAAGAACCAGGACGTGCGGGCCGTGAGCGTGCTGCCGAGCCCGCGCAGGTGCTGGCCCAGCGAGGCGAACTCCCCGTCGGTCGACCCGCCCACCCAGGCCGCGTCGGGCCGGGACGCGCCCCAGTCACCGCCCGCCCCGTCGGCGAGCACCTTCCGAGACACGGTGGTCCCCGGCAGCCGGTACGGGTCCACCGTGGGCCAGAAGGCGTCCGAGTACTGGCCGTTGCCGTACGTGGCCCCCCACCAGGAGAGCATCCCGCTCCCGGTGTGCCAGCCGCGCAGGTTCTCCCCGTTGCCCGTCTCGTAGTGGGCGATCCGCTTCGAGGCCATGGACAGCGAGGCCGCCCAGTTGGGCCGCCGGTGGGTGGTCCGGTCCATGGACGCGAACAGCCGGTGCCCGACCGGCTCGGGCAGCGCCGTGACCGACGTGTCGGACTCGACCTCCGCCAGCCGGGCGAGGGAGGACAGCGCGAGCGCCGTGTCCGCGAGGGGGCGGCTGTAGTAGTCCCGGGCCATCCACCCCTTCACCAGCCCCCGCCAGCGGGCCCGCTCGGCGGCGCTCGCACCCTCCGCGAGCAGCAGGATCGCGGCGAGCACCGCATGCCCCCGGGCGTGGTCGTCCTGCTGGACCTGCCGAGGGTCGGCGACCAGCAGACCCCGGCTCACCGCCCGCCCCGACACGCAGTCCATGACCAGCCCGTTGAACAGGAACGGCGCCCAGGCCCGCTCGACCGCGTCGAAGGCGATCTGCGCCCCGGGGTCCGTGACCTGCCACGGAGTGCCCTTCAGCAGAGCGAACAGCAACCCCAGCCCGCCGAGCAGCACCGCCCCGTACGTCCCGGTGTACGGAACCCAGGTGTGCTGGACGAACGACCCGTCCCGGTAGAGACCGTCGCCCGCGGTGACGTACGGGAACACCGGCGCGAGCGCGTCCCGGGCCAGGGCGATCCTCGCCGAGTCCCCGCCGACCACCCCGCGCAGCGCCAGCACCCGGCACAGGTCCACCCGGTTCGCCCCGGTGCTGGTCCCGGTGTACGAGCCGACGGCCGAATCCGGGACGAAGTGGTCGACGGCCGCGCAGAAATCGGTGATCCGGGCGGCCGGCAACTCCCCGTACAGCAGCACGCACAGGTCCAGCAGGGCCTGCGGGGCGCCGATCTGCCAGCAGTACCAGTTGCCGTACCGCACCTGGCCGGCGTGGTACACGTCCGCGTGCAGATGGTCCAGCCCGGTCAGCAGGGCCGAGCGCAGCGCACCGTCCCCGGTGAGCCCGGTTCCGGGCCGGACGTAGGCCTCGGCCATCGTCCGCAGCCGGTAGCAGCTCTGCATCATCATCTCGGGGTCGCCGGCGTACCCGAGGTCGGGCCAGAGCGAGCCGGCCGCCGGAGCCATGGCGGAGCGCCATCCGCTGGCCAGGACGCCGAGGTCGGCGAGTCTCGAACGGAACGGCTCGGCCGCGGCCGGGATCTCACCGCCCAGGAAGAGGCCGCGCCACACCGCCCTCATGGCGTCGTGGACCTCGCCCCCCGGCGCAGCCCCCGCCCGCGCGGCGGGCGCCCCCAGCAGGAGCGCACCCCCACCGGCTGCGGAGAGGAAGGTGCGCCGACTCCACACGTCTGTCATCGCTTGCTCCTTGTCCGATCCCGTACCGATTCCCGTACCGATGTCCGTACCGGCCCCTCACCCGCCCCGCTCGGCCTGCCTCACGCCACGTGCTCGCGGTAGCGGTCGATCACCTCCCCCAGCACCTCGGAGCCGTCCCGTGCCCACAGCCCCGGATGGAAGATCTCCACCTCCACCGGGCCCCGGTAACCGGCCCCGTCGGCCAGCTCCCGGAACGCCCGCAGATCGATGCAGCCGTCGCCCAGCTGCCCCCGGCCGAGCAGCACTCCCTCGGGGAGCGGGGTCACCCAGTCGGCGACCTGGACCGACACGATCCGCCCGCCCGCACCCGCCCGGCGCAGATCGGCCGGCAGCCGTTCGTCCCACCACAGGTGGTACGCATCGGCGACCACTCCCACCTGCCGCGCCGGGAACTGCTCGGCGATGTCCAGCGCCTGGCCGAGGGTGGAGACCACACAGCGGTCCGCGGCGAACATCGGATGCAGGGGCTCGATCCCCAGCCGTACCCCGTGCGCGGCGGCCCACGGGGCGAGTTCGCCCAGGATGTCGGCGATCCGCCGCCGTGCCCCCACCAGGTCCCGGTCGCCGGCGGGCAAGCCCCCCGAGACCAGGACCAGCGCGTCGGCGCCCAGTTCGGCCGCCTCCTCCACGGCCCGGCGGTTGTCCTCGAGGGCCGCCGCACGCCCCGCCGGATCGGCGGCGGTGAAGAACCCGCCGCGGCACAGCGAGCTGACCCGCAGTCCGGCCCCGGCGATCAGCTTCGCCGTCTCGCGCAGCCCGAACTCCCGGACCGGATCCCGCCACAGCCCGACAGCGCCCACCCCGGCCTCCGCGCACCCGGCGACCAGCTCGGGCATCGACCACTGCCGGACCGTCTCCTGGTTGAGGCTGAACCGGGCCGGCGCCGGCCGCCGGCTCACGACGCCACCCCATAGACCGCGAGGAGCTGCCGCATCCGCGCCTCGGCGAGCTCCGGATCGGGGAACAGACCCAGCAGATCGGCCTGTTCGTACGCTGTGGCCAGATGGGGGAGCGGCCGGGCCGACTGCAGCCCGCCCACCATCGTGAAGTGCTCCTGGTACCCCGCCAGCCAGGCCAGCAGCACCACCCCCGTCTTGTAGTGGCGGGTCGGCGGGGCGAACAGGTGTCGGGACAGCTCCACCGTCGGATCCAGCAGCTCCCGGAACCCCGCAGCATCGCCGCGGTCGAGGGCGAGCGCCGCACGGGCGGCCAGCGGGGCGATCGGGTCGAAGACGCCCAGCAGCGCGTCGCTGCCGGGCTCCCCGTCGGTGGCCCCGTCCCCGCCCCCGGCGATCAGTTCCGGATAGTGGTAGTCGTCGCCGGTGTAGCAGCGCACGCCCGGCGGGAGTCTGCGCCGGATGTCCCGCTCCCGCTCCGCGTCCAGCAGCGAGACCTTGACCCCGGCCACCCTTTCCGGGCAGTCGGCGATGATCTTCAGGAGCACCTCGGTGGCCGCGTCGAGGTCGGCGTGGCCCCAATACCCGGCCAGCTCCGGGTCGAACATCGGGCCGAGCCAGTGCAGTACGACCGGCCGGGCGCTCTGCCGCAGCAGCCGCCCGTACACCTGCAGGTAGTCCTCCGGCCCGCGTGCCGCGGCCGCCAGGGCGCGGGAGGCCATCAGGACGGCCCCCGCCCCGCACGCCTCGATGTGCGCGAGCTGTTCCTCGTACGCCGCGGTGACGGCGGCCGGCGCGTGCCCGCCGCCCGGGGCCAGCTGGTCGGTGCCCGCGCCGCAGACGATCCGGCCGCCCACCGCCCGGGCCTCGGCGGCGGACCGGCGGATCAGCTCCGCCGCGGCCGGCCACTCCAGGCCCATCCCGCGCTGCGCCGTGTCCATGGCCTCCGCGACCCCGAGGCCCTGTGCCCACAGCCGGTGCCGGAACGCCAGCGTCGCCTCCCAGTCCACCACCCGACCGGTCTGCCCCGAGCCGCCCGCCGAGGCTGCGAGCGGATCCGCGACCACATGCGCGGCCGCATAGAACCTGCGGCTGCGCGCCGGACCGCAGACCAGAGCAGGAAGCGGATTGCCACACGGCCGGTGCAGGCGGTACCCGCCGTCCGCCGAGGGGAGCCGGATGCTCACAGGACCACCTCCGGCACGGGCAGCCGCCGGCCCTCCGCCGAGGACCGCAGCCCCAGTTCGGCGAGCTGTACCCCGCGCGCACCGGCCAGCAGGTCCCACTGCCAGGGCTCGTCGAGTACGACATGGCGCAGGAACAGCTCCCACTGCGCCTTGAAGCCGTTGTCGAACGGGACGTTGTCCGGGACCTCCTGCCACTGGGTGCGGAAAGCCTCCGTCTGCGGCAGATCGGGGTTCCACACCGGCTTGGGCGTCGCCCCGCGGTGCTGGATGCGGCAGCCGCGCAGCCCGGCCACCGCCGACCCGTGCGTCCCGTCCACCTGGAACTCCACCAGCTCGTCACGGTGGACCCGCACCGCCCAGGAGGAGTTGATCTGCGCGACGGCACCGCCCTCGAGCTCGAACACGCCGTACGCGGCGTCGTCCGCCGTCGCCTCGTACGGTTTGCCCTCCTCGTCCCAGCGGCGGCCGATGTGCGTGCGGGCCAGGGCCTGCACCGTGCGGATCCGGCCGAACAGCTCGTGCAGCAGGTACTCCCAGTGCGGGAACATGTCGGCGACGATGCCCCCGCCGTCCTGGGCCCGGTAGTTCCACGACGGCCGCTGGGCCGGCTGCCAGTCCCCCTCGAAGACCCAGTACCCGAACTCCCCGCGCACGGAGAGGATCTCGCCGAAGAAGCCGCCCTCGATCAGCCGTTTCAGTTTCAGCAGGCCCGGCAGGAACAGCTTGTCCTGGACCACGCCGTGCTTCACCCCGGCTGCCGAGGCCAGGCGGGCCAGTTCGAGCGAGGACGCGAAGGTCAGGGCGGTCGGCTTCTCGCAGTACACGTGTTTGCCCGCCGCCACGGCCTGCCGGACCGCGGCCTCGCGGGCACCGGTGACCTGGGCGTCGAAGTAGATCTCGACCTCGGGGTCGGCCAGCACGGCCGCCAGGTCCGTGCTGACGTGCTCCAGTCCGTGCTCCTCGGCGATGGCCCGCAGCGCCGGCTCCCGGCGCCCGACCAGCACCGGCTCGGGCCACAGCACCCGGCCGTCGCCCAGGTCCAGCCCGCCCTGCTCGCGCAGGGCGAGCAGCGAGCGGACCAGATGCTGGCGGTATCCCATCCGCCCGGTCACGCCGTTCATGGCGATCCTGATCGTCCTGCGCTCCACGGTGTCCCCTCCTTCGGGGCCTTCGGGCCGGCTCTTGGTCTTCTTCGTGCTCGGTCGTGCGTCGCGCTGGAAAGCCTCGATAGAAAGCGCTTTCACTCCCATCAGGCTAGGGCCGGGAATCCTCGCCGCGCAACGCTCATTCGGGTGATGGAAAGCGCTTTCTCCATCAGAGAGCATGGAGGGCACACACCGGATGAGACGATGACCCGGGACGAGCAGGAGGGGTGTGCAGGATGGCGGTGACTCTCGCCGAGGTCGCGGCGCACGCGGGCGTATCGCCCGCGACGGTCTCGCGGGTGCTCAACGGCGGATACCCGGTGGCCGGGGGCACCCGGACGCGTGTGGAACAAGCCGTCGAAGAGCTCGGCTACGTGGCCAACGGCCCCGCCCGCGCCCTCGCGGCCGCCACGTCCGACCTGGTCGGCGTCCTCGTCCACGACGTCGCGGACAGCTTCTTCGGCATCCTCGCCGGATCCCTGCAGAGCGCCCTCTCGCCGGCCGGCCGGCCGGACGCCCGCCGGCTCGCCGTCGTCTGCAACACCGAGGGCGCCCCCGCGGCCGAACTCGCCTACCTCACCCTGCTGGAGGGCCAGCGGGCCGGCGGGGTCGTCCTGACCGGCGGCGCCGTCGAGGAGCCCGGGCACACCGCCGCGCTCACCGCCCGCATCACCCGGATGGCGGGCAGCGGAGCTCCCGTCGTCCTGTGCGGCCGGCCCCCGCTGCCCGTACCCGCCGCACTGCCCGTCGCCACCGTCATGTTCGACGACCGCGGCGGCACCTTCCGCCTCGCCGAGCACCTGCTGACGCTCGGCCACCGGCGCATCGCGTACGTCGCGGGCCCGCCGGGGCTGAGCACCACCCGGGAGCGGCTCGGCGGACACGTCGAGGCGCTGCGGCGCCACGATCCCGCCCTGCCCGCGGCCTGCGACCCGCTCACCGTGCACGCCGGCTTCGAGCGCTCCGCCGGGTACGACGCCACCCGCGAACTGCTGCGCCGCGGGGAACCCTTCACCGCCGTCGCCGCGGCCAACGACACCGTCGCCACCGGAGTGGCCGCGGCCCTGCGCGAGGCCGGTCTGCGCATCCCCGAAGACGTCTCCGTCGCCGGCTTCGACGACCTCCCCTTCTGCGTCGACACCGCCCCCGCGCTCACCACCGTCCGCGTGCCGCTGCGCGAGGCGGGCATACTCGCCGCCCAGCTGGTCACCGGCCGCAGACCGCTGCCCCCGGGCGGCATCACCACCCTGCCCACCGAGCTCATGGTGCGCGGTTCCACCGCGCCTCCCCCGGCCGACGAGAGCCGTCCGTGAGGTACGCCTACTCCACGCTCGGCCTGCCCGGTACGCCGCTCGACCGGACCGCCGCCCTCGCCGCCGCCCACGGCTACGACGGCCTCGAGCTGCGCGCCCACCCCGAGGAGCCCCTGCACCCCGACAGCCCGCCGGCCGACCGTGCGGCGGGTCTGCGCACCCTCACCGCCGCCGGCGTCACGCTCCTCGGGGTCGCGGGCTATGCCCGAGTGGCCGCCCCCGGCGCGGACGAGCCGGTCCTCGCCGAACTGCACGACCTGGTGCGGCTCGCCGCCGACCTCGAAGCCCCGTACGTCCGGGTGTTCCCCGGCGGAGCCGAGCAGTCCGCGGCCGTCGCCGACGCGCATGCGGTACGCAGGCTGACCGCCGCCGCGCCGTTCGCCGAGCGGCACGGGGTACGGATCCTGCTCGAGACGCACGACTCGCACCGGACCGGAGCCGCCGCCGGGCGGGTGCTGGACCGGGTCGCGCAGGGCGGTGCGGGCGCGCTGTGGGACGTACTGCACACCTGGCTCGGGGGCGAGTCCCCGGCCGAGACGCGGCGGGCCCTGGCCGGGCACCTGGGCTACGTACAGGTGAAGGACGTGGCGTCGGCGCAGGAGCTCACCCCCCTCGGGCTCGGCACCGGAGTGCTGCCGCTCGCCGAGGTGGTGGCCGCCGTGCCGCCGGACGGCTGGCTCTGCTGGGAGTACGAGAAACGCTGGTATCCCGGCGCCGCCGAGCTGCCGGGACAGCTCGCACGGGGCCGGGATTACCTGGCGGGCCTGGTGGCGAAGGTCAAGGCGACGGCGGCCGCGCCTCAGGCCGAGTAGGCGAGCCGCCCGCGATCGACGGCGTAGCGGAAGTCCAGGCCCATGGCGTACCGCTCCAGCTCCTCGACCGCGGTGGCCGCCAGCCGGTCCAGCTCCCCGCCCAACGAGCCCGCCACATGCGGGGTGAGCAGTACGTTCGGGAGGTTGTACAGCGGGGAGCCGGTGGGCAGCACCTCGGGCTCGGTGTGGTCGAGCACGGCGTGCAGCCGTCCCGCGACCAGCTCCTCGGTGAGCGCCACGGTGTCGACGAGCGAGCCCCGCGCGGTGTTGACGAGCGTCGCGCCGTCCGGCATCAGGGCCAGCCGGGCGGCGTCGAGCAGATGGCGGGTCCGGGGGAGCGCGGGGGCGTGCAGGCTCACCACGTCGCTGCGGCGCAGCAGTTCGTCGAGCGCGCAGGATTCGCCGCCCAGCGCGGCGAGCTCGGCCGGGTCGGCGTACGGATCGTGGACGAGTACCCGCAGGTCGAACGGGCGCAGCAGCTCCATGACCCGCCGGCCGATGAGCGAGGCGCCGACGATGCCGACGGTGCGGTGGTAGTTGCCGACGGCCGGGTAGCGGCGCAGCAGGTCGATCGGGGCGCGCGCCGCCCGGTAGGCGTGGGCGGACTCCAGGACCCGCTTGTTGGCGAACAGGATCGCGGCGAGCGTGTACTCGGCGACCGGTACGGCATTCGCGGCGGCGGCGCTGGAGACCAGCAGCCCACGTTCCCAGCAGGCCTCCGTGACATGGTGTTTGACGCTCCCGGCGGCATGCACCACGGCGCGCAGCCGCGGCATCCGCTCCAGCGCCCCGGCGTCGAGCGGCGGGCAGCCCCAGCCGGTGAACAGCACCTCGGCCTCCGCGAGGCGGCGGTGGAGCTCGGGCTCGTCGTGGTCGAAGCCGGTCAGCAGCAGATCGGCGTCCACATCGGCGACGCGGACGAGCTCGGGCAGCATCCGGCCGCCGAGGACGGCGGCCCGGGTGCCGGGGCTCATGGCGAGCACCGTGGCGGGGCGCCGCCGGGGGAGGAGACGGTGGGTCACTTGACGGCTCCTGCAGTGAGACCCGAGCGCCAGAACCGCTGCAGGCCGAGGAAGGCCAGCACGAGCGGGACGACGGCGACGAGTGAACCGGTGATCAGCAGGGGATAGAGCTCGGGCTGCTGGTAGACGCTGCGGTTCCACATGAACAGGCCCAGACTGACGGGGTAGAGCCGCTCGTCGTTCAGCATGGTCAGGGCGCCGTAGAAGTTGTTCCAGATGGCCGTGAAGGTGAACAGGAAGATGGTCACAAACCCCGGCCACAGCATCGGGAACGACACGTGCGCGAACAGCCGCAGTTCACCCGCGCCGTCGACGCGGGCGGCGGCCAGCACCTCGTCGGGGACGTAGCCCTCGGCGAACACCCGGGCCAGGTAGACCCCGAAGGGATTGACCAGGGCGGGCACCAGGTAGGCCCAGTACGTGTTCACGGCGCCGGCGGCCGAGGCCATCAGGTACAGCGGCAGCTGGAGCACGGTGGCGGGGACCAGGATGCCGGCGAGGACGACGCCGAAGAGCTTCTCCTTGTGCCGGAACTCGTAGGCGTGGAAGGCGTAGCCGCAGGCCACGCTGATGAGGGCCGAGAGGGTGGAGCCGACGACGGTGTAGAGCAGGCTGTTGGCGAGCCAGCGGCCGAAGACGCCGTCGTCGTACGTGAAGACCTCGCCGAGGTTGGCGAGGAGGCCGAAGTCCCCCAGGGCGTAGGGGTCGGTGGCGAAGAGGTCGCGGCGGTTCTTCGTGGCGGCCAGGACCAGCCAGGCGAGGGGCATCAGGGTGTAGGCGGCGACGAGGAGGAGGGCCGCGTTGACGGCGGTACGGGAGAGCAGGGCGCTCCTCGGCGCGGGGCGGGCCGGGGCGGGTTCGGCGGCCTGGCCGGGGGCAGGGCCGCGGGCCGGGGGCGCGGCCTCGGCCCGGGCGAGCGAGGCGGTCATGCGGACCTCCAGCGGTTGCCGAGCTTCGTGACGACGTAGGAGGCGGCGCCCGCGGCCAGGGCGAGGAGCAGCGCGCTCGCGGCCGCCAGCCCGTAGTCGTGGCCCTTGAACGCGGCGCTGAAGATGTACATGGTCGGGGACCAGGACTCGCCCATCTCGGTGGCCCGCAGCTGGAGCAGCTGCGGGGCGTCGAAGAGCTGGACGGCGCCGACGCAGGTGAACAGGACGGTCAGGATGATGGTGGGCCGGATGCTCGGCACCTTGACCTGGAAGGCGGTGCGGACGGCACCGGCGCCGTCCATGGTGGCGGCCTCGAGGGTCTCGCGGGGGACGGCCTGGAGCCCGGCGTAGAAGATGATCATGTTGTAGCCCATCCACTGCCAGGCCGAGACGTTGACCACGGACAGCAGGGCCTCGTCGCGGCCGAAGAAGTTCCAGGAGATCCCGGCCGAGTCGAGGACGTCGAGGACGGGGCTGAGGCCGGGGGTGTAGAGGTAGAGCCAGATCATCGCGGCGATCAGGCCGGGGACGGCGTGGGGCAGGTAGAAGGCGATCTGGAAGAACCGCCGGGCGCGGGCGAGGGCGGAGTCCAGGAGCAGGGCGAGGACCAGGGCGCCGCCGACCATGACCGGGATGTAGAGCAGGCAGTAGACGGCGACGTGGCGGAACGAGGCCAGGAACAGGGGATCGGACAGAGCCTTGGTGTAGTTCCCGATTCCGCTGAAGACCTGTCGGGCGCCGCCGAATCCGAGGCCGGACTGCTCCGCGCGGAAGAGGCTGAGCCAGGCGGCGTACCCGATGGGGGCGAGGGTCACGAGCGCGAAGAGGAGGAAGAAGGGGGCCATGAACCAACCGGCCGCGCCGGTGCCTGCGGCGGTGGGAACGGTTCGGGCCGAGTGCGCAGAGCGGCGTCCGGCTGCCGGGCGGGTGGCCGTGGGGGCGGGGTGGTGGGAGGTGCGCGGCTGGGGGCTGCGCATCAGCCGGCCAGGCCCAGGCCGCGGTCCTTGATGGCCTTCTCGGCGGCCGACTGGCCCTCGGCGAGGGCCTTGACCAGGTCCGGCCCGGCCGCGTTCTGCGCCGAGTTGACCTGGAGGTGGACCGGACCCCACGTCCAGCCCGGCACGATGGTCGCCGCAGCGGCGCCGGCCAGGCCGTACGGGTCCTGCCCCTCGAAGTACGTCGTGTCGAACAGCTTCGCGGCCTCGGCCCGCATCTCGGCATTGGCCGGCAGGGCGCTGCTCGGCGATTTCAGCGAGCTGAGCCGCGCCTTGATCGCGTCCGGCTCGGTGGTGACCCATTGGATGAACTCCGCCGCGGCCTTGGTGTGCTTGCTGCCCTTGGGCACGATGTACGAGGTGCCGCCGTACATGCCGGTCGCGGGCTTGCCGTCCCAGGTCGGGAGCGGGGCGATGCCCCACTTCCCCTTGAGGTCCGGGTAGTTCGCGAGGAAGGTGCCCGCGGTCCAGGCCGCGCCGATCACGGTCGCGACCTGCCCGGACGAACGTTCCTTCGCCTCACCCTCGCCCCACAGCGGGGTCTTCGACGCCACCCCCGAGGCCATCAGTCCGTTCCAGTACTCCGCCACCTTCTTCGAGGCGGGGTCGTCGATCGCGACCTTCCACTTGTCGCCCTCGGTGCCGTACCACCGGGCGCCCGCCTGCCACGAGAGGCCCGCGAGCACCGCCGGGTCGCCACCGCCGAAGTTCGTGATCTTCACCGAGGGGTCGGCCCGGTTGATCTTCTCCGCGGCCGCCTTGTACTCGTCCCACGTCTTCGGCACGGCCACCGCGTGCTCCTCGAAGATGTCCTTCCGGTAGAAGAGTTCGAGCGGGGTGACGTCGAACGGCACCGCCCACGTCTTGCCGCCCAGCTTCACCAGGGACTGGACCGCCTCGGGGAACTTCTCGGAGACCAGCTTCCCGGAGGTCCCGCTCAGGTCCTCCAGGTTGCCGCCGCTCGCGAACTCCGGGAGCGCCGAGTAGTCCATCGTCGCGACGTCCGGCGCGTTGCCGCCCTTGACCGCGTTGGCCAGCTTGGCCGCCCCGTCCGGCCCGCCGGGCACCGCCGAGAACTGCACCCGGATGTTCGGGTGCGTCCTGTTGAAGGCGTCCGCGGTCTGCTGCGCACCCGCGGACGAGGACCAGTACGTGACGGTGACCGGCTGCTCCGGCGAGCCGCCGGCCGCCCCGGCCGTGCCCGGCTCCGTCTTCCCTCCGCACGCGGTGGCGATCAGGGCGAACGAGACGGCCGAGGCGGTCAGGACGGACCGGGGCATGCGGGAGGAACGGAAGCTGCGCGACATGGAGTGACTCCTACGGACGACCGCAGACGGCGGCGGATGGGAGAACGCGGCCCATCTTTTGTGCGAACACGCACACCGTCAAGAGCGAATGCGCAACTCGATCGAAATGATCGGTCCGGGAGTCCTTTCCTGTTCCTTACGAGCGGATCGTCAGGCGGGGGAGCAGGTCCAGGTGCTGCCGCGCCCCCGCCTGCTGCTCCGTGTCCCGTCCCTCGCCGGCCGCCGTCACGCGGTCCAGCAGCAGTCCCGCCGCCCGCGCCCCCACCTCGTGCTTGGCCGGTGCCACCGCCGAGAGCGGTACGTCGGCCAGCCCCGCCACCTCGTCGTCGTACGTGATCACCGCGAGGTCCTCCGGCACCCGTACGCCGCGCGCCTGGAGTCTCGGGATCAGCATGATCGCGTCGGTGTCGCTGTGGATCAGGGCGGCGGTCACCCCGCCCGCCGTCACCGCCTCGCACAGGTAGTCCAGCGTCCGCGCGAACAGGTCGGCGTCCGAGAGCGGGCCAGGCCCGGCCTGCGGCCACGGCGGCGCCGGCTCCAGTCCGAGGGCGGCCACCGCCGCCTCGTACCCGGCCCGCAGCCGCGGCGTCGTCGGCGTCGCACGGCTGGCCAGCGCGATCCGCCGGTGGCCCCGTTCCACCAGGTGCTGCACGGCCGCCGCAGCGCCGTGCGCATGGTCGGAGGCCACCCGGTCCAGGGCCGCGGCCGGATGCCCCGGCGGGGCCCACCGCTCCACCAGCACCGTCGGAACCGGCAGCTCCGCCGTCCACGCCCCCTCCCCGGGGCCGGGCGAACCGGCGACCCAGTTCGGGGTGAGCAGCAGCCCGTCCGCCCCGGTGGACAGCAGACGGTCGGCCTGCGTCCGGTCCTCGCCCGGCAGGTACCGGGTCAGGCCCACGGTCAGCCGCGCGCCCCGCGCCTCGACCACCTCGCGGGCTCCGCGCACGACCTCCGCGTAGTAGTACTCCGTGGTCGGCACCACCATCCCGATCACCAGCCCCTCGCCGGCCGAGGCGCCCGCCGAGGCACCCGCCGACGCCGGTGGCGCCGACGCCCGGGCTGCCGGAGCGCCCGCCCGCCCGGTCTCCACCCGGCTGATCACCCCGTGCATCCGGTGGATCTCGCCCCGGGCCGCCATCGCCTCGATGTCGCGCCGCAGGGTGACCGGCGAGACGCCCAGCTCCTGCGCCAGGTCCGCCACGCGCACGCTGCCCCGCGCCCGGACGAGCGCGAGCACCTGCGCCTGGCGCTGGTCCACATGTGGTCTCAAGGTTGCCGTACCCCCTGCGGTTTTTCGGCGGCATCACTGTCCGCGCCGTGTCCAGGCCATCATAGAGAACCGAACCGATCGATTCGATCGTTTCCGATCAACCGGTCATTGACGGCGCGGAGGGTGCGTTCATATATTCGGCGGCGTCCGGCACCTCACGGCATCACGACCTCTCTCGGGAGTCAGCGCATGCTCACGTACGACCAGGACGGATTCCGGCGCGCAGGCCGCCCCCACCGCATCGTCTCGGGAGCCCTGCACTACTTCCGGGTCCATCCGGACCTGTGGGAGGACCGGCTGCGGCGGCTGCGCGCCCTGGGTGCCAACACCGTGGACACGTACGTCCCCTGGAACTTCCACGAGACCGCCCCCGGCAAGGCCGACTTCACCGGCCCGCGCGACCTCGGCCGCTTCCTGCGCACCGCCCAGGACCTCGGCCTCGACGCCGTCGTCCGCCCCGGCCCGTACATCTGCGCCGAATGGGACTTCGGCGGCCTGCCCGCCCGGCTCCTCGCCGTCGACGGCCTCCACCTGCGCTGCTCCGACCCGCGCTTCGAGGCCGAGGTGGACGGCTGGTTCGACCTGGTCGTCCCCGAGCTGCTGCCGCTGCTCGCGAGCCGCGGCGGTCCGGTCGTCGCCGTACAGATCGAGAACGAGTACGGCTCGTACGGCAACGACACCCGCTACCGCGCCCATGTGGAACAGGCCCTGGTCGAACGCGGCGTGGACTGCCTCTTGTTCACCGCCGACGGGCCCGAGGACGCCATGCTCCAGGGCGGCACGGTCCCCGGCCGGCTCGCCACCGCCACCTTCGGCGCCCGGCCCGCCGAACGCCTCGCCCACCTGCGCCGCTACCAGAGGACCGGCCCGCTCACCGCCATGGAGTTCTGGATCGGCTGGTTCGACCACTGGGGCGAGGGCCACCACGTCCGCGCCGTCGAGGACGCGGCGCAGTCCCTCGACGAACTCCTCGCCACCGGCGCCTCCGTCAACCTCTACATGGCCCACGGCGGCACCAACTTCGGCTTCTGGGCGGGCGCCAACCACACCGGGTCCCGCCCCGGCGACCCCGGCTACCAGCCCACCGTCACCAGCTACGACTACGACGCCCCCATCGGCGAAGCCGGCGAACTCACCCCCAAGTTCCACGCGTTCCGCGAGGTCATCGGCAAGTACGTACCGCTGCCAGACGGGCCGCTGCCGCAGCCGCCGCCCCGTATCACCCCCGCCCTCGCCGTCCCGGCCGGCACCGCACCGCTCCTGGACCACCTCGACCTGCTCGGCGGGGAGCCCGCGCTGCGACCCGCGCCCGAGTCCATGGAGAAGCTCGGCCAGGCCCACGGCATGATCCACTACCGCACCACGGTCACCGGCCCGCGCCCCGCCATGCCCGTCCGGATCGACGGCCTCGGCGACCGCGCGTACCTGTTCGCCGACGGGGAGCCCCTCGGCATCCTCGACCGCAACCGGCCCGACGAGGGGCTCGACCTGTCCGTCGGCGAGGCGGGGGTCGTCCTCGACGTCCTCGTCCGCGCCCAGGGCCGGGTCAACTACGGCCCGCTCCTCGACGACCGCAAGGGCATCTGGCGCGGCGTCCGCCACGGCCACCAGCTGCTGTTCGAGTGGGAGATCCGGCCGCTCCCGCTGACCGACCCGACCGGCCTGCGCTGGTCACGCCACACACCCGACGCACCCGAGGCACCCGGCACACCCGGCGCAGGCCGCCCGGCCTTCCACCGCTTCACCCACGCCCTCCCGGACGCGCCCGCCGACGGATTCGTCGACGTCTCCGGCTGGGGCACCGGCCTCGTCTGGCTGAACGGCTTCCTCCTCGGCCACTACGACACCCCGCGCGGCCCCCAGCGCACCCTCTACGCGCCCGCGCCCCTGTGGCGGACCGGCCGGAACGAGATCGTCGTCCTCGAGCTGGAGCATCCCGGCGCCGACCTGCCGCTGCGCGACCGCCCCGACCTGGGCCGCCCCACCGTCGTCACGCTCGAATGAACCCCGCCGCGCCCCCGGCCAACCCCGCGAGCCGCCGGCACCCCAGTGCACTGCGGTGACCATCCCTTGAGAGAAGCTCTCCCCGTGAAGCGAACGAGCACCCGCCTGGCCGACGGCCGCGAGATCCTCTACTACGACGCCGACGACGCCGCAGCCCGCGCCGTCCCCGACACCCGCACCCTCGACGCGTCCGCCACCTCCCCCGAGGTGCGCCGCGACCCGCTGCTGGGCGACGCCGTCGTCATCGCCTCCCACCGCCAGGGGCGCACCTACCACCCGCCCGCCGACGCCTGCCCGCTGTGCCCCTCCACCGAGGGGCGCGCGAGCGAGATCCCGGCACCCGACTACGACGTGGTCGTCTTCGAGAACCGTTTCCCCTCCCTCGCCGGCGACACCGGCCGCTGCGAGGTCATCTGCTTCACCCCCGACCACCTGACCTCCTTCGCCGAGCTCGACGAGGGACGCGCCGCGCTCGTCCTGGCCGCCTGGACCGACCGCACCGCCGAACTCTCCGCCCACCACGGGGTCCGGCAGGTCTACTGCTTCGAGAACCGCGGCACCGAGATCGGCGTGACCCTCGCGCACCCGCACGGCCAGATCTACGCCTTCCCCTTCATCACCCCGCGCACCACCCGCATGCTCGCCACCGTCTCCGCCCACCGCGCCCGCACCGGCGGCAACCTCTTCGAGGAGGTGCTCGCCGCCGAACGCGCCGAGGGCACCAGGGTCGTCCTCGAAGGGGAGCACTGGACCGCCTTCGTGCCCTACGCCGCGCGCTGGCCGTACGAGGTCCACCTCTATCCGCACCGCCGCACCGCCGACCTGACCACCCTGGACGACGCGGCCCGCGCCGAGTTCCCCCGCCTCTACCTGGAGCTGCTGCGACGCTTCGAGCGGCTGTTCGGGACGCCGGGGCCCACCCCGTACATCTCCGCCTGGCACCAGGCGCCGGTCTCCGGCGAGGGCCGGGCCGACTTCGCGCTCCACCTGGAGCTCTTCACGGTCCGCCGCACCGCTGACAAGCTCAAGTACCTGGCGGGAACCGAATCCGGCATGGAGGCCTACATGAACGACGTCCGCCCCGAGGACGCGGCCGCGCGGCTGCGGGAGGTGGCGAGCCGATGAACCAGGCAGCGGACGGGTTCCGCCGGCTGTACGGGTCCGAGCCCGAGGGAGTCTGGGCGGCTCCGGGCCGGGTCAACCTGATCGGCGAACACACCGACTACAACGACGGCTTCGCCCTGCCCTTCGCGCTCCCGCAGCGCACGGAGGTCGCCGCCGCCCGGCGCGCCGACGGGATCCTCCGCCTCCACTCCGCCGACGTCCCCTCCGGCGTGGTCACCGTCCGCCCCGCCCACCTCGACCCGGCCCGCCCGCCCACCGGCGCCGCAGGATGGGCCGCGTACCCGGCCGGCGTGCTGTGGGCCCTGCTGGACGCCGGCCTTCCGGTCGGCGGCGCCGATCTGTACATCCGCTCCGACGTGCCCACCGGAGCCGGACTGTCCTCCTCCGCCGCCCTGGAGGTGGCCACCGCCCTCGCGCTCACCGACCTGTACGGGATCCCGCTCACCCGGACCGAACTGGCCGCGCTCGCCCGCCGCGCCGAGAACGCGTACGTCGGCGTGCCCTGCGGGGTGATGGACCAGACGGCCTCGGCCTGCGCCACCGAAGGCCACGCCCTGCACCTGGACACCCGCACCCTCGAACAGCGGCACATCCCCTTCGACTGCGCGGCGGCGGGCCTGCGCCTCCTGGTCATCGACACCCGGGTCAAGCACGACCTGGCCGACGGGGCCTACGCCGAACGCCTCGCCTCCTGCCACGGGGCGGCCGCCGAGCTCGGGCTGCCCGCCCTGCGCGACCTCCCGTACGAGGAGCTCGACCGGGCCCTGGCCCGCCTCGACGACCCGGTCCGGCGCCAACGGGTCCGGCACGTCGTCACCGAGAACGAACGGGTCGTACGGGTGGAGGAACTGCTGCGCGCCGGACGGCTGCGGGAGGCGGGCCCGCTGCTGACCGAGGGCCACGCCTCGCTGCGGGACGACTACGAGGTGTCCTGCGCCGAGCTCGACCTGGCGGTCGCCACCGCCAACGCGGCGGGCGCGTACGGGGCCCGGATGACCGGCGGCGGGTTCGGCGGTTCGGCCCTGGCCCTGATCGACGCGGAGGCCGAGCCGCTGGTGGCCGAGGCCGTCACGGAGGCCTTCGTACGAGCGGGCCACAAACCGCCGCGCATCACGGCGGCGGAACCCTCCGCAGGGGCGGGCCGGACGGTCTGAGGAGAGGAAGAGCAGCTTCCGTCGAACCGGCGTGCCTAGACTCGTCACTTGGTCGATCATGTGCCGGACGAGTGCGGAGGAACGAAACGCATGCGCTACATCCCGCTGGGCAGTTCAGGTCTGCAGGTATCCGCCGTCGGACTCGGCTGCAACAACTTCGGCGGCCGCCTCGACGCCCGGGCGACCCGCGCCGTCGTCGACGCAGCCCTCGACGCGGGGATCACCCTCCTCGACACCGCCGACATCTACGGCGGCCGCGGCGGCTCCGAGCGCCACCTCGGGCAGGCCATCAAGGGCCGCCGTGACCAGGTCGTCCTGGCCACCAAGTTCGGCTACGCGGGCATGGACATGGAGTACGGGCCCGCCGCCGGATCCCGCGGCGGCCGCGCGTACATCCGGCGGGCCGTCGAGGAGTCCCTGCGCCGCCTGGACACCGACCACATCGACCTCTACCAGCTGCACAGCCCCGACCCGGCGACCCCCGTCGCCGAAACCCTGGCGGCGCTCACCGAGCTGGTCACCGAGGGCAAGGTCCGCTACATCGGCCACTCCAACTTCAGCGGCTGGCAGCTCGCCGAAGCCGCCCACGTCGCCCGCGAAACGGGCGCGGCCCCCTTCGTGTCGGCGCAGAACGAATGGTCGCTGCTCCGGCGGAACGCGGAGGCGGAGCTGGTCCCGGCCGCCGTGCACTACGGCCTCGGCGTGCTCCCGTACTTCCCGCTCGCCAACGGCCTGCTGACCGGCAAGATCCGCCGGGGTGCCCCGGTCCCGGCCGGCTCCCGCCTGGAGGGGCGCGACGCGTACCTCACCGAGGAGCGGCTCGACACGGTCGAGGCGCTGGCCGCCGTCGCCGACAAGCACGGCCGCAGCGTCCTCGAACTGGCCATCGGCTGGCTCTCCGCCCAGCCCGGCTGCTCCTCCGTCATCGCGGGCGCCACCTCCCCCGAGCAGGTACGGGCCAATGCGGCCGTCGCCGACCGCCCGCTGGAGCCCGAACTGCTGGCGGAGATCGACGCGATCGCGGGGGCCTGAGCCGCAGCGCAGCTCCGGCGGGGCGGCTCAGGCGGGCACACCCGTCAGGACCTCCACCTTGCCGGTGTCCAGCGAGTAGTAGGCGCCGACGACGGCCAGGGCGCCCTTCTTCACGAGGGGCCCCAGGTCGGCGTTGGCCCGCAGATCGTCCGCGGTCACCTTGATCTGGTGGTGGGTCATGGTGTCGACGGGGTCGGCGCCGGGGTTCTCGGCCGTCAGCTCGTACGCCGGCACCATGGCCTTGGCGATGGCCTGCAGATTGCCGGGCAGCGGGGTGCCGCCCTTCAGCGCCTTGTACGCGGCCTCGATCGCGCCGCAGCGCTGGTGTCCGAGCACGACGACCAGCGGGGTGCCGCCCGTCATGGGCCCGTACTCGACGGAACCGGTCACGACCGGGCCGACCGCCTGTCCGCCCGTGCGCAGGACGTACAGGTCGCCGAGCCCGGTGTCGAAGATCAGCTCGGGTGCCACCCGGGAGTCGATGCACGAGAGGACCACCCCGAAGGGGTCCTGCGCCTCGGCGACCAGCTCGCGCCGCTCGGGATCGCGGTCGGGATGTTCGAGGTTTCCGCTCACCCAGCGCTGGTTGCCCTCCATCAGGCGCGCGAACGCGGCCTGAGGGGTGGCCGGGCGCGGCGGCGGGGCCGCGGTCGTCACCCGGGGCGGCCTCGGGGACGAGCATCCCGAGAGCGCGACGACGGCGGCCGCGAGGCCTCCGGTCAGCAGGGCCCTGCGGGCCGGAAGTCCTGTCGTGTGCATGGGTGGTACCCCTCGGTGCCGCGCAGACGCGTCCGTACGTCATGACGACCGCGATTGTTCAGCGCGCCGGGGGCGCCCGGACGGCAGGCACACGCGGGCACACACCCCATTGGCACGGACGGCCCACACCCCGGGCGGGGCCGGCCGAAAGCCGACGGCCCGCCCGGCGCTTGCGGCGGTCAGGACACGATGTCCTTGCGGGCGAACCCGCGGAACGCCAGCGCGAACAGCACCACCGCGTACGCCACCGACACCGCCGTCCCCTTGACCATGCCGCCCCACTCCAGCTGCGGCTGCAGCGCGTCCGCCCACGCGAACTGCCAGTGCGCCGGCAGGAACTCCCGCCAGGAGCCGAGCGCCGTCACCGCGTCCAGCACGTTGCCGACGATCGTCAGACCGACCGCCCCGCCCACCGCACCCAGCGGCGCGTCCGTCCGGGTCGACAGCCAGAACGCCAGCCCGGCCGTGACCAGCTGCGACACGAAGACGAACGCCACGACCAGGGCGAGGCGCGGCACGGTGTCCGCGGCCGGCAACGAGCCGCCCGTGGGCAGCTTCAGAGGTCCCCACCCGTACGCGGCCGTGCCCGCCGCCAGCGCCACCAGCGGCAGCAGCACCATCGCCGCCAGGCTGAAGCCCAGCGCCACCACCAGCTTGCTCCACAGCAGCCGGGCCCTCGGCACCGGCGAGGCCAGCAGGTAGCGCAGCGAGGACCAGCTCGCCTCCGAAGCCACCGTGTCCCCGCAGAACAGCGCCACCGGTACCACCAGCAGGAACCCGGCCGACACGAACAGACAGGTGGCCGCGAAGTTCGCGCCCGAGGCCGTCGCCGTGTCGATGAGAGTGATCCGGCCGTCCCCGCCCCCGCGGCCGCCGTCCTGTCCGCCGCCCACCGCGAACGCGATGATCATGACGAAGGGGAGCGCGGCCAGCACCCCGGCCATCACCAGCGTCCGCCGCCTGCGCCACTGGCGCAGCGCCTCCACGCGCAGCGGCAGCGTACGGCTCGCCCGGTAGCCGGGGGCCACCTCTGTCACGGACTGCGTCACGGCGCTCACGCCGCACCTCCGATCAGGGTGAGGAACGCGTCCTCCAGCCGGCGGTGCGGCCCCACTGCGGACACCGGCACCTCCAGCCGTACCAGCTCGGCGATCAGCCCTGCGGCCGTCGCTCCCTCCAGCCGTACCAGCAGCCCGTCGTCGGCCGCCGCCACGGAACCCACTCCCTCCAGAGCCGCCACCTTGCCCACGACCCCTTCGTCCACCGGCTCCGCCAGCGTCACCAGCAGCACGTCCCCACCACCCGTGATCTCCGCGACCTCGCCGGCCTGCACGAGCCGTCCGCGGTCCATGACCACCAGATGGGTGCACGACTGCTCGACCTCCGACAGCAGATGGCTCGAGACGATGACCGTCCGCCCGCCCGCCGCGTACCGGATCATCACGTCCCGCATCTCCCGGATCTGCGGCGGGTCCAGACCGTTCGTCGGCTCGTCGAGGATCAGCAGGTCCGGCATCCCGAGCATGGCCTGCGCGATCGCGAGCCGCTGCCGCATGCCCTGCGAGTACGTGCGCACCGCGCGCTCCAGCGCATCGCCCAGGCCGGCGATCTCCAGGGCCTGCGCCATGTGCGCGTCCTCGGCCGGCCGGCCGGTGGCCTGCCAGTACAGCTCCAGGTTGGCCCGCCCCGACAGGTGCGGCAGGAAACCGGCCCCCTCGACGAACGCCCCGACCCGCGACAGCACCGGAGCACCGGCCCGTACCGCGTGCCCGAACACCCGGATCTCCCCGGCGTCCGGGGAGATCAGCCCCATCAGCATCCGCAGGGTGGTGGTCTTTCCGGCGCCGTTGGGCCCGAGCAGGCCCAGGACCTGCCCCTTCTCCACCCGGAACGACAGGTCTCGCACCGCATACCGGTCCTGTGCCTTTGCGTACCGCTTCGTCAGACCGGTGATTTCAAGCGGTACGTCGGCCAGCGCGGGGTCGGGCTGCGGTACCCCGGCCCGCGCCCCCGCACCCTCCCGGCCGGTCCTCCGGATCCCCAGCAGCGCCGCGGCCAGCAGCGCAGCGCCCAGCGGCAGCCCCCAGGTCCACGCGGGCAGCCCCGCCGAGGCGGTCCGTACCCCGTCGGCCACCGGAACGGCCAGGGCGCCCTGCGCCGCGACCGTGTAGGTGGCCGGCGCGGCCGGGGACGCGTAGCCGAGGTCGGTGGCGGCGACGACCAGCCGCAGCCGGTGCCCGGCCTGCACGGCGTGGTCGACGGCCGGGAGCCGCAGCTGCACCGTCGCCCCCTCCTGCGCGTTCTCCACGCGCACCGGGGCGACCAACTGGCTCGGCAGCACCGCTTGGCGCCCGTCGGGCCCGACGTCGTACAGCTTGCCGAACAGGACGGCAGAACCGTCCGCAGCCGTCGACCTCACGTTCAGGGTGATGGTCGGCGTCCCGGTGATCCTCACCTCCCCGGCCAGCGGCTCCGACTCGAACCGGGCGTTCTGCCCGGGGAAGTCCAGCGAGAGCCCGGCTCCGAACGCGGCGAGCTGCCCGCCGATCCCCGGCAGGGACGACAGCGCGGGCGGAGCGCCGCCCGCCGGATTGCCGAAACTCTGCTCCCGGCCGCTCAGGGCGAACTCCCGGGGACCGGACGTCAGCCCCGGGTAGCGCTCGCCGTTCGCGCCGCGCAACTGGACCGCCCCGTCGGTGGAGTCGATGCCGCCGGAGCGCGAGACGCGGAAGGCCGGGCCGGTGTCCGCGCCCCGGTCGTCCTTCAGGTAGCGGTCGAACCAGGCGGCCACCCGCGCCTCGACCCGGCCCGACTCGCGCATGCCGCCGTCGTGCCCGCCGGCCGCCCAGTCCACGGAGACGGGCGCACCGTTCGCCGCGATCGCCCTCGCCATGGCGTCGGCCTGGTCGAGCGGGAAGAGGGAGTCCTCCTGGCCCTGCACGATCAGGGCCGGCACCTTGATCCGGTCGCCGACCGCCGACGGGCTGCGCCGCTCCAGCAGGGCGCGGGCCTCGGCGTCGGGCTTCCCGGCCACCGCGACCCGCTCGTACATGGCGCACAGCTCCGGCTGGAACCGCCCGCAGGCGGTGGCCGTGTCCGCGGCGCCGGAGGCGGGGGCGCCCGCCGCTGCGGGGTTGCCCGTCGCCAGCGCCCCGGGCTGCATCCCGTCGGCCGAACCGGTGGTGAAGAACAGCCCCGCCCACAGCTTCTTGAACACGCCTTGCGGGAAGAGGGAGTCCGCGAGGTTCCAGTACGTGATCTGCGGGGCGATCGCGTCGATCCGCCGGTCGTATCCGGCGGCGAGCAGCGAGATCGCCCCGCCGTACGAGGCCCCGGTGACGCCGACGCGCGGGTCGCCGTCCCCGTCGAGCCGCACCTCGGGCTGTTGCGCGAGCCAGTCGACGAGCCGCGAGACGTCCTTGACCTCGTGCTCGGGGTCGTTCAGCCCGATATGGCCGCCGGAGCGGCCGAAGCCGCGCGCCGACCAGGTCAGCACGGCGTACCCGTCCCGGGCCAGCTGCTCGGCCTGCGCCCGGACGTCGTCCTTGCTGCCGCCGAAACCGTGCCCGAGGAGCACGGCGGGCCGCTTGCCGCCGCCGCCCGCCGTGAAGTACGAGGTGTCGATCCCGGCGCCGGGCATCTCCAGCGTCCGGTCCTGGCGGTGCACGGGGGTCGCCCCGCCGGACGCGGCGGCGGTCCACGTACCGGCCCCCGCGACGACGGCGAGCGCGGCGGCGCCCGCGAGCAGGCGGCTTCGGCGGCGCCGTGGCGGCCGGAGCTTCGGCAATCGGAGCTTCATACGGGAACCCTAGACGCCGGACCGCCCGGCCCTGAGCGCCCCCAGGGGGAACCGCCCACCTCCTCGAGGAGTACACGGGCGGCCCGGCATACCGCACCTGCGGTACCGGGACCCGACCTGCGCGGTACGCCGAGCGGCGGGAGGATGACGGCATGCTGCTCGCCGAGGTCGCGCGCGTGTCCCGGGAGGTCGCCGAGACCTCCGCCCGGTCCCGGAAGACCGCCCTGCTCGCGGAGCTGTTCGCCGCGGCGCCCCCCGAGGAGGCCGGCCTGGTCATCTCGTACCTCGCAGGGCGGCTCCCGCAGGGCCGGCCCGGCATCGGGTGGCGCGCGCTCGGCCGGGAGGTCGAACCCGCCGCCGAACCCACCTTGACCGTCACCGCCGTCGACGCGGCGGTGACGGAGCTCGCCGCAGTGGCGGGCGCGGGCTCGCAGGCCGAGCGGCGCCGGATCCTCGACGCCCTGCTCGGCGCGGCCACCGCACCCGAGCAGCGGTTCCTGCGCAGCCTGCTCTCCGGCGAGGTCCGCCAGGGCGCCCTCGACGCGGTCGCGCTGGAAGGCGTCGCCGCGGCCTCGGGGGTGCCGGCCGCCGAGCTGCGCCGGGCCGTGATGCTGGACGGATCGCTGCCCCGGGTGGCCGCGGCGGCGCTGGCCGGCGGCGCGGCGGCCCTGCGCGAGGTCACCCTGCGCGTCGGGCAGCCCGTACAGCCGATGCTGGCGAACACCGCCAAGTCGGTGGCCGAGGCCCTGGCCGCGCTCGGGCCCTGCGCGGTGGAGGAGAAACTCGACGGGATCCGGGTGCAGGTGCACCGGGACGGGGACGACGTACGGGTGTACACGCGCTCCCTCGACGAGATCACCGGCCGGCTGCCGGAGGTGGCGCAGCTCGCGCGGGCGTTGCCGGGGGAGAGGTTCATCCTCGACGGCGAGGTGATCGGGCAGACGCCGGACGGCCGGCCGGTGCCCTTCCAGGAGGTCGCGAGCCGGGTCGGATCGCGGGTCGACGTCGAGACCGCGCGGCGCACCCTGCCCGTCGTCCCGTACTTCTTCGACGTACTGGCGGCGGGGGACGAGGTGCTCCTGGACCTCCCGGTGCGCGAGCGGTATGCGGTGCTCGCCGCCCTCGTGCCGCAGGAGTCCCGGGTCCGCCGTTTCGTCGTCGAGGACCCGCAGGAGCAGGCGGCCGCCGCCGAGGAGTTCTGGGCCGAGACCCTGCGCCGCGGCCACGAGGGGGTGATGGTCAAGGGCCTCGACTCGACCTACGCGGCCGGGCGGCGCGGCAGACACTGGCTCAAGGTGAAACCGGTGCACACGCTCGACCTCGTGGTGCTCGCGGTCGAATGGGGGCACGGCCGGCGCACCGGACTGCTGTCGAACCTGCACCTCGGGGCCCGGGCCGCCGACGGCACGTACGCCATGCTCGGCAAGACCTTCAAGGGGCTCACCGACGAGATGCTGCGCTGGCAGACCGCCCGGCTGCGGGAGCTGGCGGTGGAGGACGACGGCTTCACCGTGCGGGTGCGGCCCGAGCTGGTCGTGGAGATCGCGTACGACGGCCTCCAGCGCTCCCCGCGCTACCCCGCCGGGGTCGCCCTGCGCTTCGCGCGGGTGCTGCGACACCGCCCGGACAAGCGCGCGGAGGAGGCGGACACGGTGGAGACGGTGCTCGGCGGGAGCTGAGGGGACGACCAGGACCAGCCTTTTTGCCTCAGAGGCAAGTGAAATTGCCAGGCGGGCAGGATTCTGGCTCAATCTGGGTATGACATCCGGTCCTGCACCCGGCCCCGAAGGCCCCGAGCGTCCCGACGACCAGGTCGGCAAAGACGATCCGGTCGGCACCGACGTCGGCGCCGGCGCCGACGAGCTGCCGTCCGTGGCCCCGCAGCTGCGTGAGCTGCGGCGCCGCGCCGGGCTCACCCTGGAGGCCGCCGCCGCGCGGGCCCGGCTCTCGCCCGCGCACCTGTCCCGGCTGGAGACCGGGCGGCGCCAGCCCTCGCTGCCGCTGCTGCTCGGACTCGCCCGCACCTACGGTACGACGGTCTCGGAACTGCTCGGCGAGACCCCCGCCGTCGCCGATCCCATCGTACGGGCGGGCGGTCCCGGCGCCCGCGAGGCCGACGGGTGGACGTACTGGCAGGCAGGCGGCCCCGGCCGCGGGATGCAGGCGCTGCGCGTGCACGTCCCGCACGGGCGCAGCCAGGGGGAGCTGGTCCGCGTCCACCCCGGCGAGGAATGGCTGTACGTCCTCAAGGGGCGGCTGCGGCTGCACCTGGCGGAGGCCGAGTACCTGCTGGAGCCGGGGGACAGCGCGCACTTCGACTCGCTGACCCCGCACCGGATCGGCGCGGCCACCACGGGCGGAGCCGACCTGCTGTTCGTCCACACCCTGCTGCAGAGCAGCCTCGCCGGGCTGTGCCTCGGCGGCGGCACAAACGCCCACCAGCCCTAGGAGCCCCACCATGAACATCCAGTCCAAGTTCCCGCGCGGTCTGGTGATCCGGCTGATCGCCTACTTGTTCGTCGGCCACCTCTTCGCCTTCTTCGTCTACCTCCTCTTCGTCCTGGGCGGCCAGAACCAGTGACCGAAGGCCGGGGCCCGCGACTCTGGAAACGTGCAGGTCCTGTCGCTACCCTCCGCGCATGATTTCCACGGTTGTCTGGGGTACCGGCAACGTCGGCCGTTTGGCCATCCGTGCCGTAGAGGCCCATCCGGCGCTGAAACTGGCCGCCGTCATCGTCCACCATCCCGACAAAATCGGCCGCGACGCGGGCCGGCTCGGCGGACTCGACCACGACACCGGGGTCCTGGCCACCGACGACATCGAGGCGGTCCTCGCCGCCCGGCCGCAGGCCGTCGTCTACGCGGCCTCCGGCGACACCCGCCCCGACGACGCCCTCGCCGACATCACCCGGGCCATCCGGGCCGGCGCGGTCGTCGTCAGCCCCGCCCTCTACCCGCTCTACGACCACCGGGGCGCCCCGCCCGAGTTCCGCGATCCGGTGGCCGCCGCCGTCGCGGAGGGCGGCGGCTCGCTCTTCGCCTCCGGCGTCGACCCCGGCTGGGGCAACGACGTACTCCCGCTCCTGCTCAGCGGACTGGGCAGCACGATCGACGCCATCCGCTGCCAGGAGATATTCGACTACTCCACCTACGACCAGCCGGACTCCGTCCGGTACCTCGTCGGCATGGGCCAGCCCATGGACTTCGAGCCGATGATGCTGATGCCGTCCGTCCCGACCATGGTGTGGGGCGGGCAGATCCGCATGATGGCCCGGGCCCTGGGCGTCGAACTCGACGAGATACGCGAGACCGTGGACCGCCGCGCCCTCGACAGCACCGTCACCACCCGCACCATGGGCGAGTTCGCGGCCGGCACCCAGGGCGCCGTCCGCTTCGAGGTGCAGGGCATCGTCGAGGGTGAACCCCGCCTCGTCATCGAGCACGTCACCCGTATCCACGCCTCCTGCGCCCCCGACTGGCCCACGCCGCCCGACGGCGGTGACGGCGCCCACCGGGTGGTCATCGAGGGCCGCCCGCGCATCGAGGTCACCGTCGAGGCCACCGACGAGGGCGAGAACCGCTCGGCAGGCGGCAACGCCACCGCCGTCGGCCGTCTGGTCGGCGCCATCGACTGGCTGGTGGAGGCCGGACCGGGCCTCTACGACGCCCTCGACGTCCCCCTGCGCCCCGCCATCGGCAAGCTCGGAAGGAAGAAGTCATGAGGATCGACATACCCGAGGGCCAGCACCCGATCGAGTACGTGTGGGGCGACATGGTCCCCGGGATCGGGATGGCCGCCGCGAACTTCTCCCTGTCCGTGTACGCCCACACCACCCTGGGGCTGCGCGAGTTCGAGGCCGCCCGGCTGCGCGTCGCGCAGATCAACGGGTGCGTGTTCTGCCTCGACTGGCGGACCGAACGGGACGGGGAGAAGGTCGAGGAGGAGTTCTCCGATGCCGTCACCGAGTGGCGCACCACGGACCGCTTCGACGAACGGACCCGGCTGGCCGCGGAGTACGCGGAGCGGTACACGCTCGACCACCACAACCTCGACGAGGAGTTCTGGGAGCGGATGACCGCGCACTACAGCCAGCTCGAGATCGTGGAGCTGACGATGAGCATCGGGTCCTGGCTGGCCTTCGGCCGGCTCAACCACGTGCTCGGCCTCGACAGTGTCTGCGTACTGCCGGGGCACTGAGGCCGGTTGCAGGGCAACGGGTCCGGGGCCGGTCGGTACGTCCGACGGCCCCGGGGCTGTGGGCGGACCGCCTACAGGTCGGTGGCGATGATCTTCTCGATGTTGCGCTCCGCGAGCGCCGTGATGGTGACGAACGGGTTGACGCTGGTGTTGCCGGGGATCAGCGAGCCGTCGATCACGTACAGGCCGGTGTAGCCGTGCAGGCGGCCGTAGTTGTCGGTGGCCTTGTTCAGGACCGCACCGCCGAGCGGGTGGTAGGTGAGGTGGTCGCCCCAGATCTTGTTGGTGCCGAACAGGTCCGTGCGGTAGATCGTCCCCTCCTTGGAGTTGATCTTGTCGAAGATGGTCTTGGCCATGTCGATGGACGGCTGCTTCCACGCCGTCTGCCAGTTCAGCTCCACCGCGCCCGAGGCCGCGTTGTACGTGAACTCGGCGCGGTGCGGGTTCTTGGTGATCGACAGGTAGAAGGAGGCGTACGTCTCGATCCCGGTCGGCAGCGGCGCCACCTCGGCGAACGCCCCGCCCGCGTCCCAGTTGTCGATGCCGCCGCAGGGGATGGACGCCTGGACCTTGCCGGTCGGGTCCCACAGGTGGTTGGCCCGCCCGCACATGACGTTGCCGTTGTCGCCCCAGCCCTTGCCGACCTCGCCGTTCAGGGCGGGCAGTGCGCCGGTGGCCTTGAGCCTGACGAGCAGTTTGCTGGTGCCGACACTGCCGGCCGCGAAGAACACCTTGTCGGCGATCACCGTCTTGGTGGCGGTGGCCGCGCCGGTGGTGTTGATCTGGTCGATGACGACGGTGTACCCGCCGCCGGCCGCGGGGGACACGGAAGTGACCTTGTGCAGTGGGGAGATGGTGACCTTGCCGGTGGCCCGGGCCTGGGCGAGATAGGTCTTCTGCAGCGATTTCTTGCCGTAGTTGTTGCCGTAGAGGATCTCCCCGGCGACCGCGGACTTGGGAGCGGTCCCGGCGGCCTCCTGCTTCATGTAGTCCCAGTCGTAGACGTCCGGGACGAAGACGAACGGGAAGCCGGAGCGCTGGGCGTGCTTGCGGCCGACGCGCGCGAACTGGTAGCAGTCGACGGTGTCGAACCAGGCCGGGTCGACCAGGCCGACCCCGAGCCCGGCGTTGGCCCGCGGGTAGTAGGTGGTGTACATCTCGTCGGCGTCCACCGACGGGAGGATGGCGGCGAAGTTCGCACGCTTCGGGGTGACCGCCATACCGCCGTTGACCAGCGAACCGCCACCGACGCCGCGGCCCTGGTAGACGATGATGCCGCCCATCTCCTCGGCGTCCAGGATCCCGGTGTAGCGGGGGATGTCCCTGTCGATCGGGAAGCCGAGGAAGTTGCTCAGCGGCTGCTTGGTCTTGGTCCGCAGCCAGTAGGAACGCTGGTCCGGACTGGTCGTGTTGCAGAAGATCTTGCCGTCCGGTCCCGAGGTGTCCCAGGCCATGCCCATCTCGATCATGTGGACGTCGACGCCTGCCTGGGCGAGTCGCAGGGCGGCGACGGACCCTCCGTAGCCGGTGCCGATCACCAGCGCCGGTACGTGCGCGCCGTTGTCGATGGGGCCGACGGCCGCTGCGACTGAGGCGACCGTCTGCGCGTGGGCCGGGGTGCTCTGACCGGCAAGGGCAGCCGCCCCGAGAATAGAACTTGTTCTCGCCATGAATCCACGGCGCGAGATTCCCTTGGAGCCGGATTTGTGCAGGGCTTTGTCACCCATGTGACGTTCCTCACTCTCGGCGGAATGGGAACGAGTTCTACTGCCGGTCGCATGGGAAGTCACTACATACGTCTAGGTAACTTTCGGCCTGTCATGTCACAGAGGCGCCGGGCCGGGCGCGCCGTACCCACCCCAGCACCAGCAGGGACGCGACCGCCGCCCAGGCGCACCAGGTGGAGACGAATTCCAGCCGCCACAGCGCTGAGCAGGCCAATGCCCCGGCGCCGAGCACCGCACCGAGGAGCCGCAGCCGCCGCTCGCCCGACAGCAGCAGGGCGCCCAGGGTGGCGAACAGGTAGCCCGCGAGGACGAGCGGTATCCACGGAACATTCACGCCGTAACCCAGGGTGTGACCCCGGATCTCGGCGGTCGCCGGCCGGGTCGCGAGGCAGTACGAGAGCACCGCGGCGGTGGCGAGACCGGCGACGGCCGGCCCCCACGGGAGGCGGCGGTCCGCCGGAGCGGCGGCGAGCAGCACCCCGAACGGCACCCACACCGGCAGCACCGGCAGGGCGATCACCACCCAGGCCGTGGTGGCCGGGCCGCAGCCGCCGCCCGCGTGCCACACCGCGGCCTCCACCAGCTGGTGGGCGCCCAGCAGCAACGGCAGTGCGGCGATCGGCAGATCGCGGGCCCGCCGTACGCGCGCCACGCACACGACGCCCACGGCGGTGATGACCGCACCCGCCGTCAGATCTGCCGTGGCGTTCCAGCACATGGCGGGCCGTCGGTCAGGGCTTCGCCGTCCTCGGGGGTTCGAGCGGCGGGGAGGTCGTCGCGCAGAAGGTGTGGCACTCCGGGTGGCACCCCGCTCCCGGTACGGGCTTGCGTACGGTGGCCCAGGCCACGGCCGCGCCCGCCACGAGCAGCCCCGCGCACCACAGCATGGCCCGCCCGAACGCGGCGTCGAACTCGGACGCCGAGCGGTAGGCGTCCGGCCCCATGCCGGCCAGCAGCGGCAGTGCCGCCACCGCCAGCAGTCCGGCCGCCCGGGCGGCCGCGTTGTTGATGCCGCTGGCCAGGCCCGCCCGGCCGGGGTCCACCGAGGACAGCACGGTCGCCGTCAGCGGAGCCACCAGGGCCACCATGCCCATGCCCATCACGATCAGCGCCGGCAGCACGTCCCGTACGTACGAGGCGTCCGGCCCCACCCGCAGCATCAGCAGCAGCGCCGCCGCGCACAGCAGCGGCCCCACCGTGAGCGGGATCCGCGGACCGATCCTCTCCCCGAGCGCCCCCGACCGGGCCGACAGCAGCAGCATCAGCGCGGTCGTCGGCAGCAGAGCCGCCCCCGCGCCCAGGGCCGAGTAGCCGGAGACCACCTGGAGCTGGAGCACGAAGAGGAAGAAGAACCCGCTGAAGGCCGCGTACACGAACAGCGTGACCACGTTGACGGCGGTGAACTGCCGGGAGGCGAAGATGTCGGGCGGCAGCATCGGATCGGCCCGGTGCCGCTCGACGTACACGAACACGGCGGACAGCAGCACGCCCCCGACGGCCGAGGCGATCACCAGCGGGGACCCGGACCGGGCCTCGATCAGCGCGTACGTCAGCAGGGCGAGGGCGGCTGCCCCCAGGAAGGCGCCGAGCACGTCGAACCGCCCGTGCGCCTGCGGGTCGCGCGATTCCGGTACGTGCCGCAGGGCGATCGGCACGCACACCGCGGCCACCGGCACGTTCAGCAGGAACACCCAGCGCCAGCCGGGCCCGTCCACCAGCCAGCCGCCGAGGAACGGCCCCACGGCCGCGCCCACCCCGCCGAACCCCGACCACAGCCCGACGGCCCGGGCCCGGTCCTCGGCGGCGATCGAGCCCTGGATCAGCGCGAGCGAACCGGGGGTCAGCAGTGCGCCGCCGGCACCCTGAAGGGCCCGCGCGGCGATCAGGACCCCCGCGTTCGGCGCGATCCCGCACAGCAGCGAGGCGCCCGCGAACCACACCACCCCGAGGACGAAGATCCGGCGCCGCCCGAAGCGGTCCCCGAGCGCTCCGCCGACGAGGATCAGTCCGGCCAGGGTGAGCATGTAGGCGTTGGCCGTCCACTGGAGCACGGCCATGTCGGCGTCGAGGTCCACCCCGATCGTGGGGAGGGCGACGTTGACCACGGTCGAGTCGAGCAGGGCCATGGTCGACCCGAGCACGGTGGTCAGTACGATCCACCGGCCCCGGGCGGAGGCGAGCGGCACACCGGGCCCGGCCGGAACGCGTTCTTCCGTGCCCGGCGCTGGATCGGTCATGTCTTCAGGCTGGCCCGCCGGGACCGCGATGGCCACCCCAGGCGCGCAGCATACGGCTCATTAGGCCCTCTTGTAATGAGCATGACCCCTCCTTCACCATGACCGCGCACGTCACGCACGCCCTTCCCGCACAACCTGCACACGGCGTCCGAGGAGGACCACACGTGGCCCAACGCAACAGACGACGATCCTTGCGCGCGGCGCTGGCCGCGCTCACCGCAGCCCTGCTGTTACCCGTCGGCGCGGGCGTGGCGGCAGCCGCGCCGGAACCCGGGCCCACCCCCGGAGCGGCCGAGCGCAAGATCGAGCCGAAGCTCCGCACCCAGCTCGACGACTCCGGCAAAGCCGCCTTCTGGGTCTACCTGGACAGCGCCGCCGACCTCTCGGCGGCGGGCAGGGAACGGACCCGCGCCGCCAAGGCAGAAACGGTTCTGCATGCCAAGCAGCAGCACGCCGCGCGCAGCCAGGCCGAGGTGATCAAAGCCCTGGACGGCGCCAAGGCCGAGTACACCTCGTACTGGATCGTGAACGCCGTCCGCGTCGTCGGCAGCCAGAAACTCGCCGGAACCCTCGCGCAGCGCCCCGAGGTCTCCCGGATCGACGCCGACGACAAGGTCACCCTCCCCAAGCCCGCCGAGGGCAAGCGGGAGAAGGCCGCCGCCGACGCCGTCGAGTGGAACGTCGACCGCATCAAGGCCCCGCAGGTCTGGGACCAGCTCGGGGTGCGCGGCGAGGGCATCGTCGTCGCCAACATCGACAGCGGCGTCGACTACACCCACCCGGCCGTGAACGGCCAGTACCGCGGCAAGAACGCCGACGGCTCGTACGACCACGACTACAACTGGTTCGACCCGGCCGGCGTCTGCCCCACCGCAGCCCCCTGTGACAACAACGACCACGGCACCCACACCATGGGCACGATGGTCGGCGACGACGGCGGCGCCAACAAGATCGGCGTGGCTCCCGGCGCCAAATGGATCGCCGCGAAGGGCTGCGAGACCAACTCCTGCTCCGAGGCCTCCCTCCTCGCCGCCGGCCAGTGGATCGTCGCCCCGACCGACCTGAACGGCCGCAACCCCCGCCCCGACCTCGCCCCGCACATCGTCAACAACTCGTGGGGCAGCGCGACGCACGACGACTGGTACCAGCAGATCGTCGACGCCTGGCGCGCCGCCGGCATCTTCCCCGCCTTCTCCAACGGGAACTCCGGCCCCGGCTGCGCCACCAGCGGATCGCCCGGCGACTACGCGAGCTCCTACAGCTCCGGCGCCTTCGACATCAACGGCGCGATCGCGCCGTTCTCCTCGCGCGGCGCGGGACCCGGCGGCATCATCAAGCCCGACATCGCGGCCCCCGGCGTGAACGTCCGCTCCTCCGTCCCCGGAGGCGGGTACGAGGCCTTCTCCGGCACCTCGATGGCCTCACCGCACACCGCGGCCACCGTGGCCCTGCTCTGGTCCGCCGCACCCGCCCTCGAAGGCGACGTCGCGCAGACCGAGCAGCTGCTGAACGGCACCGCCCAGGACACCGACAACGGCCAGTGCGGCGGCAACGCCGCCGACAACAACGTCTTCGGCGAGGGCAAGCTCGACGCGCTCGCCGCCGTCTCGGGCGCCCCGCGCGGCGCCATCGGCGCCGTCTCCGGCACCGTCCGCTCCGGCGGACAGCCGGTCGCGGGCGCGAAGGTCACCGCCACCGGACCGATCGCCCGTACGACGACCACCGCGGCCGACGGCAGCTACACCTTCCGCTCCCTGTCGGTCGGCGCCTACACCCTGACGGCCGCCAAGTTCGGCTACGGCCAGGAGACCGCCACGGCGACGGTGACCGAGAACGCCACCGCCACCGGTGACTTCACCCTCACCCAGGCCCCCTCCGGCAAGCTCACCGGCACCGTCACCTCGGCCGCCGGACCAGCCGCGGGCGCCACCGTCACCGTCACGGACACCCCGGTGACCGCGACCGCCGACGCGCAGGGCCGCTTCGAGGTCACCCTGCCGCACGGCACGTACGAGGTACGGGCCGCGCACTCCTCCCGCTGCGTCACCGGCGGCAGCGCCACGACCACCGTCGCCGGCGACACCACGGTGGCGGTCACCCTGCCCGAGCGCACCGACGGCTACGGCTACGCCTGCTCCACCGCGGGCAGCCGCCCGTACGCGGCGGGGGACCGGCAGCTCGCGCTGACCGGCGACAACACCACCGAGCGCGTCGACCTCCCCTTCCCCGTCCCGCTGTACGGCAAGACGTACGGCCAGGCCTGGATCGGGACGAACGGCACGGTCAGCTTCGGCGGAAACAACACCGGTGACATCAACGGGGACATCCCGAGCACGGCCACGCCCAACGCGGCCCTGTACCCGTTCTGGGACGACCTGGTCGTCGGCGCGGCCGGCAGCGGCTCGGGCGTCTTCACCGCCGTCACCGGCACCGCCCCGCACCGGACGTACGTGATCGAGTGGCGCGAGGTGTCCCACTGGTCGGCGCAGACCGACAAGTTCTCCTTCTCGGCGGCGATCGGCGAGGACGGCACCGTCGCCTACACGTACAAGGGGACCGGCGGCACCGGCATCAAGGGCGGCTCCACGGCCACGGTCGGCGTGGAGAACGCAGCGGGCACGGACGCCTTCAAGTACTCCTTCAACCAGGCGGTCGTCACCGACGGGCTCGCCATCGCCTTCCGGACCACCAAGAGCGGCGTGGTCGCGGGCCGGGTGCTCGACGCGAACGACGGCAACGGCGTCGCGGGAGCCACGGTGACCGTGGGCACCGGCGACACGGCGGTGTCGGCGACCACGGCGGCGGACGGCGGATACGTCGTCCAGAGCCCGTCCGGGGCGCGGGCGGTGTCCCTCACCGCCCCCTCGTACGAATCCGCGGCGGCGACGGTCGACGTCAAGGCGGCCGACGTCACGACGGTGACGCAGTCGCTGCGCACGGGCCGGGTCACCGCCGCCAAACCCGCGGTGGAGGTCGTCCTCCCCGCGGACCAGAAGCGGACCCGCACCCTCGACCTCACCAACCCGGGCCTCGGCACGGACTTCACGGTGACCGAGGACGCGGCCTGGCTGACGGCCACCCCGGGGACGGGGAACCTGCCGACCGGTGGCAAGGCCGCGGTCACGCTGGCTGTGGACACCAAGGGTCTGGCTGCCGGGACGGTCCTCACGGCCGACCTGAAGATCACCTCGGCCAGTGGGCGGGCGCCGGTGCTCACGGTGCCGGTCAAGGTCGTCGTCCCGCGCTACCAGGTCGCCCTGGACGCGGGCTCCGACTACACGGCCACGGACACCCTGGGCGACAGCTGGTCCCCGGACCGCAAGTACACGGCCGGGTCGTACGGCTACCAGGGCAACTCCTCGGTGAACGCCACCGGCCGCACCATCGCCGGCACGGCCGAGCAGAAGCTGTTCCGCAACGCCCGTGAGGGCATGTACGAATACCGCTTCGACAACGTCCCGAACGGCACGTACACCGTGGAGCTCGGCTTCGCGGAGCTGTCCTCGACGAAGCCGAACAAGCGCGTCTTCGACGTCCTGGCCGAGGGCACGCAGGTCCTGCCGTCGCTGGACATCTCGCTGGAGGCGGGCACGTACACGGCCCTGACCCGGACGTACACGGTCACGGTCACGGACGGGGTGCTCAACGTCCGCTTCGTCGCGCACGGGGGCTACGGCAAGCCGCTGCTGAACTCCCTGCGGGTGACGGACCGCCCCGACAAGAGCTGACGCGGTCGGGCGGGTCTTTTCGGGGGCGGGGCGCCGTGGGGCGCCCCGCCCCTCCCGTGTCACCGCAGGAACGGCCGGTCGCGCTCCGCGACGGTGTGCAGCGGGGCCGCGGCGCGCAGGACGACGTCGAGGGCGCGCTGCGGATCGCAGGTGTACATGCCGCTGGCCCAGGCGGCGTTGGCCTCGATCACCGACCAGCGGCCGTCCGCGACGCCGACGTCGACGACGATCGCGGACGGGAGGGTGACGAAGGGCAGCCGCTCGGCGAAGGCCACCGCCTCAGGAGCCGCCGGGCCGAGGCTCAGGCTGCCGTCCTCCGCGTAGCGGCCCGCGGTGTGCACGGCGCCGTCGAGGAGGTACGTCCGGTACTCGGCCGTGAAGCGCACGACGTCGCTGACCAGCACCTCGGTCTCCGGGTCCACGGCGTCGGGGCCGGGGAGGCGGGAGCCGTCGGCGTAGACGAGGGCCGGGATCGACTTGTCGTTCGGCGACTTCACGAAGACGGGCCGGCGCAGTGCGTAGGCCTCGCGGATCGGGATCAGGCGGACCTCCCGCCCGGTGAACTCCTGCGGCAGCCGCGCCAGCCAGTCCGCCGGGGCCTCCAGCAGGCCGATCCCGAGCGGCGGCGCCACGACGTCGGCGAAGGCCGGACCGGCATGCACATGCCGTGCGCGCAGCCCGTCGGGCACGGCGAAGGTGTCCAGCCGTACGGTGTCCAGCCCGCGCGCGCGGGCGGCCCCCGCCGAACAACACATGCTTTTCCGGCCGCGGGCACGGCCGGGCCGAGGGCAGCCCGCCGTCGGCCATCGGCGTCGGCCGCCGGGCGGCACGTGGCTGGCATTCGGGTGGCCCGGGGGCGAATCAGCGCCGAGTTCATGGCGACGCTCTCGCGAGGGCGGTCGGCGGGTGGCTAGCGTGGGGAACCATGACGCTCCAGAGCGACCATGCCGATGCGGCCGAGCCGGCCGACACAGCCGCGCGAGCCGATGTGGCCGACGCGGTCATGCCAACCGACGGTGCCGAGCGGGCCGGCGGGGGCCGTGGGGCCGCCACGGCCGGCGCGGGCCGGGTGGCCGACGCGGTCTGCGGGGCGGACCTGGCCGACCCCGTCGGTGCGGTCTGCGTGGCGGAGCGGGTCCGGGACGTGGTGCAGGGCGCGGATCCCGATGCGGTGTGGGCCTTCGGGGGGCCGGGCGGGGTTCACGGCGGCACGGCGGGTGACGGCTCGGCCCTCGACGTCGGCGGGCTGGTTCCCGTGCTCGCGCTGTGGCCCGTGATCGGCAGCCTCGTCGCCGAGAACGAGCTGCGGCTGCACACCCCCCTCGCTGCGTACGGGGTCGAAGCCGAACCCGGCGTCACCACCCACCACCTGCTCAGCCACTCCACCGGCCCCGTGGCCCACGCCGCCCTCACCCGTCTCGCCGAGCACCTCACCGGCAGTCCCCTCGCCGAGCTCGCCGCCACCCGCATCTGGCACCCCCTCGGCATGACCGGCACCCGCTTCGCCGACGGCACCCTGCGCGCCCCGCTGGCCGACCTCGGCCGTTTCCTGGTCCACCTCGTCTCCTCGGTGGACCACCCCGTCTCCCGCGCCTGGATCACCGAGTCCCTCCGCATCCGGACGGGCGAGTTGACCCCCTCCCGGGGCCTGCTCTGGCACCCGTCCCGGCACGGCACCTGGTCGTACGGTGAAGCCCCCGCGGTCTGGGTGTCCCCCCGCCTCCACCGCTGGGCGATCCTCCTCCCCACCCACCCCCCGGGCCCCCTCCGCCAGACGTTCCGCGACGCCGCCTTCGCACCGACCCCCTCTCCCTGAGCGCACCTCGAGGCCAGAGGGCGAGGAGGGGAGGTGCTCGTCGAGCGGGGGACGCCGGTCGACGAGGCGGTGACGCCCGTGCGGCGGCGCCGGTCGGCCTGGGCGCTGGGCGCGACGCCTGCACCTCATACCTCCCTCTCCGCCCGGGTTCGGCGTCGCCGCGCTGCTCGTGGGGCCGGACCCGCGCGCGTGGTGCTCGGGGCGCGGTCGCCGCGAGGCCGACGTACGGTGAGCTCGATGTCACCGACCGTTGGTTTCCGGCTGCGCGCGGAGGTACACGGATGCGCACGCTTCACGAGGCCGCCCTCGACGTGCTGCGCGTACGGCGCCGGCGCCCGCCGGAGGACCCCGTCGCCCGGAACGGCCGCCCCGCGCGGCCTCCGGCGGCCCGATCCCGGGGAGGTGGTGCAGCCGTGACCGGTCCTGGTACGACCCAGTCGGCCGTTTCGCGCGGACAGCAGGCGCGGACCGGGCGCGCCGGGTCCGTCCGGTTCGTCGCCGGCCGCGCCCTCCCGCTCTTCGTCCGGGGCTCCGGCGGTGCCCGCCCGGTCTTCTCCGCCGACGCGCTGCGCGCCCTGCGGGCCCGCCACGGCGGGGCTCCCGTCCTCGTCCGCGGGCTGTCAGGGGCCGTGCTCGTCCTGCTGGACCGGCAGGAACTGCGGCAGTTCTACGAAGCCGAGGCCGACGCCGAGGCCGACACCGAAGCCGCGGTGCCGTCGCCCGGCGCCGGCGGGATCCGCCCGTGCGGAGCCGTCAGCAGCATCGTCGCCGAGGAGGCCCGGCACCTCACCGCCGCCGCCACCCTCGACCTGGCCCGCGTCCGGCACACCGTGGCCCGCACCGCCCGGCGCATCGTGCTCGGCGACGCCGCCGCCGCGGGGGACGAGCAACTCACCGGCCTGCTCGGCCGCCTGCGCCGCCGAGGCCGGGAGCGTGCCGGGGCGGCCGACGGGCACACCCGGCTCGGCCGGGCCGGCGCGTACGCCGACCGCGAGGAGCGGGCCCTGCGGGCCATGGACTGCATCCCCGCGACCCTGCTGCGCACCCTGCTCCTGCTCGCCGCCCATCCCGCCGAACAGGACGCGGCTGCGGCGGAAGCCGCCGGATCGGCGGCCCCGGGGGAGCTGCCCCGGCTGCGCGCCTGCGTACGGGAGTGCCTGCGCCTGTACCCCGCGGTGCCCGACCTGATCCGGGTCACCCGCGCCGAGACCGAGTGGAGGGGCGTGCGCCACCCGGCCGGCACCTCCGTCCTGCTGCCCGCCCACTTCCACCAGCGCGACCCGGAACACGTGCCCGCCCCGCACGTCTTCGTCCCGGGCCGCTGGAAGACCCCCGGCGCGGACGAGGACATCCGGATGGCTCCGTTCGGGCACGGCCCGGGCCGCTGCCCGGGCGACCGGCTGGGCCTGCTGATCACCACCGCGCTGTGCGCCGAGGTCCTGCGCCGGCGCCGCATCACGGGCACCCGTCCGGTGCTCGACCCGCCCGGACCGCTGCCCGTGGCGCTGGACCCGCGCGGCATCCGGCTCACCCTCACCCGCCGCTGACGCCACCCTCCCCACCGACATCCCGCGAGGATTCCATGTCCGACGCCGCGACCTCCGCGCCCACCGACCCGGACGCCGAGCTGCTCGACGCCCTGTGCCGCGAGCTCGCCGAGGCCGCCGACGCCGTCGGCGAAGCCGCCCGGCACGCCTCCGAACTGGCCCTCGGCCCCCGACTCCCGGCCGCAGCCCTGGGCCGCCGCAGGGCCCGTGCCCGCGCCCGCTCCCGGCGCGGCTGGCGCACCCTGCTGCGCACCCTCACCGATCCGGCGGGCCTGGGCTGGGCCCCGCGCGGCCGGGGTGTCGCGCGGGCCGGCTGGTTCGCGGGGATCCTCACCGGCCGCGAGAGCCTCGCCGTCAGCCTCGCCGTCTGCGGCCTCAAGGCCCGGATCCGGGTGGCGAGCGCGGGCCGCCCCGATCTGCTGGACGACCCCGACTGCGCGGCGATCCTGCGCGCCGTGGACGAGGACCGGCAGGCGGCGGCCGTCCGGGTGTTCCGCCGACTCGTGCGGGACCGGGGAGCGGAGCGGGCGTTCGCGCTGCTCTCCCCGTCCTTCGCCGACCTGCTCGCGTGGAACGCCCTGACCGACGTGAACCCCTTCAACGACCACGCCGGCTGGCAGGTGGCCACCGGCCGCGCGGTGCCCGCCGAACCGCTGCTCGGACTCGGCGCCGCCGTACGGGCGTTCCTCGACCGGGACCGCGACCGGGATCGCGATCAGGTCCCACGTCCCACCCCGGCCGCCCCGGCCGCCACGCACAAAGGCTGCGTCCACACCATCGGCCTCATCGGCACCGGCGGCATCCTCCTCGTCCAGCCCTGGCGCAGCCGGTGAGCCCCGCCACGAGGCTGCGGTCCGGGCCGCCGGATCCGGCCGACGGCCTGCGCAGCCACTCCGCCGTCCTGCGCGGCCACGCGTTCCGGCTGCGCGCGGCAGCCGAGGCGCTGGACTGGCAGGGCCCGCAGGCCGACGCGTTCCGCGCCGAGGTCGCCGCCCTGGCCGATCGCTGCGCCACCGCCGCGAACGGCCTCGCCGTGGCCGCCGCGCAGCTACAGGACGAGTGACAGCAGCAGGACGAAGCCCAGGCCGACCACCGAGATGATGGTCTCCATGACCGACCAGGTCTTGATCGTCTGGCCGACGGTCATTCCGAAGTACTCCTTGACCAGCCAGAATCCGGCGTCGTTCACGTGGCTGAAGAACAGCGAGCCCGACCCGATCGCCAGCACCAGCAGGGCCGTCTCCGTGGTCGACATGCCCGCGGCGAGCGGGGCCACCAGCCCGGCCGCCGAGATCGTGGCGACCGTCGCCGAGCCCGTCGCCAGCCGGATGGCCACGGCGATCAGCCAGGCCAGCAGCAGGGCCGGGACGGACCAGTCCTTCGACAGCTCCAGGATCATCCGGCCGACGCCCGCGTCGATCAGGGTCTGCTTGAAGCCGCCGCCCGCGCCCACGATGAGCAGGATGCCCGCGATCGGGGCCAGCGACTTCTCCACCGTCGTCGCGATGCGCGCCTTGCCGAACCCGGCTGCCCGGCCGAGGGTGAACATGCCCACCAGCACCGCCGCGAGCAGCGCGATCAGCGGGGATCCCGCGACGTCCGTGATCCGCTGCAGGCCGTTCTCCGGATCGTCGACAACGATGTCGACGAATGCCTTCACCAGCATCAGCGCCACCGGCAGCAGCACGGTGAACACCGTCGCCCCGAACCGCGGGCGGTGCTCGAGCTCCGCCGACGGCCGCTGCGGGATCATGTGCTCGGGCGCCGGGATGTCCACCCAGCGGGCCGCGTACTTCGAGAACAGCGGCCCGGCGATGATCACCGTCGGGATCGCCACCACCACGCCGAGCGCGAGCGTCACGCCCAGGTTCGCGTGCAGCGCGTCGATGGCGACGAGCGGACCGGGGTGCGGCGGGATCAGCCCGTGCATCACGGACAGGCCGGCCAGCGCCGGGATGCCGATCCGCATCAGCGAGTAGTTGCCGCGCTTGGCCACCAGCAGCACCACCGGGATCAGGAGCACGATGCCGACCTCGAAGAAGAGCGGCAGCCCGATCACCGAGGCGATCAGCACCATGGCCCACGGCATCGCCCGGCCCTTGGCCTTGGCGAGGATGGTGTCGACGATCTCGTCCGCGCCGCCCGAGTCCGCGAGCAGCCTGCCCAGGATCGCGCCGAGCGCGATCAGTACGCCGACCCCCGCGACCGTGGCGCCGAGCCCGGCGGTGAAGCTGGCGATGGTCTTGTCCAGCGGAGCGCCCGCGAACACCCCGAGGGCGAGCGAGCCGATCGTCAGCGCCAGGAAGGCGTGCAGCTTGAGGCGGGTGATGAGCAGGACGATGACGGCGATGCCCGCGAGGACGGCCAAGCCCAGCTGGGCGTTCCCGGCCGAGGTGATCGGGGCGGGCGCGGCCGCTGCCAGTATCTCGGCGCTGAGACCTGTCACGGTGAGGGTTCCTTAGCTTTCTCGGGAGGGAGCGGTGGGCGGGCACACGCCGGGCAGCGCGCACAGCGCGGCCAGGGCCCGTTCGGTGATCTCCTCGGGTGATCCGGACACGTCGACGACGACGCCGAGTTCGTCCTGCTGGAGCGGCTCCAGCGTGGCGAACTGCGAATCCAGCAGGGCGGCGGGCATGAAATGGCCCGTGCGGGCCGCCATCCGCCGCTCGATCAGCGGGCGCTCTCCGGTGAGGTGCACGAACACGGCGTCGGGCGCGGCGCTGCGCAGCCGGTCGCGGTAGGCGCGCTTGAGCGCCGACGAGGCCACCACCGCGCCCCGTCCCGCGGGCCGGGCGCGGATCCACTCGCCGATGGCGTCCAGCCAGGGCCACCGGTCTGCGTCGTCCAGCGGGATCCCGGCGGACATCTTGGCGACGTTGGCCGCCGGGTGGAACGCGTCGCCCTCT